>JADJXG010000001.1:2673261-3008413 GCA_016715965.1 Saprospiraceae bacterium | reverse complement strand
GAAGGGGCATCCTATATCCAGTGGGTTATATTCAGAAGAAGCAGCTTCCATTTGCCGCATGGCGGGCGCAGGAGAAAACAATCAACTTTTTTTCATTCATACTTGGCAGGCAAAACAAGACAGTACTGAGCAATGCGACTATAATATAGCTCAATTGGTTTGGTATTTCATGGAGGGCTTTTCTATTAAAAAGTTAGATGCTTCCGCTCAAAAAACTCAATTAACAGAATATGTAGTTGATTTACCAGAATTTGATTCGGAAATCTGCTTTTGCAAATCGGAGATTACCGGAAAATGGTGGTTTAAAAGTCCATACTCAGGAGAGTTGTCCAATGCAAATATTTTGATACCCTGTACTTATGAAGAATATCTACAGACCATACAATCCAATGTCCCAAAAAGAATAGCGGAATTAATCCTGTAAAAGCTTCTCTAATGTAGCAGATCTGGAACCTTTTATCAAAATCGTTTTGGCTTTTAAGTTCATGGTTTGAATTTCCTTCTTGGCTTCATTTACATTACCAAAGTATAAGAGCTTCCCATCCTTTTTAACTGGCCATTCCTCTCCAATGCATACTATTTTTTCGATGTCTGAACTTAAAGCATGCTGCAAAATTTGTTCATGTTCGAAGGTAGATTCTGCTCCCAATTCGGCCATTTTTCCCAGAATGGCCCATTTTGGATTTTGATCGAACATGCACAAACTTTCCAATGCATGTTTCATAGATGCCGGATTGGCATTATAAGCATCTAAAATAACCAGATTTCCCCTCCATTGTAGAATCTGAGATCTCATATTACTAGGAATATAATCGCTGATACCGGCCACAATCATTGAAACTGGCACTCCCAAATGCTCAGAAATACTTATCGCAGCAATTGCATTTTGATAATTGTGATGTCCAAACAAACTTGATTCAAAGTTTTCATTGATCATTGGTTTTGTTTGGCTAAATCGCAAAGTAGGATGTGATTTTAATAGGGTGTATTCAAAGTGGGAATCAAATCCTGTGTCTGAAAAGGTAATGTGATTGCCTTTTGCCTGATATTGTCCTTTTATGTGAATATCATTCATGTTGTAGAACAAATAGCCATTTTTGCGATCTACATAATCAAATAACTCAAATTTGGTCGCCACCAAATTTTCAAAACTTCCAAATCCTTCTAAATGTGCTTTACCTAAGCTTGTAATTAGTCCAAGGTCTGGGTCAGCGATAGAACTAAGCTCAGCTATATCACCGGGCTTATTTGCACCCATCTCAAGGATTATATACTTGTGATGAGGTTTTAATTTTAACAAGGTCAACGGAACACCTATTTGGTTATTCAAATTTCCGATCGTCGCAATGGTTTCATCATACCTTGATAAAATGGAATACAAAAGTTCTTTGGTCGTAGTTTTGCCATTAGACCCGGTAATACCAATGACAAAAGGATTCATTTTTTTTCGATGCAGTTTGGATAAATTTTGCAGGCAAATTAATGCGTTCTGAACAGTTATAATTTGATCGGAAGCATCCATTGGCAGTTCATCCACTACTGCGAATTGGGCACCTTTTTCAATCGCTTGGATGGCAAATTGGTTGCCATTAAAATTAGGTCCTTTGAGCGCGAAAAAAATATCTCCTTCTTTAATCTGTCTTGAGTCCGTAACAATTTTATCGAGTTTGTGCTCAAGTAAAGCATAAATCTGGTCCTCTGTCATAACAATAGAAATATAAAAAAAAATCCCCGAACAATAAAGCCCGGGGATCTAACTCTTAAAGAACAATCAATTGATTCAATTATTTGTAACTTCTTTTTATCTTGGGTTGTTTGCGGTTAAATTCGATTCCACCGGCATCTTCATTACCGGTTGGTCCTCCGGTGCGGGTCATTGCACAACGAAATCCTATCGTCCTGTCTGATTTGTCTTCATCCTTGTATCTCCTTGCCCCGGGAGACAACCAGAACAATCTGTCGGCCCAGGAACCACCTTTCACCACCCTTGATTTTTTATTGATCAAAGATGACTGACCATACAAATATTCAATGCGATCAGAATCATCGTCTCTCCAATCTTTTACATCACCTCTGTTGTAGTTTTCACGATCGCTTACCGCAGAATCCTTCACAGCCTGATATTGCAATCTTCCCAAAGTATCTTTTTCAACAGGTGCTCCTGATTCATCCAATATCAATTCCTTGAATTCATTTCCTCTGAATGGGTTTAAATCATGGTTTTCAACATCCCGTAAAGTGGTAGATGTCAAAGGTCTAAAAACATCTTCTACCCATTCAGAAACATTGCCACCCATGTTATACAGACCAAAGTCATTGGGCCAATAAGTTCTTACCGGTGCAGTGATGTGAGCCCTGTCATTCAACTTACCTGCCATACCCATATAATCACCTCCAGACTTTTTAAAGTTGGCAAGGATCTCACCCATGTGTTTGTCTCTTCTTTTGTATCTTGCTGTGTTACCATCCCATGGATAAAATCTCTTGTCAGTGTACAATTCATCTTTATTTATGGATTGTTTACCAACCAGCGCCAAAGCAGCATATTCCCATTCAGCCTCTGTAGGTAAACGGTATTCCGGAAGTAGAATACCATCTTCAAAACGGACGGAACGCTCTCCACCTGTGGAAATGTCTTCCAGATTTTTTCTGACATTGCCCTGATATTGGCCATTTAAATAAGACTTGGTATTAAAATTCTCTGAATCGACCTGATCAGGATTGGGGTTTAATATACCTCTTTCAATCAAAATCATTTCGTTGACCCGATCCGTTCTCCATTTGCAGTATTCGGTAGCCTGTAACCAGCTCACTCCAACTACCGGATAATCGTCATACGAAGGAAACCTAAAATAGGTTTCTATAAAAGGCTCATTCAAGGCTAGCTCCTCTCTCCAAACCAAAGTATCTGGCAAGGCAGCTCGCATAACGTCCGGATATGATTTAAAAACCCGACCTAACCAGAAGCAGTATTCCCTGTAGTTGATATTGGTAACTTCTGTTTCATCCATATAAAAAGATGATACTGTAACCCTTCTTGGAATATTGTTCCACTCATAAGTTACATCTTCTTCAGTGAGACCCATGGTAAAAGTACCACCTTCGATCAGCACCAAATTAGGGCCTGTCACCTGTCCTTCATAATCTACTTTTTCGAACCCACCATATTCTGGGTCATTGTACTTCCACCCAGTTGCGGAAGACTTGTTATCCTTCTTGCTACAAGAAGCGATCAATAAAATTGTCGCAAAAAGCAACACCATTGAAAATACTTTGACTTTCATTCTACTACTGACTTTTACAATTGGAGAACAAAATTACTGCTTTATTTATTGTTTGGCCCAAAAAAAAATGAAAAAAAATTAATTAAATGCCTCAAAACAGTTTACATAGGACTTTTTCGGGGGTTTTGCCTTATTGAACAACAAACTAAATTCATGGCTCCCTCCCTGGGCCAAAGTCAGGGAAGATACTGTGAAATCGAAGCTATATGCCAGCTTTAGATTGCCTTTTTTTAATCCTAAAACCCCAATTAGAGCATCTGGATTTTGTGTCGCATGCCTATACCACATACCAACAAAAACAGTATTGAACTGGAGTTGGGTTCCTGCATTCAATTGTAAAAAACCGGCCTGATTAAATATTGCCAAAGCTGGCTGTAATGATAATACATTGATATTCTTCTGTTTAGATAAAGGAATCTGAGCACCAGTGTGCAGAGACCAACGAACAGGTAAACCTGAAAACCCACTGTTATTAACATTCAATATTCCAATCGAAGGTCCGTTCAAGTGCTTGGAAGACAAACCAATAAACCAATTGGGTGAGTGGTAAAGCAAGCCAGCACCAACATCTAAATATGCAATTCTGTCATCGGCTGGACGTACTTCGCTGGATGCAATTGGAAGACCACCTGGGGTAACATAACCCGTTTTGGGATCAATTTGATCGCCAAAAACGAACTTATCCCATCCATAATTCAATCCTACCAAACCAGCTTCTACCCCCCCTTTTATATAGTGGCCATCCCGATTGAGCTCGACACGATAAGAATAATATCCGGCCGCTTTATAGCTCTGAATAAAACCCGCACCTGCATTATCTGCCAATAATTCAAAACCAAAGCCACTTTTGATTTTATCAAAATACTGATCATAGCTTAAGTGCAGGGTGGAATAGGTTCTAAAAGGCTCTTCTATCAAAGGCCATTGATTCCTATAAACAGCCGCAAAGCGCGGAGACTCCGAAAGTCCTGCAAATGAAGGATTTAATTGTAAGGGTGCCGCATAAAACTGACTGAAAACTGGATCCTGAGAACTGCTGGTCTGCATGGCCAACCCGATCAGGATTAATACCATTCCAGCTGTTAAAATCCATTTCTTTACAACCATAATTAAAATAACTTGGTTAAACAATCGTTTATTTCACAAATTGTTTGGATATTGGACTAGTTTTTACGTAAATCAATCAGCCCTGTCATGAATCTTTTATTAAAAGTTATATTACTTTTTAGTCCTTATATTTTATCATCCCAACAAATATATAGCTACCAACCAAAACTAAATTGGCTACCTCTGGGTAGTTCTGTGAATCAAGAAATTTTCAATCCACTTGGTATATTTCAAGGCGCGCACAGGGCTCAATCTGATCCAAGAATTCCAATTTATCGTATAGAAATCCCTGTTGAGCGTTCTGGCAAAGTAACCACTAGATTGTATCCAATATCGGTTGAGTCATTTGAAGTTTCCCAAGCTTCATTGGAAGCAACAAATTTGTCCATCCAAACAGAATATTTACATTCTGGCGAAGTTTTGAAAGAACGAAATCAGTATAAATCGGTGATCGCCATTCATCCAGTTCGAAAACTTGCCGATGGCAAATTTGAAAGATTGCTTGAATTCAAAATAGAAATTCTCTTCGAAAACAATCCTCTGACGCAAACGAGGAACAGCCCGGAATATACCCGGCATTCCGTGTTGGAAAGTGGCAATATCTATAAAATTGCCGTTGACAAAGCGGGGTTTTATAAAATGGACAAATCATACCTCGAAAAAAATTTAAAAATCAACCTCACAGGGATCAATCCAAACCATATTCATTTGTTTGGAAATGGAGGAACTAAACTACCGGAAGGGAATGATGTGCCGAGAGAAGATGATTTGGCTGAAAATCACATTTTTGTTTCCGGTGCAGAAGATGGAGTATTTAATGATCAAGATTTTATTTTATTTTACGCCACCGGCCCTGATCTTCTGAAGTATTCTGATTTGAGTTCGGATTTTGAAATGACAAAAAATCCTTATAGTTTTAAGAGTTATTATTATATAAAAATTGACAATACACCCGGTCTCAGAATTGAAAAGATTGAAAACAATTTTCAGCCTGAATATCAAACACAACTGGGCTTACATTGCCTACACTATCAAAAGGAACTCAACAATCTTTTGGACCTTGGAGATTGCACCCATGGTACAGGGCAGCAGTGGTTTGGAGAAGACCTGAGCAACAGCAGGAGCCTGGATCTTGGTAATTTTTTTAGTTTTACCGGAGTGGATTTTACCAAAAAAGTAAAACTAAAAGCCGGTTTTGCCTCCAGATCTGACAGGTCCACTCAACTTCACATTAATGTCAACAATCAAACGGTGTCTAAATTTTTAGGAACCATTAATTATAGCTGCACATCCACTTATGCTGCCTATAATTCTATCTCTGATGAAATTGATTTGAAAGAAGATTTGGCCCGGGTAAAAATAAATTTCCCTTCGATCTCTTCCAGTTCAAATGGTTGGTTGGATTATATTCAATTAACTGCATGGCGACGACTGGCTTATCAGAATGAACCGCTCTTTATTTTTGATCCAAATGCAGCTCAATTTAATTTCAGTCAATATAACATACAACACCAGGCCAATTCCAATACTATGATTTGGAATGTGACTGATCCACTCAGACCAGTTCAAATTAATTTTGAATCGCAAGGTTCTTCCATCCAATTCATTGACGCATCCAAAGATCAATACAAGTCCTATTTTTTAATCAATACAAATGCCATTCAAAATTCTCCTGAATATATTGGCCTCATTGAAAATCAAAACATCCACTCTTTGGACAAACTGGATTTTGTGGTTGTGTACCCTGAAATCTTTGAATCTGATGCCATCCGATTATTTAATCACAGATCCAATTTTTCCAATTTGAAAGGAGCAGTGGTTCCGATTGATCAGATCTATGAAGAATTTGGTTCAGGCTCCAAAGATCCTACCGCACTTCGGGATTTTCTAAGAATGCTTTATACAAGAGGTCCCAATTTTAGATATGTGATTCTGATGGGAAATGCCACATTTGATTACCGCTACATTAATAACAATCGCTATCCTGATAATAATTTTGTCCCAACTTTTCAGACAAATCAATCCCTTGATCCCATCGATGGGTTTCCTTCAGATGACTATTTTGCCCTGATGGATGAAAATGAAGGAAAATCTCTGTCAGGTCTTTTGGATCTTTATGTTGGGCGTATATTAGCGAGGTCTGCAGAAGAAGCCAAAAATCAAGTCGATAAAATTATAAAATACGATACCGATCCAAAAATGATGGAGGACTGGAGATTAAAAATGTCTTTCATTGGAGATGACGAAGATGGTAATATTCACATGGTAGATGTAAATCGGGTAAGTGATGATTTTCACCAACAGGATTTGTTATACAACCACGAAAAAATTTATCTGGATGCTTACGAACAGGTAACGACACCGGGTGGAAATCGTTTTCCTGAAGTCAATAAAGCGATCAATGCTTCTGTGTTTTCCGGAAATCTGATTATGACCTATTTGGGACACGGGGGGCCAACCGGATTGGCTCAGGAAAGAGTGTTACAGGTTCCTGATATCAACACATGGGACAATCAGGATAAAATGTTTTTGATGATCACTGCGACCTGTACCTTCACTACTTTTGACGATCCAAAAATAACCAGTGCCGGGCAGCAAACCACTTTGATCAAAGGTGGTACAATCGGATTATTTTCTACTGTCAGACCTGTTTACGCCAATGACAATTATCAATTGACCAATGCGGTTTTTAAATTCATCAGGAAAAAAGAAAATGGAAAATACTTAACCCTTGGTGAGGTTCTCGCCAAATCAAAGAATGCGAATTCAGGAGGCTTTTTTACAACAAATGCCCGCAAATTTATGCTCTTTGGCGATCCATCACAAACCCTGGCCTATCCGAAAAACGATATAGAAATCGTCTCGATGAATGGAAAGCCTATACAAGAAGCCACTGACACAATCAGTGCATTGAGTACCGTAACTTTCAAAGGACGTATTCTCGATGAAAACAAAGAATTGATCAGTGATTTCAATGGCACGCTGGTCGCCACCGTTTTTGACAAAGTAATTGAACTAAAAACAAGGGGGAATGATGCCGGTAGCAGAATTCAAAATTTTAAGGTTCAAAAAAATATCCTATTTAAGGGAAATACAGAAGTAAAGAATGGAGAATGGGAATTTTCTTTCGTCGTCCCGAAAGACATCAATTATGCATATGGCAATGGAAAGATAAGTTTGTATGCTTCGGACCAAACAAACAGGGACGCCGCGGGATTTAACAATTCAATTGTTGTTGGCGGAGTTTCCACTGGGGGAATTGCAGAGGACGAGCCGCCCGTGATTCAATTATTTATCAATGACGACCAATTTGTCAGCGGAGGTATTACCGACCAAAATCCAAAAATTTATGCCAAATTGTTTGATGATATGGGGATCAATGTAACCGGTAATTCCATTGGCCATGATTTAGTAGCTATTTTGGACCGCAATTCCGATAACCCAATTATTCTAAATAGCTTCTATAAAACCAAACTTAATAACTTTCAGGAGGGTGAAGTAAGTTACCCTCTCAAGAATTTGGCTGCAGGTAAACACACTCTCAGTCTTGTAGCTTGGGATATTACCAATAACATGGGAACCGCTGAAATTGAATTCCATGTGGTGGATGAATCCGATTTTATTCTGGATCGAGTTCTAAATTACCCCAACCCATTTAATGCATGGACCCGTTTCCAATTTGAAACAAATGTGAGCGGACTTGGTATGTTGATTACTGTTCCTATTTATTCCATCACAGGCAAAATGGTCAAAACCATTGAAAAACAAATTCAATTGACCGGTTACCGGTATGAAGAATTGGAATGGGATGGCACCGACGACTTGGGCACCCCCTTGGCCAATGGTGTTTATTTGTACCAAATAAGGGTGAGTTCCAACGACAATGAGATCCAATTCAATAAATCCAGTGATTTTCAAAAATTAGTAATCCTGAGATAAAACCCCAATAAACTTTATTAAATAGATAGATCATAAGTATTTATTATTTGTAATATTCCAGAAAATCATAATTTTGCAAAAATTTTAGAAGTCCAATGAGAAAATTCTTTATCATATCCACCTGCGTGTTCTTCAATGGCTTGCTTCATGCACAGCAATGGGACGACAGGAAAAATTGTATCATCGATCAGGCTACCGGTGAATGTGTCACCAATACGATACTTACAGCACTTCCATTTATGCACATTAATCCTGATGCAAGAGCCGGTGGTATAGGTGATGCAGGTTTGGCTACTAGCCCTGACCCAAATTCAATGCATTTCAACGCTGCCAAACTTGCCTTTGTAGAAAACAAATTTGCAGTTTCAGCGACCCTTTCTCCCTGGTTGCGCAATCTAAACATTGACGATATTTATTTGCTCTACCTTTCCGGCTATTATAAAGCAGGGAATGATCAAGCGGTGGGGGGTGCCATCCGATATTTTTCCCTGGGTTCGATCGATTTCCGGGATGAATTTGGCAATGATCTTGGTACAGGTCGTCCAAACGAAATTGAAATCACTGCCGCGTATGCCAGAAAACTGACACCCAGATTGTCCGCAAGTCTTAGCGGTAAATTTGCTTTATCTAGTCTCGCTACAGGAAGGACGGTTTCAGGAACGCAAATATTTCCTGCGAGGACGTTTGCAGCAGATATTGGTGTTTTTTACAAGGGGCCTGCAGGTTCATCTGGAAGGAGAAATTACCTCAGTTTAGGTGCTGCGATAACCAATCTGGGAGCTAAAGTAACTTACACCAAATCAACAACAAGAGACTTTATCCCCACCAATTTTGGCATTGGTGCCAATTACGAGATGAATTTTGATGATTACAATAGCTTAAATCTAATTCTCGATTTTAACAAACTAATGGTTCCTTCCACAATTCCACAAGGTCATCCAGATTTTGATGCCAACAATAACAAAATCGCCGATATCAGAGAGAGACCTTTGTTTAGTGGTGTGTTTGGCTCATTTTCGGATGCAGTAGGAGGATTTACAGAAGAAATGCAAGAGGTTACCATCCATCCAGCTCTGGAATACTGGTATGACAAACAGTTCGCTGTGAGAATGGGGTATTTCTACGAACATGCTTTAAAGGGTAATCGAAAATTTTTCTCATTGGGTTGTGGAGTAAAATACAATGTTTTCTCAATTAATATTTCTTATTTGGTGCCAACCAATATAAATAGAAGCCCATTGGCAAATACCTTGCGATTTACTTTCATTTTTGATCTAGGAGCTAAACAAGGCGAAGAAAATTAAATAAGTCAATCGTTCTTATTTTTATCCATTCGAAATGGCGGATTGAAGATTTCTCTTTTCAATTTGGTTGATTATTGAACCACCTGTTCAAAATGGTTAAATGAAACATGTGCTAACAATGTCAAGATATCAAAACGACTATTCGTTGATGACGATACTTTACTTTATAAAACAATACAATGAATTTTTTTTGGCGGATTGCATCAAAATCAAGCAATCAGTGAAATTCTCCTGATCAACATTGCAATAAAAAACTTTCAAATTCTAATCGAACTTGCAATCATAAATTAAGGGTTTTTCAAAATATCAAAGCAACAATGGTTTAAAATTCAAATTTGATAATTGCGACAAAAGGATTCAGTTTTATCGATGGAGTATATTCTGCAAAAATCAAAAATGTTTAATCAAAGAAAGCAAGCTCAAGAGACTTTGATGCTTCAATGGTTCTGAACTTAGGCATTGTGCGGAACAATAAGTCAATATTTATAAAAAAAGGAGTCAGTATAAGCCGGATTCTGTTCCCTTAAAGGGTGTCCATCATTTATCTGGTTTTGTCATTACTGACAAAATCTATCTGCCTACCCTTCCGCATGCCCAAGAGCACAGTCGAGGAACTGGGAAGCAATTGCTTCCAACGGATATACATGGCATTTCAACTCACAAGGTTTATCAGATGCATTGTTACCAACTACACCTGTGCGCTCTTACCGCACATTTTCACCCTTACCACGCCAATGGCGTGGCGGTTTAGTTTCTGTGACACTATCTGTTTCTGCATATCTGCAGAACCCACCCGTTAGGTGGTGTGATCCCTCATGTTGTCCGGACTTTCCTCCCCGTCTTCACGGAGCGATGGACCCTGACTCCGTTGCAAATGTAACTAATTCCTAAAAGATTTTCACATTATAAATAATGTAAATGTATAATGTTTTAACTTTATGCGGTGATATTGGATAAACTAGCATTCAAGCGATTTGGTCACTGGTACTATTTATGGGCCATTGGCTTATTGATGGTGGCTATTGGCAAACTGTATGAACGAAATTATCAGCTCCTCCAGCACGATCTCGGACACCAATACAAATCTCAAATTGAATCAAAAATCCATGAAACAGAAGAGTTATCCGGATATCTCACAAAATTGCTAAAATCGGTACAATGGAGTTCCGATCAATCCAATCAAATCTATGAGAGAATTTCACTCCTTTTAAAAGACAAGAAGCAATATGAGAATAGCCATCTGGTGTTTTGCAAAGGAGGTAATTTACTTTATTGGCATCGGACTGAAAGCTACTTTGATCCTCAATGGTGTCCTTGTCTGACAGAATCCGGGGATGGACTTTTTACCATTCACAATGAAAACTACTATGGAGTAAGACAAAATATTTCTTTTCCGAATTTTGAATTATGTTTTATACTTTACTCCAAACTTCCAAATCCATTAACGTCAATAAAAGATTCTCCCTACATTACATTAGAAAGATCCAACAAAAATCAACTGCCCATTTTCAACTTGCAAAAAAAACAAATTGGATTTGTCAATCATATTGGCATTGGGCTTTCCAAAGAATTTTCAGAAACAATTATTTTATTTTACATTCTACTATTGCTTGTATTCTATTATCCGGTACATAAATTTGCAAAACTATTTTTTGAAAGAAAATGGATCAGTTGGGGATTCCTTTCCATTTTTATGGGGATTGTGACAACCTCCAGCTTGGCCCACTGGTTGGTTCAGGATCCTGAATATTTCAATAGCATTTTTACAAAATTCAGAATCCAGTCCATACTCTTCGAATATACTTTATTTGAATTGATTGTATTCTCTTTCATCATATTCCATTTATCCTATCTATACCACAGGTATTTTAGTTTGCCTGAATTTGATTTAACTCAAAAAGCATTTACCAGGCAGCTTATTCCCATTTTGAACTACGTCACCATTTTACTTGCCCTTCTATTTTATGTCAGTTTTTTCAAAACCATTTTTGTAAAATCTCAGATTGTTTTTGAACTACAAAAGACGATCTTTATGCCGGTTGAGAATTACCTGATCTTACTGAGCTTGCTATTGATCATTATTTCTGTCTTTTTAATCTCACATAAATTATTCCAAAGTACGTTTAGCTTTCGACTGAAGCTTAGAACCAGATTTTTGATGTATTTGTGTTCTGTCGTTTTTTTTCTGCCTTTTATTTTATATCTCAAAACAGAAATTCATCCAGTCACATTCATTCTTGGTGCTTCGATAATTGTTTGGCTTTTTGACTATTTCGTAGAATACAAGCAGGCAAGTTCAATGTGGTTGATCAGTTGGTTACTCATCATCTCTGTCATTACATCCGGACTTGTATTCCACTATCAGAATATCCGGAAGCGAAAAGAAAAGGAACAAATTGCAAACCAAAGTATTCAGCAAATCGTTCAGCGCAACGATAGTCTCGCTACTTCAGAAATTGATCTCAATCAACTGATCAGTCTTTCCCTTGACATGGGTTTTGACTTGTTTCTATTTGAGAATAAATCCCTTAAATACAGTTCTGGGTTTGATTCACCGGATTACCAATTTTGTATTAGGAATTTAAAAAAAGAAAATTCACGCATTGTCCGTGTTCAACAATCAGAGCTGTGGATACATAGATTCAGCAAAGAACATATCGTTGTATTAAGACATGAATTACCCACGCTGGTAAAGAGTATTTCTCTTTTTTCCTATCTATTTACCATTCTTATCATATTATCCTACTTAATAAGCCTGTTGCACCAACGGTATCCGATTCTACCGGAAGGTTTAAATATCCAGGTAGAATCCAAACCCTCCTTGCGGACCAAAATTCAATTTTACATAATCCTTGGAATCGTATTCAGTTTTATTATTATTGCGATGGTTACTGTTTTCTTTACCAGAAGATCAGAGCAACAGATTAGCGAGGAATCATTATTTAACAAACTGAGGTATTTAAGCACATTTCTTGAACAAAGCATTCAAAATGTCAAGGAGCAGGAAGACGCAAAGTTTCTTTTGAGGGAACAAATCAAAACCACTTCTTCACTTTTTGATTATAGTCTGGAATTCTATGACAATCAGGGATATCAGGTCCCGGTATTTGCCAATCCTGCAGCTAGCGATTCAAAGATAAAACTTTGTAATCCGGAATTTTATTTTTTCTACCCATTTAGCATATCTGATATCATTATCAAAAGGATCTCCCTACCAGACCATGAAGAAAAACTGTACGCTTACAAGAATATTTTTTTTAACAGTATCAGGTTGGGGACGATCGAGATGTCAAGCTTTCATGGTTCTGAAAGTTCTACCGAAAACCGTTTAACCAATTTAATCAATACCTTATTAAACATTTATGTTTTTCTATTTCTGATCGCTGCATCTTTAGCCACATTGTTGGCAAACTCGATAACATCTCCACTCGAAGTGTTGAGTGAAAAAATAAAATCAATGCGTCTCGGAAAAAGGAATGACACATTGGAATGGGAAAGTCAGGATGAAATTGGGGATCTGATACAGGATTACAATCGCATGGTAAGCCAGATTGACGAATCTGCAGAGTTATTGGCAAAATCTGAAAGGGATAACGCCTGGCGAGAAATGGCCAAACAAGTGGCCCATGAAATAAAAAATCCTTTGACCCCGATGAAATTAAATATTCAATATTTATTACAAAGAATTAAATCGGGAGACCGTGACATTGGAGAAATGGCTCAAAAAGTCAGTCACTCCATTTTGGAACAAATCGATGGACTCACTCAAATAGCCACTGAATTTTCAAATTTTGCCAAAATGCCTCAAGGTGTCCACGAGAAAATTTTATTAAATGAACTCATTTCTCATGTCCATGATTTGTATAGAAAAAGAGATGATCTTGATATTTTCCTAACGGTGCCAATTGATGAGTGTTATGTATTTTGCGACAAAAATCAACTAATGAGAGTACTCAATAATTTGATTAACAACGCCATTCAATCAATACCTGAACATCGGCGGGGAAAAATTGAGATTGTCTTGCTGTGCGACCCACCATCTGCTCTTATTAAAATAAAAGACAATGGTATAGGCATTCCCATTGACATGAAAGACAAAGTTTTCCTGCCAAATTTTACCACCAAAAGCTCCGGAACCGGTTTAGGCTTGGCCATGTGTCGACAGATCGTAGAGTCTGTCAACGGAGCGATTTATTTTGAGACTCAAGAGACTGTTGGTACTGAATTCTTTGTGAGCCTGCCTATCATGAAAAACGAGGGTCAGGATTGAGGCATTCTCCTAAACCAACTCTGCACAATTGTTGTTTTAAATAAAAAATTTACACCAGATGGCTGTTTGGGTTTTGTATTTAATTTGTGTGGTTGGTGCATTTTTTGGAATGGAATTTATGGCTTGGTTTACTCATAAGTACATCATGCATGGTTTTTTGTGGTCCTGGCACGAAGACCACCACAAGCCACATCACTCAAAAACCGGATTTTGGGAGAGAAATGATCGATTCTTTTTGGTCTTTGCCATTCCCAGCTTTTTTTGCTATCTGATTGGCTCACTGGTTGCTGAATATACCTGGTTACTTTTCATTGGTATTGGAATTTCAATCTACGGAGTATGCTATTTTCTTGTTCATGATGTATACATTCACAGGCGATTTCAATGGTTCAAACAATTGGATAACCCTTACTCAAAAGCCATTTTAAGGGCACACGGCGCACATCATGCCAAGACCACCAAAGAATCCTGTGAATCATTTGGCATGCTGTTGGTTCATCCCAAATATTATAAGAAACGGGAAAAATCAGTTTCTTGAAAATGGAAGGAAACTAAATTGGTGCGTAGACATTTCAACATGTGATCTGATCACTCATCCATATTATTCCATTCCACCCGGAGGGTTAATTACAACTCCGCTTTATAAGCCACGAATTCTTTTTTAATGAATTCATTCAACTCCTGAACAGTATCAAACTGCTCAAATAATTCTTTAAATTTGAGATTTCTTTGACTGGCAGGTATTACAAAATCCAAAACTTCCTTTCTTGTGATTTTTTGTTTGCTTAAAATAATCAATCGTTCGATTACATTGCGTAATTCGCGAATATTTCCGGTCCAATTGTATTTCATTAGTTCTTCCAAAGCAGACTCATCTATTTTCTTAAGGGCCAATCCATATTCATGACAAATGTGTTCCATAAAATGCTCGGCTAAAACAGGAATGTCTTCCACCCGATCGTTGAGTGAAGGCACCTCAATAATAATTACTGCCAACCGATGGTATAAGTCTTCTCTAAATTTTCCCTTTGAGATCTCTTCGCGTAAATCTTTGTTGGTGGCAGCAACAACCCTGACATCCACCGGAATTTCCTTGTCCCCTCCTACCCGGGTGATTCTATTTTCTTGCAAGGCACGCAACACCTTAGCTTGGGCCGACAAGCTCATATCTCCAATTTCATCCAGAAACAAGGTCCCGCCATTGGCGAGTTCAAACTTCCCCAAGCGCTGTTTGATGGCAGAGGTAAAAGAGCCTTTTTCATGGCCAAACAACTCACTTTCAATCAATTCTGAAGGGATTGCTGCGCAATTTACTTCAACAATATTTCCTTTTGCCCGATGACTTTTTTCATGAATCCATCGCGCCACCAATTCTTTGCCAGTTCCATTTTGTCCAGTGATTAAAATACGTGCGTCCGTAGGAGCCACTAAATCTATCGTTTCACGCACTTTCTGGATGGATTTAGATTCTCCGACGATCTCCTGAGTTTTATACTTGGATACTTTCTTTTGTAAAAATTTTTTCTCACTAATTAATGAGGATTTGTCAATCGCATTGCGGAGGGTAATTAAAAGTCTATTTAAATCAGGGGGTTTTGATATAAAATCATAAGCACCCTTCTTGACAGCCTCAACTGCCGTATCAATGGTGGCGTGACCGCTGATCATCACAATAGGCGTATCCGGGGCCAGGGTCTGTATTTTCTCCAAAGCTTCCATACCATCCATTTTGGGCATCTTAATGTCCAAAATAATTGCATCGTATTCATGTTGCTTTAGTTTAACCAGACAGTCAAGGCCATCTACAGCTTCTTCTACCTGATACTTTTCCAGTTCCAAAATATCCTTTAAGACCCTGCGGATACTTTGTTCATCATCCACAATTAGAATTCTTGCCATTAGTTTAAATTCTTATTCTTGATTTTAAAACAGAGGCAAAGATAATAATTTGAATAATATATTCTTACAAATTATGAAAATATTTTATACGTTTTGTAAAAATTGGATCGCCGCATGGCCCATGACACCCGCCCCAATGACAATTGCACGATCATCTGCGACGAACTCAGGACTGTGCACATTGGCAGAAGGACCCGTGCCCAATCGGAAAAAACAGCCCGGAACAATCTCCGAATATCTGGCAAAATCTTCAGCTGTAAGTCTTGGTGAAATTTCCACAACAGACTCATTATCTGTATATTGTATAGCGGATTCTTTCCAAATTTTTGCCAAATGTGGATCGTTGACCAATACAGGATAACCTTTGACCAATTTTGTTTTAGACCCCACTTGAAATGAGGAAGTCATCGAATCAATAAACCCTGGAAGCATGGCACAGAATAATTCCCTATAGGCAGCATCAAGCGTCCTGAAAGTTCCTTCCAGCAATACCCTTTGGGGTATCACATTGGTTGCCCCTCCCTCAGTAGTTACTTTCCCAAACCCTACAACTGCGGGCACAAGAGGTGGTTTTGTCCTACTTAAGAGCTCTTGAACCCCAGATATCAGCTTTGCAGAGGCAAAAACAGGGTCCCCCACAAGGTGAGGCATGGCTGCATGTCCTCCCTGAGAAGTCAATTCAATGAAAATCTCTTCTGAAGAGGCCATACTTGGACCCGGACAAATACCTATTTTACCCACTTCTAAATTGGGTTGTACATGCAATCCTATCACAGCATGTACAGCAGGATCTTTTAGCACACCCTCGGAAATCATTATTGAAGCACCACCAGGCAATTGTTCTTCACCGGGTTGAAAAATAAATTTTACCGTCCCAGCCCAATTTGATTTGGATTTTTGAAGGGCATATATGGCCCCAAGCAGACAGCTCATATGCATATCATGACCACATGCGTGCATAATTCCCGGAAAGGTGGATTTGTAATCCAAATCATTTTTCTCCTGTATTGGCAGGGCATCCATGTCTGCTCTGATACAAACTACTTTATCGCTTGGCCCAGCTTCCCCTTCAATTAATCCAACAATCCCATGCCCAGCCCAACCATTTGTAAAGGACTGGTTCCAGCGATTTAGGCATGTCTGAATGAGAAGAGAAGTATTTCTCTCTGCAAAAGAGAGTTCAGGATGAGCGTGAAAATTTCTTCGAATGGCGATCAGATCTGTTTCAATCTCCTTTAAAAACTGTTTTAATATAGATGGATGCATATCAGTGCTTGTCTAATGATTGAATATTTCTGATGCAGATGTCTAAATCCATCCACACCGAATAATAAAGGGCGTAATGGATCAAATACTGCTCCGAAAAAAGGTGATTCTCCACATTTTGGCCGAAAGGCAAGGCTGTCAATACGCCAATTTTCAAATTAGATATTGACATCTTGTGGGTAAAATCGTGTGGAAGACCTACCCAGGATTTTTTACCGCTGATCACAAGATAAATATTTGATAAAAACTGCATTTTTTCCTTTTGTAAAAAAATAAAAACTGGTAAAAATGCAACAATCCAAAAAGAGAAAAAAAGATCAAACCACCTTTTTTGTCGTTTATAGGATGTTAGTTCAATGTGATATCTAAAGTCCAATGCATGCAACTCCCCCGGGGATTCTTTGGAACTGCTTCCAATAATTGCATTTTTACTGTTAGTCAACAATCTGATTTCAGTTTTTTCAGGCAGAGCACCCATGATTTGCATCATTGTTTCCAAATTTTGATTGGCAGAACCAATAATAATCTGAGCGGGCTTTAAAGTTCTAATGAGCGTTTTCCAACCTGATGACAGAAGGCTTGCTGCTTCAGGTGATAATCTTTTCAAAACTCTATAATCTGTGTAGGTAAACTTGAGGAGTTGCTCAGCTGTATCACACTCCTTTTCTGAGCCCACTAAAATTATCTCCATTGGTCCATTCTTTCTCTGAGATCCTAAATAAAGTAACCATCGGCTGCTCAAAAGATAAAATAAGACCCATGCAAATGACAATAGTAGTATCATACGAGAAGAGCGCATAGATTCTGGTAGAAGTGCATATACAAGGAGGTTTAAAATAAATCCACCAATTGCAGAAACTATCAGAGATTTGCGGCTTGGTCTATCATCATAGAGACCGTTAAAATAAAATGCCATTAACCATCCTGTTGTAAACAAAGCTGCATTTATCCAAAACCGGTCCACCTCAAAATAGAAATCGGATTGAAAATAAAATTTTGACCAAAATATTTTGATCAAATAAATACCCAATAATAATGCCGCTGCGTCCAAAAGAAAGATGAGCCAACTGATCAAAATCGATTTGATCCAAGATAAAATACCCTTTAGTACAATTGCAAGCTTTAATAAATATACAAACCACCTCTTATTATTTTGAGACATATACTTTTCCGAAAAGATAAGCATTGCTTCATAAAAACTTTTAAAATAACTCAGGCTTGATTTTTTAGTGCTTTCTCCTTTATAATGGACAATTCTTGCGTTAGACAGATAAGCAATCTTGCATCCAGATCGAAGTATTCTGGTCGAAAGGTCAATATCTTCACCATACATAAAATACTTTTCATCAAATCCTCCGATTTGATCAAGGACTTTTTTTCTTACAAAAATAAATGCGCCACTCAATACTTCAATATCCTGATTTTCCTCATAAGACAGATGACCCAAATAGTAACCATTAAAGAGTTTGGAATGAGGAAATAATTTATGTAAACCGAGCATTTTACAAAACGAAACCCACGGAGTGGGAAATCCTCTTTTGGATTCCGGTAAAATTTTGCCTGAACCATCCAACATCCGTACACCACAGGCTCCATACTCAGGATGTTCTTCTAAATAAGATAAGCAAATCTGCAAAGCATCTCCTGCCACGATGGTGTCTGGGTTTAAAAAAAGTATATATTCTCCTGTCGCTATTTTTAAACCCAAATTATTGGCTTTGCCAAATCCCAAATTCAAATCAGATTCAATTAGTTTTACTTTTGGAAAAAGTGTCCTTATCATCTCACAAGAATCATCCGCAGAAGCATTGTCGACGACAATAATTTCGGATTCAATTCCCTCGGCAGCTCTAAAAGCAGATGCAATAGCTTCTTCTAAAAAAAACCTTACATTATAACTGACGATAATTATGCTTAATTTCAAGTCTGTAATTTATCCTTTAATGTATAAGGGGTTCGTGTTGCCAGGGACCTGCTTAAAGTAAATTCATCTGCAAACTCCAATTCTGATCCAAACGAGATGCCGCGAGCAATTTGGCTAATTAAAATCCCCTCCAATTCAGGTTGTTTGTTTATATAGTAAACAGTGGTATCCCCCTCAATGGTAGGTCGCAAAGCCATTATAATTTCCTTTGGCTGATTGTTCCTTATTCTTCTCAATAGACTTTCGATATTAAGGTGATCCGGTCCCAATCCATCCATTGGACTAATCAATCCTCCTAATACATGGTACAATCCCTTGAAATGCTGAGTCTCCTCAATGGCAATTAAATCTCTTATAGACTCTACCACACAAATGGTCGATTGATCTCTTGTCAAATTTGAACAGATGGCACAAATCTCATCGTCAGAATATGCATAACATTGACTACATTCTTTCAGTTCTTCCAACATTTTTGCAATCGTCTGTGTAAACCTTTTGCTTCTGCTTTTATCTTGTTTTGCCAAAAACAGGACCATTCGCATGGCGGATTTTTTACCTACACCGGGGAGTGTACTGAGCACTTCTACAGCCTCTCTAATCAATTCGGAAGTATATTTCACAGGTGTAAAATTACATTAAAGTATAATTTATAAGGATTTGATTTAATACAATTCATCAAATTCCAAAACTGCAGTGATTGTTAATATAAATTCCACTATTTTTACGGGATTTTCAAGAAATCACAAAATTCTTACACAAAATTAAGATATATGGCTGAAGTAATCAGAATGCCCAGATTAAGTGACACGATGCAGATAGGCGTGATTAAGGTTTGGCACAAGAAGGTAGGAGACAAAGTTCAGCCGGGTGACGTCATGGCAGAAGTAGAGACCGATAAGGCTACAATGGATCTTGAAGCATTCCAGGAAGGTGAGCTTCTACATATTGAGGTTTTAGAGGGTCAGGTTGAAGTTGACGGCATTATTGCAATTGTTGGGCAGAAAGGTGAAGATTTCGGTCCTCTTTTGCAAAAAAAATCACTAAAAGACAGTACGCCCTTAAATACAAACCCTTCGGTTTCTGCACCTGTAACCAATACTGAAGTGCATTCTACCCAAGCTACTGAAGAACAAGAGAATAGAATAAAAGCTTCTCCATTGGCCAAATCAATGGCCAAAGATGCTGGAGTGGATATTGGAAAAATTAAAGGGACTGGTGAGCAAGGCAGAATTGTAAAAAAGGATATAGAACTAAGCCTCTCTAAACCCCCTGATTTTAAACAAAAGTCAGGCCTCCAAGTCCATATGGGTGATCAGTTTGTACCAGTTAGTCAAATGAGAAAAACCATTGCCCAAAGATTGTCTGAAAGTAAGTTTTCTGCCCCTCATTTCTATCTGAATATGGAAATTGACATGGATCAATGTGTTATGGCCAGAAACCAAATTAATACCATCGCAAAGCAGAAAATATCATTCAATGATTTTATAGTAAAAGCATGTGCTGCTGCTTTAAGACAAAATCCAGCTGTTAATGTTTCCTGGAAGGGAGATCAAATGATTTACCATAATGACATTCATATAGGTGTGGCCGTGGCGATTGAAGACGGCTTGGTGGTACCGGTCATCCGCAACACGGACCAATTGACTTTGTCTCAAATTAATGAAACTATTGCTGATAAAGCAGCGCGGGCTAAAATCAAAAAACTTTCTTTGGATGAAATGCAAGGCAATACCTTTTCCATTTCAAATCTGGGAATGTTTGACATTGAAAACTTCACAGCCATCATTAATCCACCGGATGCCTGCATTCTTGCCGTAGGAGCCATTCAAAAAAAGCCTGCGGTAAAAAACGATGAACTTGTAATTGCAAATCGCTTAAAAGTATGTCTATCCTGCGATCATAGGGCTGTGGACGGCGCCACAGGTGCAAAGTTTTTGCAAAGCCTGAAATTTATTTTAGAAAATCCTGTGTCAATGCTTTTATAGATAATTGGAGTTATGGATTGTAGGTGTCAAGATACCAGGAGTCCAGAAAATTGCGGTAGGCTTCTGTGAAAGAATTTACTGAATTTTTTAATACAAGTTCGCTCCTTTTGTATTCGGAAACTGTTAAAGAAAACTGGAGTAAACAAAGGCTTGATTCACTGCTTGGCAAATGTCTCACAATTATTGATTCATTTTGACAAAATCCATTTTTCATCAACTCAAAACACCAGATTGACTCCAGATTAACTGGCAGCACCAATCTAAGTTGACCTTCCGGGCTAAGAATTCTACTGCACAGGCTTGATAGTTTCCTCAAATGATTTAGGTTCCAGTGCCTTTGAAATTTCCTTGCCAAATTTGGCGATTCAAGGCCCATCAAAAAATAGGGTGGATTCATTACCAATAAATCAAATGGGCCATTGTCCTTGAAAGAGTCATCCAGGAAATCATCCAACTCAAAATGAATATTCTTAAGCTCAGGATTTGATTGCTTATTTTGCAAGCACATCTTAAATGCATCCACATCAAAATCGACCCCTAAAACGGATGACATTGGATTTATAGCTGCCAACATAAAGCCTATTATACCCATACCACAACCCAAATCCAAAGCATGTTGGAATTTCAATTTAGAAGCCCAAGCTCCCAGCAAAAGGGAATCGGTACCTGGTCTCATGACCTTGTCATCGTAATTCAATTTTAATCCTGGCAATAAAAAGGTTCCTCTCAAAAAAAGATTGGATTAAGGGATTACATCAGCAGAGGTTCTCAACAAAAGTTGACGGGAATTTCCAAACTGAGCAACATGGCCAATAATGGCGCTAGCAGATGATGGAAAATTCTGATTGGCGAAATTAGCTTGAGTTCTAGTGAAGCAATCAATAGATCCTGTCATATCATTCAGAACAATGGTGCCACCATAAGTTGTACCTGAAGATTTGGAAATATTGACATTAACAATTTTGACCAACTCGCCTTCCCAATTTTCACCGTTTTCCAGAATATCTTTAATGGTTGTTTGTCGGGCAACTATTGGTTTATTTTTCGATATGGGCTTTGAATTGCCGAGTGGAACATTGTTTAATTGAAGTAAATTGTTAAACTCCGACAGCTCCACAGCTTTTATCTGTACCTCTATTTCATCTCCCAAATCAAAATTATGGGATTGAGAAAATCTAATGAGAATTGCAGCCGAACTGTCTTGCAAGTAAAGATTTTGTCCTACAATGTTGAGGGCATTTTTTTCTGAAGTAACTACGCCTCTTACAAACCAATCATCGTTGATATCTGTCCTTGTTCCTTGAAACAAATTCCTAATTTCCCGAATGCTTCGCAATTCCGGACCCATACCTCCCCCACCCTGTCTGATTTCAACATCTGACAAATTTCTCAACAACAATTGCTGGCTGTTAAATTGTGATGCGATGGCAGTAATGTTTACAGAATCTATCGGAAAATTGCTGCTGGCAAAAGTGGCTGCACTTGAAGTAAATAAATTTAGATTGCCAGTTGCATCACTAATGATTACATTGCTTTCATAAGTAGTACCCGAAGATTTTGAAAGTTTTGCGGCACGAATCTGCACCAATTGACCTTCCATCATTTCAAAATTCGAAATAAGATTGGATATATTGATAACTATTGGCACCACGGATTGCCCAGTTGATAATAAACTCGCGTTGCTGGTTGGCACATTATTAACTTGCAACAATCCATTAAAATCAGATAATTCTAGCCCGCGCAAATTGATCTCCAATTCATCTCCCAGATCAAAGGAATGATTTGTATTCCATCGGATCATTATCCCTGCTGATTGGTCTCGAATAAATAAATTTCTCGCATTCAGGTTATTGTTAAGTCTATCCGAAATCACAATTCCTTTGATCTTAAAATTTCCATTGATATTTAAGTTTGAACCTGAATAAAGTGATCTGATGTCGCGAATTGATTTTAATTCCAAATTGCCTGAGCCCCCACCACAGGGTGTTTGGTTAAACTGAACGTCTCCTGTATCTCTTATAAATAACTGAAGGTCCTGATTAAATCTACCCAATACTCCTGTGATACTACCATTGAGTTCAGGTATCAAGACATTGGCAAAGTTGGCAAATCCACTGGTTCTAAGAATCAAATTGTTGCCGCTACAATCTTCCAATATATGATTAACAGTGGTTTGATTGGTGGCATTTGCGTAAGTAGCACCTAAAGAGATTCTGGAAAATTCCATATCGTTCAATTGAATCAAGGTGCTCATGTCAAAAGTGCTTATTGACTGTATGGTTTTCACCGCAGGAATTATAAAATTGCCTCGCGGTCCAGAAAAAAGTACACTGTCAGATAAAACATCCTCAATGCTTCCCAGTCTCTTGTTATTGCCATCCAGATAATTTCCTTGCCCCAACTGGATGAGTCCTGCGTAATCCGAAATGGTCAAACCTTTGCATTTTATACCAATTTTTGAACCTACTGGGAAAGTGGCATGCAAACCGGTCCTGTTGATTTTAATTTCTATTCCGGCAGTGCTATCTTGAACCACCAGGGTTTTATAAAAATTTCCAGAAAGATCATCTGCTATTACCGTCGCAATAATTTTAAGATCTTCTGCAATATCAACAAATTGGCCCGGCACGTGCAATGATTTTAAATGCGCTATACTGCTGTTCGCTGCAAAGGGTATGGTATGTGTTTTAACAGGTGGTTCGTCAAAATCTTGAATCTGACACGATACAATGGCAAGAACTGGGATGATCAAAATTGCAAATCTCAAAAATTGCATTGCCGATGATGGTATAGATGGTGCATTCATATCAATTCAAGCTTAAGTTAAGGTTGATGAAAAAATTAAATCCCTGTAAGTTAAAATACTTATTTGGAAATTGGCCAATGTCTCTGTCTTCTGTATTCAATCTGTTCTGTTCAAATCCACCAGATCGCATTCCGGTTTTGTTTAAGATGTTGTTTAAAGCCAGACTTACAGAAAAAAAACGATCTCTAATCCTAAAACTTTTAAAAATATTACAATCAACTACCAAATAACTGGGTAGTTTTTCCTGATCGATAATTTGCCGAAACAAAGGGTCCGTTCTCTCCACATTTTCAACGAAACCAACTGTCCTGCGCAAAGGATTTATTTCGACAAAATTTCTGTCTGCATACGAAATGTTTATTTGAGCAAATCCATTTCTTTTGAAATTGTATTTTAGCCCGGTGGTTAAAACATGCTGAGGTGTATTTGGCACATAAAAATTGAGCAGGTAAATTTTCTCTGAAGAAAAGCTATAACCGAACTGATCAAAAATTAGAAATTCAGGTCTGCTGCAATAAACATATCTACCAAATTGACCTCCCAATAAAACATCAAAACCCATTGGAAAACTCTGCTGTGCAAAAAATTCAATTCCGATATGTTGTTGATCAAGTCCCGTGTAAAAACCATTGATCAATCCACCACTGGCCAGATTGTTGTCACTATCTGTCACCAATGCTTCATCCAGAAAAAAATCGCGGTTTCTAATTTGGTTCTCGAAGCGTGAGAAGAAAGCGCCGATCTGAATCTTAAAGCTAGGGCTGCGGTAAAAATAACCGATTTCGGAATGATAAACTATCGTGTTCTCCAAATTCGGAATGACATCGGGGCGCCAAGCAGGATTGATAAAGATTTGTTCGAAGTTGGGAGCTAATGATTCAGTTGCCACACTGGCGCGCAAGTAGTTTCTTCCGTTTACTTTAAAGGTGGCGGCGGATTTTAGATGATATTGAAAACCAACAATGCGTTCAGATGAACCAATGGAATGGTCAAAAATTGAATTCTCAAAATAAGATATTCGCTGATCCGATCTCATTGCCAATTTTATTCCGGATTGAAAGTCCCAATTAGAAGATCGATATTTCAAATTTGCAAAAAGGCTGTTCCTCCAAGTGTTGGATGAATAATGATATCCATACTTATCTCCTTGTCTGACCAGTTTATTCCGTTGAGCGATATCCGGATCAGCTTTGGATTGATCTAAAATGAAATTCTCTTTATCCAAGAAAAAATCTCCTCCCAGCAAATCTCCCACCTGCAAGTAATTCTCTTTTGTGGTGTATTCTATTCTGTATCCTCCATTCATTTGGAATTGACCCCACTTAAGATGTGCTCTGATGAAAGATTCAATGTCCGTGGGATTGTTGTATCTCTCAGACAAAATATACAATGAACGATTTCCTGACAAACTATCATCGGTGCCGTTTACATTATATATTGTACGGTAATTTGAGCGATTAACCTGATAGATCCGGTCCCAGTTTACTTGTCGAATTGACTCATTGTTTTCCCATAGACTTTCAATGGAGTCCTTGACAAAAGTCACTGGAACATAACTTGGCAACTTCTGATAATAATCCGGTCTTGGATCAGCTACATTGTACCAATCGATGCTTGAATCCGATCTTTTGCCCTTTAGAACCATCAAACCTCCATAGAAAGCAAGGTTGGAGGAAAATTGAGAATTAAAATTGAGAAAAAAAGTAGGGAAAGAAGAACGTGCCACACGTGAATTCCTAATCTGTCCAGCTTGATTTCCCCAATAAGAATTGTACAATGGATCCCCACTCAAATCATACACTTCACTTACTCCGGGACTATTCTTACCTCTTTCTACCGGAGAATAAATACCCAAAAAAGTAAGTCCTGATCTTTTACCAAGCTCTTTTCTCACACCAAGGTAACTGCCAAATGCATTGTAAAAACTGCCCTGAAAAATACCAGCATCTGCCCATCGACGGTTTGCCCCAGCCAACAGACTGATTCCTTGCTTTCCCCAATGTCTGACATATTGAAGACCTAGTCGAGTTGTAAAAGATCTATTGGAAACTGAATAATTTAAGTGAAGTCCTTGTCGGTAGGTTCTTGGATCAAATTGAATCCATTGGTTTAATCCAGCTGAGCCGAAATCTTCTGCTTCTACTTGGTAAGACATGCTGTTTTCAGAATATCTTGTAATTTGATTTTGACCAGAAAAAATAAGAAATGGGATAAAACCAGTTTCTGCGTCATTGAGTAAAAATCCCTCATATCCCAGTTGATTATACAGATTGTCTATACCGCGGTTTCTAAACCTGAAGATTCCAAATTGGAATGCACCAGCCTGAAGCAATGGATCTCTGGATGCAGCCAAAAGACTATACACTTCAGAGTCTCTATTGTCACTGCCCTCTCCTTCATCAAGGGTGACAGTAGCTATTTCAGCATAGTCGCCAACCTCTTTGGACATCCTGAACACAATGGTTTGACCTTCCTTTATATTGGTAATTTGCGTGCTAAAGGTAAAATATCCAAGTTTAGAAAAATCAATTGAATATGCATTATCTTTCTTATCCAGGGGAATATTTAAGATCCCCAACGCATTGGTCAGACCCAGCAAGACCCCGTCCATTCTAACTTCTACAAATTCGATCGGAATGTCCTGATTGGATTCATAGACCAAAACTGAAAATGACTGAGCAAATAGACAACAAGATGAAAGTAAATAAAATACGGCTGTTTTACAACCCGGAAAGCCCGTCATGAGTTAAATTTGTACCTCAAAAGTAGGACATTTTATGGTTTTCTTCCAAAGTATTCGTTATTGCTTCCATCTCATTTTCGGTCTATTTTTTTTGGTAAACGTAACCGCCGTACAATCCCAGAACAAGATCAAAGCTGAAATTCTTGGTATTGGATTTTACAATCTTGAAAATTTATTTGATACACTGGATGACCCGGAAACTCAGGATGAAGAATTTACACCCAGAGGGGCAAAAGTTTGGACACAAGACAAATACAATGATAAAATTGAAAAATTGGCATCGGTCATTAAAGATTTTGGACTCCATTATTCGACAAGAGGTGCAGATATATTAGGAGTTTGTGAGATTGAAAATCGACAAGTTTTGAAAGACTTGATTGAACATCCCTTCCTTAAACCAATGCAATACGATATTATTCACCATGAATCATTTGACCCAAGGGGTATTGATTTGGCCTTTATTTACAAACCGAAGGTGTTTATTCCATTTTCTTCCGGCATGGTTACAATTAATTTGACTAACAAATCGGGGGAGTCAAAACCAACAAGAGGAATCCTCATGGTCACCGGATTGTTGGCTGGTCAAAAGGTTTGTTTATTGCTTAACCATTGGCCGTCCAGAAGAGGAGGTGAAGGCGCAACAAAAGAATTCAGAATCCAATCTGCTCTTGTCAACAGACATCTGGCAGATTCAGTCCGAATGGCAAATCCGGATTGCGGGATTATCATCATGGGTGATCTCAATGACAACCCCAATAATGAAAGTGTAAAAAGCTCACTTAATTCATGTGATCAAATCGACAAGTGTACCAAGGAACAGTATTTTAATCCTTTCTATAAAAACTTTATGCAAGGTGAAGGTACATTGGCCCATAATAACAGCTGGCACTTATTTGACCAGATTTTATTTTCCAGCGATTTCATTCAGAAAGAGAATTCGGGTTTTAAATTCTATCAGAATCATGTGTACCGAAAAGCTTTTATGATCGAAGACCAGGGGCATTATAGAAATCACCCAAAGAGAACTTTTTCAGGCGATGTGTACAATTATGGTTACAGTGATCATTTTCCGGTGCTTGTATTTCTCAAAAAGAATTTGGATTAGTGACCGCTTCCAAAACCATAACCATGCATGAAAAAGAAATCTTGTTGCTCAATGAAGAGCAACATTCCATCCTTGACAGGATGGAGGAACTACGGGGGGTTTTGTTTTTGACCGGCAAGGCAGGCACTGGAAAATCAACCTTATTAAACTTGTTTAAGCGAACCATAGACCACAAAGTAATCACACTTGCGCCCACTGGTGTAGCAGCCATACTTATCGGGGGTCAAACCATCCACTCATTTTTCAAATTTCCTCCAGGTTGGATTACTCCTAATGATTACCGCCCTTTACCCAAAAAAATGATTCAGCAAATCAAAATGATCATTATTGATGAAATAAGCATGGTCCGTGCAGATTTGCTGGATCATATCGATGCTGTTTTAAGGTTGTCTGCAAAAAATGACCTCGCTTTTGGCGGTATTCCAATGATATGGATTGGAGACCTGTATCAATTGCCTCCAATAGTGAGTACGAACGAAGAAAGAGAATATTTTGGCAGTGTTTATCCAAGTCCGTTTTTCTTTTCTTCTAAGGTAATGCAACGCCTGGACAATTTCGAATTAATTGAATTAAATCAGGTGTTTAGACAAAATGAAATGCGCTTTATTCGATTGTTAAACCGGATTAGACTGAATGAAGCGGACGAAGAAGATTTGAATGAAATAAATACCCGGCATGTCCAATCAACAGCAACTATCCAAGCGCCCTATGTGACCTTAACAAGCACGAATTCTGCCGCTTCTGTAATTAATCTGAAAGCCTTAAATGCGATTGATCAAGCCACAAAAATCTACACCGCCACCACCACAGGTATTGTACATCAAAGTCAACATCCTGCAGATCTCCATTTGTCCTTGAAAGTTGGAGCACAGATAATGACCATCAAAAATGATCCTTTAAAGAAATTTTACAATGGAAGTCTCGGAGTAGTGACTGAGCTTAGAGAGAACAGCATTATAGCCAGAATGAACGAGAGCGATGAAATCGTCGAAATTGGACAAAATAAATGGGACGTTGTTCGCTACAAGTTAAAAGACAATACCATCCATTCGGAAATATTAGGTAGTTATACCCAATTGCCTGTAAAACTAGCATGGGCCATGACGATTCATAAAAGCCAGGGCAAAACATTTGAGAGAATATTGGTAGACTTAGGGTTTGGGGCATTTGAAAGCGGACAGGTGTATGTTGCGCTCAGCAGGTGCAAATCAATAGAAGGTGTATTTCTCAAAGAAAAATTGAATTGGAAAGATATTCGGACGGATGAGCGAGTTACTGAATTCTTAAAAGCCTGGTCTTAGCATGAAGATAATTTAACCCGAAATCTGATAATAATTTCTAACTTTACACAACAAAACAATGCAATATGTCTAAACTAAAGCAGCCCAACAGACAGCAAGAGAAAAAAGAAGAAAAGAAAATTTTCACCATCATTCTATCTGTAGCAGTGGCATTAATGATCTTGATGTATTTCCTGTTTAAATCAGCCAATTCATAATTTTTTTAATTTGAAATTAAATATTGATGTACGCAGACCCAGTCGGCCGGACTGGGTGGTGTGTGTTTTGAATCATTTTGATGAGTTTTTAAAAGACCATGCGGATTGCGAGCGAAAAGCATCTGCCATGGCCATGAGTCTTGTGGCCAAATATCCAGACAGGGTTTTGATTCACGACGATTTAATCGATACTGCCATTGAAGAATTGGAACATTTTAAAATGGTCTATCGGCTAATGCGAGATCGTGGAGTGGAGATGCCGCACAAACTTACTGAAGATCCCTATATAAAAAAACTGATCGCATTCATGCATTCCGGAAGAAATGAAAGGTTTTTGGATCATTTACTGATAGGTTCGGTGTTTGAGACAAGGGGCGCAGAAAGATTTAAGTTGATTGAAGAAGGGTTGTCGGATCCAGGGTATCAAAAATTCTACAAAATGCTCTGGACCTCAGAAGCAAAACATGGACATATTTATGTCAAAATGGCACTGCAGTATTTTCCAGAGGAAAAGGTCTATACAAGGTTAAATTGGTGGCTTGATCAGGAGGCCATGGTCATTGATCAATTAGAGCTTAGGCCAGCACTGCATTGAAGATTAAATTGATAAATAATCAGATTTCTATTAAACATCATGTTGGTAAAATCATTACTTATTGATATGAAAGGAGTTCCCTATTTTTTATTTCTAATGGCCATCGCATTTCAATATTGCAAACAAGAAAAGAGATTACCATACATTGGCAACTACACTATTGTTGATAATGACACCATTTTTAATCAGGTTCCTGAATGGGAGTTGATCAACCAGGACAGTATGGTTTTTTCATCCAAATCACTGGAAGGAAAAGTGTATCTCTCGACTTTCTTTTTTACAGGATGTCCCACCATTTGTCCTAAGGTCATGCGCAACATGATCCGCCTAAAAGACGAATTCCCGGAAGAGAAAAACCTAGCCTATATTTGCTTTAGTCTGGATTTCAAAAGGGATTCAGTCAGGCGCATAAAAGATTACTATACCAAATTGGGAATTAACCATTCATCATTTCACATACTGCAAGGTCGGACTGCTAGTGATATCCGCAATTTGGTCAATGATTATATGAGTATAGCTGTGGATGATCCAGAGACTGCAGGTGGGATCAACCATAGCGGCTGGATTCTATTGGTCGATTCAAACAGACGAATGAGATCCTATGCACTCGGCACAGATGATAAGGATGTCGATCGGTTGATGAAAGATGTAAGAATATTGCTGGATGAAAGGTAAATTAATTGCTTCTTTCCTGTTCATTGTATCCTGTCAGATTTCGCTTCAACCTTTTAAAGAAGGTAAATTGCTTTACAATCATCATTGTGCAAATTGTCACGGTCTTCGAATGGAAGGATTGGCACAATTATACCCATCTTTGAGCAGAGAAGGTCTTTTAATTAAATCTCAAAAGGAAATAATTTGCCTTGTGAAATATGGCAGTCCGATATCCCAGCCCTCAAAAGAAATTAAAACACCCATGCCCTCCAATGAAAAACTCAGTGAAATTCAGCTCTGCAATCTTATCAACTATTTATATGAAATGCTACAGATTGATTCAATAACCAGTTTACAAGAAGTTCAATCCGCCATTCAAAAATGCAATCATTAAAAATAGAGCATTGCAACCAAAGAGGGAAGTACCGGAAGTTGGTTTACCCTTCTGTTTTCTACCACATTGTAATAAAAAATATTTTTACGGTTGTACAAATTGGTCGCGCTGGCAGTAATTTCCAATTTCAGGCGTTTTGTGAACTCAATTCTCTTTTTGACTGAAAAATCAAGCCGGTGATAATAAGGCAATCTCCCGGAATTAATATTTCTTGAATAAACGACTCCTATGTCGGGATTTTCAATACCGAAATTTGATTCGAGGCCACTTCCCAAAAACTGATCCGAAATGAAACCTTGAATCTTGGTAAAGGCAAATCCCGAACCAAGATTCCATCTTAACCCGGTCTCCCAGCTTTTATTTCTTCCGAACTGATAATCTAAAACCAAATTTAAATTATGTCTCCGATCAAATAGTGCAGGAAATCGCTGCTGTCCATCGTCTCTATTGACAAATCCCAGAGAATAAGCCAACCATACCCTCCAGTTGACAAAACTTGATTTCAGCAAAAAGTCAATACCATAAGCTTCTCCTGTCTCTTTGGTAAAATCGCTCTCATTGACTCTTCTTTTGTTTCGATTGAGATTATAGAGAGAGGTAAATCTTTTGTAGTAGGTCTCCACATTCAACTCTGTAAAAGAATTTAAATCCAATTCAAATCCTCCTACCAGATGACTTCCATAAATGAGATCAGGACTCGTGATAAAACCCACAAACAAATTGACAATGTCTCTTTCGCTTACTGAGCTCATTAAATTTTGGGAATACAGACCGCCTGCTGATTTGAGTCTAAACCTATCCGTCACATTGTATTTTACTCCAAATCTTGGTTCTATGGATGTTTTTAAAAGTGAAGCATAATATTGTAGTCTGAGACTGGGCTCAAGCACAATTCTTTTTGTAAAATATTTATACCTGACGAATCCCGCTAATTCAGTATTATTGACATTAAAGGTCAGCGGAACTTTTAAAAAATTTGTAAACTTGAAATCGGTGCTAAAAGCGTTAAATTCAAGACCGTATCTCACCTCGCTGTTTCTGCCAAAATAGCTAAAATGCAAATTGGATTGGATTCCTTTGATCCGACTAAATCGAGGTTCATCCTGACCTTCATCCAAATTGATTTTATAATCTGAATAAGCCAAATTTCCACCAATCAAAATGGAAGAAGTCGCTGGTACAATTTTAAAATTGGCACCGGCACCACTGGCATTCCAACCCAAGCTAGCCAGTCCGGTATAATTGACCGCGTCATCAAAACTAAAACCAAATAGATTCAAAAAGGAACCATTGTCGCTAATGGTAGAGATCTTTCCGTAGACATCGGTAAATGAAAAAGGTAAATTACCAGTCAAAGAATCCAGCGCATATTTGTACAGTGTTGGAGCTGTCTGATCTATGAATGATTTTTTACCGGTAAGAAGAAAAGAGGTGCTACCCGATTTGTCCTCTCTATACTTGGATATTGGCCCTTCCAACAACAATTTACCCATAAAAGGGCTTGCACTGGCCAATCCTCCAAATCTGGTTTTATTTCCCTCTCGGGTTTTCATATCAACAATGGCTGAAATTCTGCCACCATATTCTGCACCGAATCCACCAGTCAAAACATCTACTGAACGGATAATTTCTGTTTCAAAAACAGAGAATATTCCTATCGAATGGAATGGATTAAAAACCGTCATTCCATCGAGTAAAATTTTATTCTGCACCGGAGATCCACCGCGAATGTATATTTGACCGCCCTGATCTCCTGTAGAAATGACGCCCGGAATGATCTGAAGATACTGAGCTATGTCCGCTTCACCACCGGTAGCCGGCAATGATTTAATTTCCTTTGGGGTGATCGAAATGGATGAAATGCGCACTTCTGTTCTTGACTGTTCTCTTTTTCCGGTAATGGATATTTCCTCCAGATTAAAGCTTGATTCAGAAAGACTAAATTGTTTATTAATGATCTGGTTATTTCTAATGCTCACCTTTTGCTTCACAGTATCGTACCCAATAAAGCTGACACAGAGGTTGTATTCTCCTGCAGGTATAGCCGCCAAAATATAGAAACCTGTCTTATCAGTAGCTGTGCCATACCTGGTTCCTTCTAAAAAGACAGAAGCAAATTCTAAGGGCTCACCTGTACTCTTGTCGTAAACATTACCTCTGATATCTCCTTTTTGGGCGCTCAGTTGTTGTATAAAAATAGCCAAAAAGGCAATTAAAAGAGTTCGAATCATTTTCTTTTTATCAATTGAAGGCGCAAAATTAAATCTAAAACGAACAATCCTTCCAAATATCCAAGCTTCAAGTCCAAAAAAAAATAATTTCTAAGTAAGTAAGAACACAAATCACTTAATTTCAATAGCTTACACAAATTTTAAGTTGCATTCCCCTACAAGTTTTTCTTTAATTCATTGATTTTTATCATACACTCCAGTGGTGACAAAGACTGGAGATCCATTTGTTTGAGTTCTTCAATGACCATTTTCCATTTGTTTTGGACAGGATCAATTATTGTGATATCGTGCATTTTAACTTTAGGAATAGAATTTTCACCTTTTGTCCTTTTGGATTCCAAACTAAGCAGTATTTCCTCCGCTCTTAATACGACAGATTCAGGCATACCTGCCATTTTTGCCACATGGATTCCAAAAGAATGCTCACTACCACCTTCTATCAACTTTCTGAGAAAAATGACTTTTTTTTGTATTTCCTGGGTAGAAATATGGAAGTTACGAATGCCTGCATAATGAGATTCCAATTCATTGAGCTCATGGTAATGGGTGGCAAATAAAGTCTTTGGCTTGAAAGCACTTTGATGCAAAAATTCTGCAATGGACCAGGCAATAGAAATTCCATCATAAGTGCTGGTGCCGCGGCCAATTTCATCCAAAAGGATTAAAGATCTATCAGAAAGATTGTTGAGAATGGATGCAGTCTCATTCATCTCTACCATAAAAGTGCTTTCACCGGAAGAAATGTTGTCTGAAGCTCCAACCCTGGTAAAGATCCGGTCTAAATAACCGATGGAAGCAGATTTGGCGGGCACAAAGCTTCCTATTTGTGCCATGATACAAATCAAGGCTGTCTGACGTAAAATAGCAGATTTTCCAGACATATTGGGTCCCGTGATGATGATGATTTGTTGGTCAGAATGATCCAAATAAACATCATTGGGGATATAGAATTCTCCTTCTTTCATTTGGCGTTCTATGACCGGATGTCTTCCTTCCTTTATATCAATAACCCTGTGATCGGACACCTCAGGCTTGGTATAATGGTATATTTTGGCTGCAAATGCAAGACTTAACAAACAATCCAGTTGAGCAATGGCCAAAGCATTGTTCTGAAGTGGAATGACAAATTCCTGAATTTCGTCCACCAATCGGTTGTACAACTCCTCTTCCAAAGCAATAATTCTCTCTTCTGCCCCCAGAATTTTTGATTCCAATTTTTTAAGCTCATCGGTAACATATCTCTCGCCGGTTGACATGGTTTGCTTTCTGACCCAATGCTCAGGAACCATTCCCTGATTTTTATACTTGTTGGTCACCTCCAAAAAATACCCAAAAACCGAATTAAATCCAATTTTAAGATTGGAAATCCCCGTGTTGACAATTTCCTGTTTTTGAATATCCAACAATAGATCCTTGCTATTTTGGTGTATGTACCGAAGGTCATCCAACTCCTGGTTATTTCCTTCTTTAATGATGCCTCCTTTGTTTATGGTGGCTGGTGCATCACTCTGTAGAATTTTGCGGATCAAAGAAATCAAAGGGTCCATTGGATCAAGGCGCTGCACAATTTTGGAAACCAATCCTTCCGGTTGTAATTGTTGCAAATAATTTTTTATTTCGCCAATACTTTGAAGACCTGTGGCAATAAATCGAAGTTCTCTCGGATTAATTCTCCTCATGGGTATTTTAGCCACCAATCTTTCCACATCGCCTAAAGTCTTGAGGATTTTGCGCAACTCACTTGAAGCATCGTCGTGAATTAAAAATTTTTCGACAGAAACCAATCTTTCTTCGATTCTGTCTATGAGCTGCAGGGGCAATGAAATCCATTTCCTGATCAATCTAGAGCCCATTGGAGTAAGGCAATGGTCCAATATATCCAACAGTGATTTCCCATCCACATGCATTGAATCTACCAATTCAAGGTTTCGAAGCGTAAACCTGTCCATCCAGACATAATCGTCGTCTTTTATTCTACTAATGTTGGAAAGGTGTTTTGGGACAATACTTTGAGTGGATTCAAGATAATTGAGAATGGCTCCTGCTGCAATTTGCCCAATCTCATATTCATCCACTCCAAAGCCCTTCAAACTTTGGGTATTAAAATGATTTAATAACTTTTTGCAAGCGTATTCAGAGGTAAAAATCCAGTCCTCGAGGGGATAAATATAGAGCGAATTTTCAAAATGTTCCTCCCACCAGACTTTTGATGATCTGGGGATCAGGACTTCTGCAGGTGAGAAATTTTGAATTAACTTATCTATATACTCTTTGGTGCCCTGGGCAAGGAAAAATTCTCCGGTACTTACGTCAGCAAACGAAATTCCAAAAGTGACTAAATCCGCTTGAAAGACCGCCGCTAAAAAATTATTCTTTTTATGATCCAGGAGCTTGTTATCCAATGTAACTCCAGGTGTAATTACATCAGTGATTCCCCTTTTTACTACCTTTTTACCCTTTACAGGTTTTTCAAGTTGCTCGCAAATGGCCACACGCAAACCGGCCCTCACCAATTTTGGAAGATATGAATCCAAGGCATGGTATGGGAAACCCGCCAGCTCTATGTCTGCACCACCATTGTTTCTTTTGGTCAACACAATTCCAAGTATATTGGCTGCCTTTTCAGCATCAGACCCAAAGGTCTCATAAAAGTCTCCCACTCTATACAATAGCAAAGCATCGGGATGTTGAGCCTTCATGGCATAATACTGTTCCATCAATGGAGTGATGGATTTGACTTCAAACAATAAGTTTTGCTCCATTTTTAACGAAGAGGATCACAAAGGTAAGGAATCATGTTGCAAAAAAAGCAATGCCCATATTTCAATTGTAAAATTTCAAAACTACTGTTAATTTTGGGTCAATAATCAATGATGAATTATGACAACCTCCGGAGCGTTTAAAATACTTAAACCATCTGAATATCAGGAATTAGTTTTGGCCATACCAAAAATAGCGATTCTGATTGCAGGCGCAGATGGCCAGATCGATTTTAAAGAAAAGGCCTGGGCAGAAAAAATAATCGGCATTCGTTCTTTTGCATATACCCATGAATTAAAACCCATTTACCAGGAATTGAAAGAACAATTTGGCCCGCTGCTTTCAAAAATGCTGGAGGAATACCCCAACGATCACATCACCAGGAATAAACAAATCAGCAAAGAGCTGATGATTCTCAACGGGATTTTGCCAAAGCTAAAGCTTTATGTAGCCTCACAGTATTACGATAGTCTCATTGATTTTGCTGAAGAAGTAGCAAAAGCTTCAGGCGGTTTCTTACGAATGGGTGCCGTTAGCACTGAGGAAAATGTCTGGTTGGGTTTGCCTATGCTTGATCCCATATTTTATGATGAGCTCTTCGAAGAAGAGTGATCTTATGGATTATCTGTTAATCTTTCTCAAATATTAGTATTGTTTTGCAATCTTAGTTCAAAGAGCCATTTAAATTTAGATTTAAGCCAAACCTATAACTTTATTTTGCGTTTAGATTGCGGCTTTTCAAAACAAAGATTGCATTAGAGTATGAAGCATAAACGATCCCAATGGCTTTTCCTGGCTGTTTTAACAATTGGCTTTTCCTGTGGACCACAAAAAGCAAAAGACCCTGCAATGGAATTGGCAGAACTTAAACAAAAAGTGGCCGAGTACAATGCGCGCATTGCAGAATTAGAAAGTTTGGTGAGTGTTGACAGTTCGACCTCAAATAGTACCCGCAAGCTTAAATTGGTACAAATTGACACTTTACTCAATCAAGATTTTAATGAATATTTAGAGATTCAAGGTATGGTAGATGCCGAGTTTAACCTAGTGGCTTCTCCTCAAATGCCTGGTGTTGTGCAATCCATCATGGTAAAGGTAGGCGACCCGGTCAGAAAAGGCAAGACCATGGCCACCCTTGATGGCTCTACCATCCGACAAGCCATGGAGGAGGTGAAAACAGGACTTGAACTTGCTGAGACCATGTACCAAAAACAAAAGGATTTGTGGGACCAGAAGATAGGATCTGAGGCGCAATTTTTGCAGGCAAAAAATCAAAAACTTCAATTGGAAGAAAGATTAAAATCTCTCCAAACCCAATTAAGTCTCAGCCAAATTACTTCCCCGATTGATGGGGTTGTGGATGAGATTAAATTGCGAATAGGTGAAATGGCGAGTCCCGGCTTTAATGGAATCAGGGTGGTGAATGACAAATCTCTTTCCGTAAAGGCCAAAGTAAGTGATTTGTATGCCGGTAAAATTAAGAAAGGAGATAAAGTAAGCCTTTCATTTCCAGATCTTAACAAAACGATACAAAGTACGATCAGCTATGCCGGCCAAACAGTTAATTTATCCAGTCGAACCGTTATCGTTGAAGCTAAAATTCCTCCCGGTCATATCGGCATTAAAGCCAACCAGCTGGTAAAAATGAAAATTAACAATGGAGTTATAAAAAACACCATTGTCATACCTGCAAATTTAATTCAAACCACAATTGACGGAGAATTCTATGTTTTAATTGCAGAAAAATCAGAGACAGGATGGGAAGCTCGCAAAAAAATAATCAACCCTGATGTCAGTTACAATGGCTATACTGTGATTAACAAAGGACTCAAAACAGGTGAGTTTTTAATTACACAAGGATTCGGAGACATCGTAGATGGTCAAAAAATCAAGATCCTCTAAGTTAAACCGCTGCTTAAATTAATTTTCGAAGAAGGAATTTTATGGAATTGGATCATATTAAAAATCTGGGGTTTACCAAATGGTGCATTGCCAACTCCACCAGTATTTATGTTTTTACAATACTCATCACCATAGCTGGTATAGTGGCTTACAACAGAACTCCAAAGGAATTATTTCCAGACATTGTCATTCCTACCGTTTCAGTTTCAACCATCTATCCAGGTGCCAGCCCGCAGGATATTGAAAATCTGATCACAAAGCCGATCGAAAAGCAATTAAAATCAATTAATGGGATTACAAAAGTAACCAGCAATTCAGTATCTGATTTTTGTTTGATCATTGCTGAGTTTAGTACAGAAATGGATCCAAAAATTTGCAAGCAGCGAGTGGCTGATGCAGTGGATAAGGCCAAAAAAGATTTACCCAATGATTTAAAATCAGATCCTCAGGTACAGGAGTTTGACTTTAGTGAAATTCCGATCATGAACATCAACCTTGCTGGTGATTTTCCTTTGGATCGGATTAAAGGATTTGCTGAACAATTACAAGATCAAATTGAATCCTTAAAGGAAATTACAAGGGTTGATATTATCGGAGGAGTTGAAAGAGAAATTCAAGTCAATGTCGATTTGTATAGGATGAATGCATCCGGAATAACATTTGGGGATATTGAAGGGGCAATACAAAGGCAAAATTTAAATATTTCAGGAGGAGAACTCAGGGTCAAAGATCTGCGACGAAATGTAAGGGTTACCGGAGAATTCAACTCTCCCAGTGACATTGAACAAATCGTTGTCAGATCGTTCACCGGAACAGAAGTATTCATCAAGGATATTGCAGAGGTAAAAGATGGATTCAAAGAAAAGCAGGATTTTGCCAGACTGGATGACAAATCGGTCGTCACTCTAAACGTAATCAAGCGGTCAGGTGAAAACTTGATTGAAGCTACCGACAAAATATATCAAATAATTGAAGACTACAAGAAAGAAGAATTTCCTGAAAGTCTAACCATAAAAGTGACAAGTGACACATCAGAGAATACCAGAGTCCAACTGGATGATTTATTTAATACGGTTATCCTTGGATTTATTTTTGTTGTGGTGGTTTTGATGTTTTTCATGGGTTTTACCAATGCCTTTTTTGTAGGTTTGGCTGTTCCGCTTTCAACCTTGGTTGCTTTTTTGTGGATGCCTGTTCTGGGTATGTCCATGAATGTGATTGTACTTTTTTCGCTTTTACTGGCGCTTGGAATTATTGTAGATGACGCCATTGTTGTCATTGAGAATACCCATAGAATTTTTAATAAATTTAAAAACCTTTCCATCGTCCAAGCAGCAAATGCAGCGGCCGGTGAGGTTTTCTTTCCGGTACTATCAGGGACTCTTACGACGGTAATGCCCTTTGTACCATTGTTGTTTTGGCCAGGCATTATTGGCAAATTCATGAGCAACTTGCCGGTCACACTGATCATTACTTTGGGTGCTTCGCTTTTCGTTGCATTTATCATGAATCCTGTTTTTGCGGTGTCCTTTATGAAAAGGGATGATACTGAACACAAAGCCCAAATCAAAGATTATTTTTGGCCCATCCTCTTTTTTGTTGTACTTGCTTTGATGGGATATTTTTGGCTGGGAAGAGGATTGGGTAATTTTTCAATAGTAGCCATTTTACTGATATTGTTGTACCACTTTGCCATTCAAAAGATGGTAATTGCATTTCAAACCCGAATCTGGCCTTCTGTGATCAATGGATATAAGAATCTACTGATCATGATGATCAAAGGTGTAAGACCTATTTTTATCTTAATTGGAGTTACTTTATTTTTAATAATTAGTTGGGTGGGTTTTATAATGAGCAATCCCGCTGTGGAGACTTTCCCGGACGGAGATCCCAATTTTGCGTATGTATATTGCAAAATGCCCATGAACACAGATGCTTCTGTAACGGACAGCGTGACCAAAATTATTGAAGAGAGGGTGTACAAAGTGATTGGTCAAAATAACCCAATAGTTACTTCAGTTATTACAAATGTCGGATTAGGTGCCGGCGATCCTGACAATCCGGACAGGGTGGCTACACCACATAAAAGTAAAGTCTCCGTTGCATTTGTAAGATTTTCTGAAAGAAATAATGCGTCCACCGTTGATGTATTGAAAGCATTAAAAGAGGAATTTGCGGATGGAATCCCAGGTGCAGAAATCAGGGTAGAAAAAGAGCGCAATGGCCCTCCAGTCGGAAAAGCCATCAATATGGAAATCAGTGGGGATGATTTTGAAGTGTTGGTCAAATTATCCAATCAAATAAAGGATGCGGTCAAGGAATCAAATATTGAAGGAGTAGACAATTTAAGCTCAGACTTCCAAATCAGCAAACCGGAAATAATCATTGACATTGATGAAGAAAAAGCACAGAGAAATGGGATAAGTCTGGCTCAGGTGGCTTCTGAAATAAGAACGGCATTGTTTGGAAAAGAAGCCTCCAAATTTAGAGATAAAAACGATGATGCTCCCATCCAGTTAAGATTAAAAGAAGCTGACAGACAACAACTGGAAATGATCATGAATATGAACATATCATATATGGACATGTCTCTTGGTCAGTTTCGTCAAATTCCAATCAATGCCTTGGCAACGATCCGATATACGAATGCCATAAACGGCATCAACAGGAAGAATCAAAAAAGATTGGTCACCCTTTCATCAGATGTAAGTCCGGGCTATAACCCAAATAGCATTGTTGCCAGTTTAAAAGACCTAATCTCCCAAATGGAATTGCCGGAAGGCTACAGAGTTGATTTTACAGGTGAGTTAGAGCAGCAACAGGAAACCATGGATTTTTTGAGTGTGGCTTTTGGAGCCGCATTGGCTTTAATGCTTCTCATTCTGGTAAGTCAATTTAATTCTGTGGTGAAGCCATTGATTATTTTCTCAACCGTACTTTTCTCATTAATTGGTATTGCCATTGGATTTGGCTTTGCCAAGTTGACTTTAAGTGTGGTAATGACCGGAGTTGGAATTTTTGCTTTGGCTGGTATTGTTGTGAGGAATGGAATCATTTTATTGGAATTTATTGATGAATTAAGACAGCGGGGACTTTCAGTGAGAGATGCCGTCATTGAAGGTGGGGCTACCAGGCTGACACCTGTGGTACTTACTGCGATCGCTACCATTCTAGGTTTAATTCCACTTGCCATTGGACTGAATATGAGTTTTGAGTCTCTTTTGACCCATTTTGATCCAAAGTTTTATCTGGGCGGTGATAATGTCAAGTTTTGGGGCCCACTTGCTTGGACCATGATATTTGGGCTTATCGCCTCCACTTTTTTGACTTTGCTGGTGGTACCCACCATTTATATGCTTGGATACAACACCCGCGAAAAAATAAGAAAGTTATCAAGCAGATTTTAAAGCATGAAGAACGAGAAAAAACGTTCTTTTAATTTTAGACATTCAGGCTATTTCCCAATTTTCTTTTTGCTGTGCATCGGTTTGTGCTTGGTTGGATATTTATTTTCATATCAGTCAAAGCTTCAAATAGCTCGCACAAAAATCGACAAGAAGGATCAACTTCTTAAAAAAGTAGAGATTCCAAAATATGTACTTGAAGTGTATCATTATATTCGGGAAAATGGGAAAGCTCCTAATCAATATGTGGGGGGCAGAAATTTTCAGAACAGAGAAAAGAAATTACCCCAAAAATCGAATAAAGGCCAGAGTATTAAATACAGAGAATGGGATGTGCATCCCTATATAACTGGCAAAGATCGTGGTCCGGAAAGACTTGTCACAGGATCCAATCAAACCGCTTACTATACTTTTGATCATTACAGCACGTTCATTCCAATAGAATAATAAAAACCATGAAGCTCAAAACTGAGATGATCGTTTTGCATGATCGGGAGAGCCTGCAAAAACTGGCACTTGAAAATCATTCCATATTCTGGTGGAATGGACAAAAAGCTAAATCCTGGTCTGATTTAATTCATTTGATTGCAAAATCTCTTGAATTTCCAGAATACTTTGGTTCTAATCAAGACGCCCTTTACGATGGCTTGCTGGATCTGGCCTGGATCCCGAATTCGAACATTCTTATCGTAATTGAACATTTTGAAAAAATACTTTGCGATGAATTAATCACTGAGCCGGATGCACCATCAGAACTTCTATTGCTTTTACAGGATGTTGTAACCGAATGGCGGCATTATGCAGAAGTTGAAGAAGCCAACATTCCAAAAAAGAATATTACTTTCGGCTTTATCAATTCTCCGAAACTAAAAGAAACTTTTCTTCAAAATAATATTGAATTCAGAGAAATATAGTGCGGTCAAGATTTATTTACAATCCGTTGATCGTTGAATAATAAGCGTTTAATGGATTGCATGGATCATATCTTCAAAAATCGCTCTATCTCCAAAGACACCAATTCCGGTTCTTCTTCCTGCGGGAAATGACCACTATTTGTCAAATGAATTTCCTTAGAATTGGTAAAGCCGGATCTAAACTGGATTAAGTATTTCGGCTTCAGAAGGGGATCTTTCATTCCCCATAAAAAAAGTACCGGTTCAGAGGATATGACAGCCCGTGAATGCCACAAATCATCAAACCAATTTTGGTCATTCATCAATGATCTGGCAAAAGCCAAAGCTCCATATCGCTGGGACTTATTGGCAAATGGTTTGGTATATTGTCGCAAAATTGATTTCGAAATTTTATGATCTCCAAACGATCTGGGCAAGAGAAAAGAAGGGGAAAAATTGAAATACAAATAGAGAAAAGGCAGTAATGGACTTCGCAGAATTTTACTAAATTTTTGAAAATCTGGGTCTTCTTCACTACTCCACAACCAGGAATTAAGAACTATAAATTTTTTAAAAAGATCTGGATGATTGATGGCTACTTGAAAACCAATCGGTCCCCCAAAATCATGCACTACCAAATTGATATCCTTCAAATTGTTGTCAAGGATAAATTTTTCAAGGGCCTCAGAATGTTTCTTTGTTGAATAATCATACTTTTCTGGTTTGTCAGACAAGCCAAATCCGATATGATCAATGGCTATGCAACGAAAATATTTTTTTAGATTGAGAATGACCTTGCGAAAGTCAAAACTCCAGGATGGCGTACCGTGTACGAACAATAGAATTTCACCCACCCCCTCATCAATGTAATGAATTCTGTGGTTATTGAAGTTAAAATATTTTGATTCAAAGGGATATTCCCTTCTGTCAAGCCAGGCAAATTGATCCGTCATACTCTCCTATTCTTAGAAATAATTTGAAAAATACAATCCTTCTGTTGATTTGAATTTCGGTGTAAATTTCTATCTGTTTGACCAAAGGAAAGTTGGTACAAACCAATATTAAATTTTTACCTGGTTGTAAAGTTTGCTAAAATTGGTGGAATCCATTCCCAGATAAGATGCAATATATTTATGGGGTACGAGCTGTAGTAAATGTGGGCTACGGTTGCAAAATGCCTTAAATCTTTGCTCAATGGACAAGGAGTGCAATTCAATATGTCTGAAAATCATTCCAGCAAGGACGACCTCTGTCATTACGCGAAACAATCTTTCGATTTGGTGAGATTGATCAAAAACCTTTTGCAAATTCTCATAGCTGATTCCATGAGCGCTTGTTTCGGTCAAGCAAGACAAATAATAGCTGGAAGGTCGCTGGAAAGAGAATGATTCAGGAATTGCACATAAATTGGGGGGATAAGTAAAGGCAATCACATGGGATTTGGACTCTCCTTCATGGTAAGACATTTGAACACCCTTCCCGATAAAATACAAATGGGTCTGGGTTTGCCCGGGTACAATAATATGCTCATTTTTTTTAAACGACTTCCCAGAAAAATTTTCAAAAAGCAAATGAAAATCCTCCATGCCAATGGGATAAAACCCACTTAGATATTGATACAATTCATGCATACAAAAGTTAAAACCAATAACAAGCAACGAAAATAGCAATTAAACTTGGATGATATGCTTTTGTTATTCCAAAATTTGTAAATCGGTTATCAATTTCTTGAAGTATGATGATATAAAATATTATCTTTGCGTTTTAAATAACTACACATTTAAATAAATATAATATGTCTGCCGAAAAAATCACTTGCTCCAATCAAAAATTGACTGTACCCAATGAACCTATTATTCCCTTCATTGAAGGTGATGGTACGGGTGCCGATATTTGGTCGGCCTCTGTAAAAGTCTTTGATGCTGCTGTTGAAAAAGCATACAATGGGTCGAGAAAAATTCATTGGTTGGAGGTTTTAGCAGGTGAGAAAGCATTCCATAAAACCCAAAACTGGTTGCCGCAGGAGACATTGGATATCATCAAATCCCATTTAATCGCTATTAAGGGACCCTTGACCACACCCGTTGGTGGAGGTATACGATCACTCAATGTAGCATTGAGGCAGCAATTGGATTTATATGCCTGTGTAAGACCCGTCAGATGGTTTGAGGGTGTGCCTTCTCCTGTCAAAGAACCCGGAAAAGTGGATATGTGCATTTTTAGAGAAAACACGGAAGATATCTATGTTGGCATCGAATTTAAAGCTGGGTCAGAGGATGCTGATAAATTTAAGAAAATATTGGAAGAGCATTTTCCGGATCGTTTTAAAAAAGTAAGATTTCCTGATACCGCAGGATTTGGTATTAAACCTGTCTCCAAAGAAGGTACGTTCAGATTGGTGCGCGCCGCGATAAATTATGCAATTGCCCAAGGGAAAAAAAGTTTGACCCTGGTGCACAAAGGCAATATCATGAAATTCACAGAAGGAAGTTTTATGGATTGGGGTTATGAGCTTTGTGCGAATGAATTTGGAGGACAATTGCTCGATGGAGGACCTTGGATGAAACTATCCAATGGTTTGATCATCAAAGATGTAATTGCAGATGCGTTTTTACAACAAATTCTACTTAGACCTGATGAATACGATGTCATTGCCACATTAAATTTAAATGGAGACTACATTTCCGATGCTTTGGCTGCACAGGTAGGGGGCATAGGTATTGCTCCGGGTGCAAATATAAATTATATCACAGGACATGCCATCTTTGAGGCAACTCATGGAACGGCTCCAAAATACGCCGGACAAGACAAAGTAAATCCTAGTTCCGTCATTTTATCAGGTGTGATGATGTTTGAATACATGGGTTGGAATGAAGCTGCTGAATTGATTAGCAAAGGTCTTGAAAAATCAATCGCCTCCAAAAGAGTCACATACGATTTTCATAGATTGATGGAAAACGCTACTTTGTTAAAATGCAGTGAGTTTGGTGAAGAGATTGTTCAGAATATGTAATTTGTCCTTTTCATTCAAACAGAATAAATTTGATATCAGAAGGGGTTTTGAACCTTGCTACCCTATTGATGTTTAATAGCGGATTGATCTTACATGGCAAAAATTAAATTTATTTTTGAAGACAATAGCATTCCGGAAGTCAATGTAAACATTGAAGCTTTGGACAAATCCCTGCTGGAACTCACTGAAGAATTAGACATCCACCTCAACCACAACTGCGGAGGAGTTTGCGCCTGTTCGACTTGTCATGTTTACATTCATCAGGGAGATCAATATCTGGAAGCGATATCTGACAAAGAAGAAGATTTTATTGATCGTGCCATCAATCCAAAACTCGAATCAAGACTGGCCTGCCAGTGCATTGTTTTGGAAGAATCTGCAGAAATAGAAGTAGAAATACCGGATCAAAAAAGGATCATTGGTCACGAACACTAAATTCCAAATCACACCACACATGAGTTTTAAAGATATTGAAAATTTACCAATTCATTGGACGGACCACGAAGACATCGCCATGGCTTTGTATGAAAAGTTTGGATCAGAATTTGATGAAGGTAAAATTTACAGAATCCGTTTTACAGACCTCATCGAATGGATTTTGGAAATTCCCCATTTTGAAGGAAAGAGAGAAGATTGTTCTGAGGGCCACCTGGAACAAATCCAGGCTAAATGGGTCTATGAATGGAGAGACAACAATTCATGAGAGATAAATCCTATTACGAACTTTTACCTACCATTAAGGCCATCGTTTTAGATGTAGATGGAGTCTTAACAGACAATAAAATTTTAGTAACAGAAGACGGGCAATTCCTGCGCTCGATGAATGTAAGAGATGGATACGCCATCAAAAAAGCAATACAGAATGGCTTAAAAATAGCGGTCATCACCGGAGGGCGCTCAGATGGTGTTTTAAAGAGATTGGGAATATTGAATGTCAAGGATGTTCATATGGGTGTAGAGGACAAACTGCCTGTCCTTATTTCTCAACTTGCTGAATGGAACATTTCCGCACAGGAAACAGCCTATATGGGTGACGATGAACTCGATATCGCTTGTCTCCAATTGGTGGGCTTAGCTGTTTGTCCTGAAGACGCTATGGCAGCTGCCATAAATCATGCACTTCATGTTTCCAAATACAAAGGTGGAGAGGGTTGCGTCAGGGAACTAATTGAAAATATTCTTCGGGCCAAAAATCTTTGGTGAACATGAGGGAATGGCTAAATCTGATCCGATGGCCTAATCTCCTGATGATTTTAATTTTTCAATCCGTTTGCTTTTATATCCTGATTTATGAGCCCCTTTTGAGGATTGAAAACCCATATTCTGCCATTACAATCAAGGATCAATTTTTGCTTACTTGTTTTTGTATACTTGTCGCTGCTTCTGGCAATCTGATCAACGATATTTATGATTCAAGACTTGACTGGGCAAACAGACCGCCAATCAAACAAATCATTGGCCGAATCATCAGTGTGCCAAGGGCTGCAAGAATGTATCAATATTTATTGGTGGGAGGTTTTGTATATGCGCTGATTCTGGCTGTACGAAAAGACTTCCTCTGGAGCTTTTGGTTATATCCGTTTTTTGTGATTGCGTTGTATTTTTACTCCTATCGCTTAAAGTGCACTGTTCTCTTTGGAAATCTCCTGATTTCTGGTCTGGTTGCAATACTAATAGGAATACCATTTTTTTTTCATCATGAGCTATTGCTAGATATAAAAGAACAGCAACCAATTTTATATGAAAATATACAAAACACTTTTTTAATACTGTCTGGGTTTGCGTTTTTAATCACACTTGCCAGAGAAATTGTGAAGGATCAGGAAGACAGATATGGCGATTGGCTCTGTGGATGTAAAACCACAGCAGTAGGATTGGGCTTGAATAGCAGTAAAATTCTCGTTAAAATACTTCTTGTTTTGTTGTTGATGATTCAATGTCTCTTAAATATTGACACTGAAATTATTCATTGGGCCTACCCCATGATTCTCTTGTATCTTCCGGTTTGTATTCTCTTCATTTATTATACCTTTGGACACCATCCCAAATTGTACTCAAGAGTAAGTTTATTTCTTAAAATATACATGCTATTTGGTTTGTTTTACTATACAATCATTTATTTTGGAAGAGCAATACATTAATCGACGAAAAATAATTCTGGCCTCTGGGTCACCCCGCAGAAAACAATTGTTGGAAGAATCAGGATTTTGGTTTGACACTGTTTTCCTAGATTTTGATGAACAATTTCCACCAGACCTTTCTCCAGAGCTGGTTGCAGTTTATTTGGCGGAGAAGAAGGCAGCTGCATCTAAAGCCCATTTTAAAGATGACGAGATCTTATTGACCGCAGATTCTGTAGTTGTTATGGGAAAGCAAATATTTAACAAACCCACCGATTACATGGATGCATACAGAATATTGGCCACCCTCTCCGGAAAAACACATCAGGTTTATACAGGTGTTTGCCTTAAAGATTCCACCAGGCAAATTTCGTTTACCGGAAAATCTACCGTTAGCTTTAGAGAAATGTATGATGGTGAAATCAAATGGTATATTGAAAAATATAAACCTTACGATAAGGCCGGTGCGTATGCAGTACAAGAATGGATCGGACTTTGTAAAATCTCGCAAATCGAAGGCACATACTCCAATATTATGGGTCTTCCAACAGATTTGGTGTATGAAGCACTCAGAAATTTTGATGGGGCGCTGAGCTTAAAAGATTAGGGTTTTACCCACGCCATCGCTATCCAATCTTGTTTTTGCATGAGCTGGGTCAATTTCAGTTTTTTGCTTTCACAATATTCCAACATAAAATTTTTATCCGCTTCTAAAAATCCAGAAATGATCAAACTTCCGTTGTGATTCAAGTGAATCAGCAATTCGTCTAAATGCTCGACAATTACATTCCGGGTAATATTGGCAAGAATAAGATCAAATGTGACCTTCGGGATAGAATCAATTGAACCCTGTTTTACCCATTGAGACTCAAGCTGATTAAGTCTTAGATTTTCGTGGGTGTTTTCGCAAGCTGGTTCCTCTATATCCACAAAGGCCACAAAATCTGCCTTTTTCTTAATGGCATAGATACCAAGAATACCGGTTCCACATCCAAAATCCAAAACCTTTTTACCCATAAGGTCCTGTCCGATCATCCACTCTAACAACATAGAAGTGGTGGCATGATGTCCGGTACCGAAAGCCATCTTTGGAGCGATGATGATTTCCTCCTTAAATCGCTTGTCATAGGGATGAAAGATAGCTCTTATTCTTAACTCATTGGAAATAACAATGTCTTGAAAATTGGCTTCCCATTCCGCATTCCAATCTCTGTTTTCAAATATTTTTTCAGAAAATGCATAACCAGATGCATGTAGTTTCCCAAAAACCTGCGACTTTATATCTTCTCCCCACAAATTGATCGGAATAAAAGCCTGAAGCTGAGTCTCAGATTCTACAAACGCCTCAAACCCCATTTCATAGAGGAATGCCATGATCAGCTCCTGTCTTTCAGGGCTAAGTTGGATGGTCAGACCAACATAATTATTCATGAGGGAGCATTTATCATATGGGTATTGGCATAAGTTTCCCATGTATTGTCGAGTAGTGCAGTAATTGTCATGGGACCAACCCCTCCCGGGACAGGTGTGATGGCAGAACACAAATGGCTCACTTCATCAAAATCCACATCTCCTACCAACCTATGACCTTTCGGGTGAGATGGATCCAATATTTTATTGATGCCTACATCGATTACAACTGCACCATTTTTTACCATATTTCCTTTCACAAATTTAGGAATGCCCAAGGCGGCAATAATGATGTCTGCACTCCTACACAAACCAGCAAGATCACTTGTTCTGCTGTGAGCAATGGTCACTGTCGCATTTCCAGGATTGGTTTTCTTTGACATGAGCAAGGAAATAGGTGTGCCTACAATATTGCTTCTTCCCAAAACAACACAGTGTTTGCCCTCGGTTTCAATCTCATAACGTTCCAGCATCATCATGATTCCTTTTGGTGTTGCAGGTTTAAGTGCTGGAAGGCCAAGAGCCATTCTGCCAAAATTATTGGGATGGAATCCATCCACATCTTTTATCGGATCAATGGCCAGATTAATTTTATCTTCATCGATGTGCCTTGGCAAGGGCAATTGAACGATATAACCATCGATTTCTCTGCTTGCATTCAGTTCAGAAATTAGTTCAATAATTTCGTGCTCCGTTGTTGATTCTGGTTTTTTAATCAATGTCGAACCAAAACCCACTTCTTCGCATGCTTTTATTTTATTTCTGACATAAGCCTGGCTTGCGGGATTATTGCCAATTAAAATGGCGGCAAGATGAGGTGACCTCCTTTGGTTGCCGCAATGTTCCATCACTCTAATTGCAATTTCCCGGCGTATAATTCCAGACAAATGGACTCCATCCAAAAGTTTCATATCGGTTTTATAAGAAAATAAAAAAGAAGTTAATTAAAGTTTTATTATTTTAGTTTTCATGTATTCATTTCCCGCTCTTAACTCCAAAAAATAAAATCCTGGGGTAACCGTGCTGGTAGAAATAAAGGAATCTGTGCTTAGATTTCCGGAAGACAATACCCTGTGATTCAAATCTAAAATTCGGTATGAATCGAAATTTAAATCTGATACAATTTGAATTTGATCTTGAAATGGGTTGGGCATCACTGCAAAACGATTGGATGGTTCTGTGGTGGAGGTAAAACCTTGACAAAGCAATGGATTTGCTCCTTCCAAAAGAAATTTGAACACCTCATTTTGGTTGTGCATGGCATGTTGATTACCTGAATAAATCCAGGATTTGTGCAATTTTTCTGGCACTCCTAAAAATTGAAGGTGCTGAGAAAGAACACAGCTTCCATACAAAGTGGGATAATTGGCAGCCACTAAAGGATTGCCAAAATATGGTTTGTTTGCATTGCATGGAACCACAGGGTCTTGGGTTTGATGATACGACATAATGGCCACATCATTGTCAGACTTCAGTTGATCCAAACTAAGCATTGCTCCAAAGATGTTAAATACTCCCTGCACTTTGGTATCGTAGCCATTTAAATGTCTTGTGCCCTCCAATGGTCCCAAATCAGGTCTCATGCGGCCACCCACCGAAGGCATTTCTCCTGCTTCTTTGGGTTTGTCTGCTTCATTTTGAAAAAAGGTAGTGGCCAAAGCAACGATACTTCCTGCTGAAACACCACCCACCCAAATCCTGTCCAAGTCGATGGAATCTTCCAAATGCCTTGCTTTTAGAAATCTGAGTGCGGCTTTTCCGTCCTGTGCCCCTCTAAACCCAGCTCTTAATACTTCTGCAGAATCTGTTGGCAGAATTGAAATGCCATCAAACCCAATTCTGTAATCAATGGTTGCAGCTACAAATCCTCTTTTTGCAAATTCTTCGCATAAAATGGCCATGTCCTGCCTTTTTCCTCCAATAAATCCACCTCCAAAGGCAAACATCACCAAAGGTCTTTTATGCTCAGCTGATCCAACAGGATAATAGATGTCTATAAACAGATTGGTAGATACCAATCTGTAATCCAAATCACTGCCAACAGGAATGTCCTTTTGGCTACGAAATGTATACTTTGGAATCGAATAATCACACGGCTGCGCCTCCAGCATGGAGCAAACACATAAAAAACAAACGATGCAGAAAATTTTCATATTTAAAATAATTAAATCAAAAGTACTCAAATTGTCAATATTGGGGATGTTGGGGTTTATTTTTAACGGCAGTTTCGATCTTTTCCATGATTTCATCATTCAGCAGCGGAATTGTATCCAAGCTGGCAATGGTTTCTTCCAATTGAGCCACATTGCTTGCTCCTAAAATAGCAGTACTAACATTTGGGTTTTTCAATACCCATGCAATGGCCAGCTGAGCCAAGGGAATGTCCAATTCTTTAGAAATAACTGCTAAATTCCTTGCTCTCTGTAAATTGTCTTCAGTCAGATTTCTTTCTTTGAGCCATTCCAACCCTTCAATGGTAAAACGAGTGCCTTCAGGAGCTTTGACCAGATACTTGTTAGTAAGGATTCCGGAAGCAAGTGGCGACCATATCGTTGTTCCCAATCCAACGGTCTTATAAATTTGTGCATATTCGACTTCCACTTTCTGTCTGTGTAATAAATTGTATTGGGGTTGTTCCATGACCGGTGCTATCAGGTGGTTTTGTCTTGCAACCATGTGTGCTTCCATGATTTCCTGTGCAGACCACTCCGAAGTACCCCAATACAAGACTTTTCCTTGCATAATTAATTGATGCATGGTCCAGACCGTTTCTTCGATGGGTGTTGATTTATCAGGACGATGGCAAAAATAAAGGTCCAGATAATCCAATTGCAATCGTCTAAGTGCATCATGACACGCCTCAACAATGTGTTTGCGCGAAAGTCCTGTTTGGTTTGGTTTATTGCGTCCATCTCCAAAAAATACTTTGCTTGAGACCAAAAAACTGGTTCTATCCCAAGACAGTTTTTTCAGATTCTGACCCATAATGATTTCAGATTGTCCTTTGGAATAAATTTCTGCATTGTCGAAAAAATTGATTCCATGATCGTAAGCGCAAGCCATTAAATTCAATGCGGTATGATCGTCAATCTGCTTACCAAAAGTAATCCAGCTACCAAATGAAAGGGCACTGATTTTAAGTCCTGATTTTCCTAGATTTCTGTATTCCATACATTACAAAGATATTCAAAATAAAATCCAACTAGGATTTGTACAATTCGGAGTAAATCTGAATCCGAACTTTTTTAAAAAAAAGTGGAGGTCTTCTGGACCTCCACTTGATGATTCTAATTTCAGATATTCCTTTTAATCCTGAACTATTAATTGTGTTTGAACCATTTTGTCCTTCGTCCTCACCTGCATGAGATAAAATCCGGCTGTCAGAGGTTGAACTGGCAGGCTTACCTGTGAATTCCGTAGATGAGTATGTGCTTTTACTAGTTTTCCACTTAAATTATAAATATAAACGGACTCTACAGGAGCGTCTGTATGGGTCTCAATTTGCAGAAACTCCCGGACTGGATTTGGATAAACTTTTAATCCAATGTCTGAAGCTTTGACTTCTTTCGTAGAGGAAAACTCACAGCCCAGCTCAAGGGCCAAACATGCTCTTGGCAATACCAACATATTCACGGTATCCAAATACCTTCTGCCTTTGGCAGCAGACATATCGGGATTGGTTCTCAAGCCATTCAAATGCAAAGTATCCGCATTAAAATTAGTTCCTCTTGCTGCATTAATGGCAGCCACAACCACCTGGAGTGTATTGTAATCCCACCAATCCCATGGTGAACCTTGTGGAGCAAGTTGTCCATTATAAATTAGAGGCAAATCAAATCCATAAAAGTTATCCGTGCCTTGAGGTAGCGGAACAGTTTGCGGAGGCATGGCAACCGGTAAAATTACGTTATTGCTCTTCTGAAATTCAATAAGATCGTGCAGAGGGTCATTGGCGGGCTGCAATGCTTTAAGAACATCATTACTGCCATTTCTATTTGCCAACTCTATACAATTTCTGGTACCTGTTGCGTAAATAACAAAGAAATTAACGCCGGGAACAATTACAGCACCTTCAAAATAAGGTGCAAAAATATCCGTCATACAATGTACTCCAACATAGGCTGGCTCAACTTCTTCTCCATCCAACCAGGTAGAATCTCCCAACGCTCCGCCTACATTAACACTTAACTTAAATTCAGATGAGTAGTTGGGGTGATTTGGAAGGCAAATTGCCGCTTGAGTAGTTCCATAAATATTACCCATTATTGTACTATCTATGTAAGGAGTCAATGTTCTTGTATCTATAAATTTATCCAGTATAACTTCTCCAAAATCATTTAAACTACCTGCACCTAAGGCCAGATAGCCTCCGGTTCCAATACCCCAAACCGCTATTTTATCAGGATCAATCCCATAGGGATTTCCGTCTTCTGCAACTGTTTTTCTAAAGAACCGAATACAGGATCTAGTATCCTGAATACCTCTATAAGCAGCTCGAAGCAATGATCCAGTTCTTTCATTTTGCTCAGTTGCAGTTGGCAACCAGCCCATTCTGTAGGTATAGGCTGCAACAACATAACCTCGGGATGCCAATGCAATAGCAGTAGTAATTACAGATGAGTCATTTCTGGAACCTGTAACTTGCTGATTAAATATCCCAGGTAAAAAACTTCCGGTATGTGCAATGAGTACCAATGGCCTGGCTGTTTCAGAGTCTCCAACAGGTGTATAAATGTCCACTTTCAGATCCTCCGGTGCCGGTGTTCCACTAATAACACTAATGTTTCTGGCATAATCGACATTTGCAGTCCTCTGAACGCCAAATCCGGGATCAAGATATCGCCTTTGCGCACTGACCAGGGAAAAAAACATTCCCATAAAAATCAATAAGAAGTAAATTTTTTTCATAAGCTTAATTTATTTAAGTGAAATAACTATTTTTTAAATTCATGCAATATACTAAAATAGGCCAACCGACCAATCAAAGGTCCTCCATAGGTCTGATAGGATTTTTGATTAAACACATTGGACGCTCCGGCTTTAAAGGTAAGGTCTCTTTTTTTCCAATTCCAGTTGATTTGAACATCGGTTAAATCGTAAGTGGGAATAAATCCTGTAAACTGGGGAGATCCTTCAAAGGTAAATCCCTGTATCCATTTGTAATTTATGCTGTAACCCAAATCCTTGATTCCAAACAATTTAAGATCTCTGGCAGTAATTCCAATGTTGTACTTGTGCTCCGGTGTATTGAATGCAGGAATGATTGGGTCGTCAGACTTTGTATTGAGTACATTCCAAGAGTAATTTCCTTTGAGGACATAGTGGTTTTTAAAAAAGTAATTCAGTCCAATCGAAAATCCCTGTGATGTCACCACATCCTGTGCATTGGAGGATACCCTGTAGGCCTGTGCTCTGGAAGGCAGTGAAGTTCCGGATGGAATAAATGCGTCAATACCCAATTGGTAACCAATAAAGTCCTTGTATCTGCTAAAATAATATCCAAGATCAACAAACAACGCATTGAACAATGTAGTCCTGTAACCTGCTTCAATGGTTTTAACCTGCTCCGGTCGGATGGGTGCTACATTAAAATACTGCAGGGTATCACTTATCCCTGAATTTAAAAAATCGACAAAAGAGCCAACTGTAATAAGATCTTCAACACCGCTGATGTTTCCTCTCAGTATCGCCCGTCCCACATTGTAATTTAAAAATTGATCGGTGAGGGTAGGATTTCTGATGGCAGAAGAAAACGAAACCCTTAAATAGTCATTCTTGGAAGGCTGATAAACCAATGAAGCCGCAGGAGAAATTAAGTAATTAAAATTTTTGTTCTTGTCAAGTCTCGCTGTAATATTCAACCTAAGGTCATTGTCCAAAAAGGTTAAAGTTGGTCCAAGATAAATACCCCACTCATAAGTATCTATTTTCCTTCCATTGGTGTCGAGCAATATAGAACCTTTTGAGTCCGGTGTATACAATCTGCCACTAAATCCTGAAGTTATACTCAAATCATTGATCCAGTAGTTGGAGTAAATATTTTTAAAAATATACTCTCCCTGGCTGTGAAACAAGGCTGAGCGGTCATAAAATCGGGTGCCACCCTCACTGTTGGCAATTCTGGAGGTGATCAATGAAAAAACCGAATCAAAAGCAGATGTGCCGGGTTCAAAAAAATCATTCGTCTTAAATTGGAAATTTGCTGTGTTGGCTGCATTCTGGGCAAGAGAGTGCCAATAAAATAAGGAGTCATTTATCCCAGTCATAAATCCATTTATAGCTGCTTGATAGGCACTAACTCTTATATCTGGTGGCAAGTGGGTAAAATCAGAAACCTTTGGGTAGCCTTCGATAGCCCTGATTTTTGGTGCGATATTGAGTACCCAATAGTTGCTGTACCCAGTCACCCAATTGGCTGTACTTGTGGCCCTCTGTTGCATTTGGAGTGCAGTAAAATATGGATCGTAAGAATCACCCGCATCTTCATGGGTTGCATAAAACCGCAAGAAATAATGATCTTGCTTTTTCAACTCAAGCCTGTGTTGGAAAAATTTAATATTTCTCAAACTAAATCTATTGTCCCCTTGAAAAACGGTGGTGCCGCCACCGAAGTTAGATGCCAATATTAGTTCGGGGGATTCAAACTTTTTGGAAGGTTGTAGTTTCCAGTGAAAAGCAAAATTTGACTTCAGGTTGTAAGAATTGTAATCCACAATGTCCAGTTCGCGATAACCACGTCTGTGGAAGATATTAAGTCCGGGATACGTAACTACAGATTTCCGATAATCAAACTCTGGTAAGAATTCGTCCCCATAAATATTGACAGCATCATATCCGCCGGGATTGTCCCTGCCGGTTTGAGTGCCATACACTGGGTCGGTGTTATCAGCCACCCAATCATCTGCTCTGAAAAATGAAAAATTAAATTTAAGTCCAATATATTCCTGTCCCTTCTTATTTTTAAACGCATCGGCCCATCGGACTCCTCCCTCAAATAAATTGCGCTCTCCATACTTAAAGTAAGAACTAACTCCTTTGTGAAAAAACGGACTCTTTGTCTCCATATTGATCACTCCATTGAATGCATTGGGACCGTAAAATGCGGAACTGGCGCCTACAATCAAATCTACCTTAAGCACATCCAGCTCAGATGCTCCCAGAAAATTACCCAATGAAAAATTCAGACCTGGAGATTGATTGTCCACCCCATCAATGAGTTGCAAAGAGCGAACCGGATTGGTACTGTTAAATCCCCTGGTATTTATGATCGTAAAACCCAAACTGGCTGTGGTGAGATCCACATCTTTAAGAGCACCAAGTCCCGAATAAAAATTTGCAGCAGGGGTTTCTTTAATGGCCATTAAATCCATGCTTTCTACGGTCAAAGGCGAAGACTTTTGTTTGTCACTAATCCTCATCCCTGTAATCTCTATGGCTTCTATCTGAATGGCTTCCTCTTCCATGGTGATCTGCAATAGTTTTCCGGATTCTGCATAGACCACATTTTTTACTGCATAACCGCCATATCTGCATTCCAGGGTCACAGGCAATTCGTCCTGAGAACGCAGAATAAAGGCACCTTCAAAATCTGTGATGGTACCTTGGGTGGTTCCTTTGATTAAAACAGTGGCTCCGATTAAAGGCTCACCCGTGATGTGATCTTTGAGGACCCCCTTCAAGGTGTTTTGCGCATAAATAGAGCATAAAGGATTATAAATCAATAAAATAACTACTAATAATTGATTTAATCTGAAAAACCAACAGATTGAATTCATCCACTCGTTTTGTTTGTGATTGTAGTAATTTCGGTCCTCTTTAATTCAAATGAATGACAAATTTACAAAATAATAACAACTCGATAGAGGGATATTTAAATTTTTCTCTTAGCTGAATGAATCAACTCTGAATATTGAATCGCTTTTAAAAGTGAAAGCAAGCTAAGTTTTGGCTTGGCGCTTTTTAATTGCCAGATGATCAGGGGTTTAAAAAATGCCAGAATTTTAAAAACCATATCAATCATTTTTATTCTAGCCAAAATGCTTTCGTGGTAAAAGGATTCAAGACGGCTTTCCGTCGACTTTCCCTTTTGTCTTAAAAGAATCAAATTTTGCACAGCCATTTGGGCTTTTGTCAAAAAAATATCGGCGGTTTCAAGACCCAGGTGTTCGACCGGATTATCGATGTGAAAAATAGGTATCGATCTTTTTTTTAGCTCTTGTGCCCATAAGGAATCCTCATGTCCATATTGGCTTAGGTTTGTATCAAATGGAATCTGGGTTAAAATGGCTTTGGAAACGATAAAATTATTGGAATGAAATGTCTGATAAGGTTTTTGATTTCTTGAAAAGGCCGTAATGGATTCCACTTTAGTCCCATACCTCCAATGCAAGTATAATTCCGGATAAATGGGCTTGGAGCTTTGGTAGATTCTCCCTCCTGAAACAACTCGATTCAATTCTGAAAAGTAAGGCAGATAATTCGAAATAAACTTTTTGTCTGGAATTTTACCATCACAATCCAAAAACAGAAGCATTGGATATTGAGCTTTTTGAGCCAGATAATTTCTGGCAAAGGCACGTCCTTTGTTTTCAGCAGATCCAAAGAGTTTTGCCTCTGGAACACGGTTAATCAAAACGGCCAGGTCTTCGTATGTTATTGTAGAATCATCGTCATAAATCAAGATTTCATACTTGATTTTAGCCCATTCCATTGAATTTACTAAATCCTTGATCAGGGTGGTCGCATCAAAATTATAAACAGGAATACAAACTGAGATCACATGTCAAAAATAGGTAAATTATCGTATCTCTTGACAAAGACTTGACTTCCCAAAGAGGATAACCATTTATCCAAATGCTTGTTTACTAAGATTAAAATCTTGAAATATGGCAGAATTCGATTCATTTATCCGGCGAATGGTCGAGGAAGAGAAAAATGTCTCTCTTCAGAATATTGGCTGGAAGGTCTTGGAATCTGAAAGGATTCTTCCATCTGAAGGTATCCAACTTTATGAAGAAGCATCTCTTTCCTATTTGGGAAGCTTGGCCAATCTGGTGGCATCCCGGATGCATCGGGGTAAAGTGTATTTCAATCGGAATTTTCACATCGAGCCGACCAATGTTTGTATATACAGCTGCAGTTTTTGTTCCTATTCACGGTTGATCAAAAAAAGATCAGATGGTTGGGAATACACCATGGATCAGATGATGGAAATCGTTCGATCCTATGATGGAAAGCCTGTCACAGAGGTTCACATTGTCGGTGGAGTGCTGCCGCAGTATGATCTCAAATTTTACACCGAATTTTTTAAAAAGATAAAATCACACAGACCTGAATTGCACATTAAAGCATTAACTCCTGTGGAATATCACTACATTTTTAAAAAAGCGGGAGTCAGTTATGAAGAAGGGATGCGCCTGATTAAAGAAAGTGGGGTGGATTCCCTTCCAGGTGGAGGTGCAGAAATTTTTGATGAACAAATCAGAGATGAAATTGCAGGAGGCAAATGCAGCAGCGAGGAATGGCTAAGAATTCACAGAATCTGGCATGATTTAGGCATGAAATCAAATGCGACCATCCTTTATGGCCATATCGAAAGTTACGCACATAGGATAGATCATATGGAGAGGCTGAGACAACTTCAAGATCAAACCGGTGGTTTTCAAACTTTCATTCCACTAAAATTTAGAAACAAAGACAACCAAATGTCTCACATTGCTGAAGGCAGCCTTGGGGAAGATCTCAAAAATTATGCAGTGAGCCGAATCTATCTTGACAACTTCCCTCATTTAAAATCCTATTGGCCCATGCTAGGGCGACAATTTGCCCAACTCTCAATGTCATTTGGGGTAAATGATGTGGATGGCACAATAGACGACAGTACGAAAATTTATTCCATGGCTGGTTCGGAGGAACAAAGCCCTTCCATGACCACACAGGAATTGGTGTCACTCATTAAATTGGCAGGAAAAATTCCAATCGAAAGGGATACATTATACTATGTTGTACAAGACTACAGCGAAGTCGAATTTGTTGATAATCCCATAAGATCCTATGTAGAATTACCTTTAACAAACTGAAGAAGGATGGGTATGGATAAAACGGTGTTCATTATTCGTCATGGTGAAACAGAATGCAATCAAATGGGAATTGTCCAAGGTTGTGGAATTGATTCTGATTTAAATGAAAATGGTTATCGTCAAAGTAAATTATTTTATCAGCACTACAAGCATGAAAACTTTCAACTGATCTATTCCTCTCAATTAAAGCGGTCTTATCAAACAGTTGAACCTTTTATCGTGGATGGTATTCCATACAGGCAGGATTGGAGAATCCAGGAAATTAATTGGGGTGAACATGAAGGAAAGCGAGGGGAACCTGAGTTGATGATGAAATACCAATTTATCATTGAACAATGGGCCAAAGGAAACTATCATGCAAAACCATATCTTGGAGAGAGCGCTGCTGAGTTGGAAAGTAGAATTAAAATGCATCTGGAAGAAATTGAAAACTGTCCTGAATCAAAAATATTAATTTGCACCCACGGCAGAACCCTCAGGGCAATGATTTGTATGCTGATGCATTTACCATTGAGTCAAATGGAAAATATAAAACAACACAATACCGGATTGTACAAATTTCGATTAAAAAAAGAAAGTTGGGAGGCAATGGAATTAAATAATTTAACTCATTTACAAACGGTATCTAATCTCCATGCTTAAAATTGTTCTTGTAGAATATTTTAATTCACTTCCGTTTGTAAAGTCCATTGAATCTACTGAAATGAAGGATCAGTTTGAAATCATCAGGGCCAATCCAAGCGATTGTGCAAAAATTTTTTTTTCCAATAATGCAGATATTGCTTTGCTACCGGTGGGTGCGCTGGTAGAAAACGACAAATTTCAGATCATCACCAATTATTGCATTGGATGCGACGGACCTGTTAGAACGGTGTGTCTTTTTTCAAATATCCCTTTTTCAGATGTGCGCACCATCAGTCTTGACATCGAATCTCGGACTTCCAATCTTTTGGTGAAAGTATTGAATGAAAACTATTGGTCCTTGCACCAAAATATTCAAATTCTTCCTCCAGGATCTGAAGCTGATGCTAGATTGATGATTGGTGACAAGGCACTCGCAGCGGAGAAGGAATATCCTTATATTCTTGACCTCGGCCTTGAATGGAAAAAATTTTCAGGCTATCCATTTGTTTTTGCGATCTGGGCCTGTCATCCAAATGTCGCTGAAACTGACATTCAAACACTTAATCAACTGTTTACTGATTTCCTACAAACTGATAATATGTACGAAAAACTCCAAATACAAAATCTCCCGTATCAGAATATGCAAAGTTATTTTGAATCCAATATATCCTATCATTTCGATGAACAAAAGAGAATGGCCAAAGAATTATTTTTAAGACTGGCGGTACAATAAAAAGCTATCATTGGGAAAAAAATATCTCAAAATAATGGATGGCATTGAATCAACACCGCCCATTTATTCAAAATATTTTGTCATTTTTTAAAACAGCCAAAGTGTATATTCCTTTTCATTTGCAAACTTCGCCGTATATTTAAAATTAAAAAAAGAGCATGATTTTCTTTATGCTCTTTCTCATCGTCGTCCCCAAGTCAACTTGGGGAAGGATTCGAATCTGGTCCCCAAGCAAGCTTGGGGACCAAACCAGATACGCTGTATTTTCAGAATAAAAAAAAAGAGCATGATTTTCTTCATGCTCTTTCTCATCGTCGTCCCCAAGTCAACTTGGGGAAGGATTCGAACCTGGCCCCCAAGCAAGCTTGGGGACCAAACCAGGTACGCTGTATATTCAGAATAAAAAAAAAGAGCATGATTTTCTTCATGCTCTTTCTCATCGTCGTCCCCAAGTCAACTTGGGGAAGGATTCGAACCTGGCCCCCAAGCAAGCTTGGGGACCAAACCAGATACGCTGTAAATTCAGAATAAAAAAAAAAGAGCATGATTTTCTTCATGCTCTTTCTCATCGTCGTCCCCAAGTCAACTTGGGGAAGGATTCGAACCTGGTCCCCAAGTAAGCTTGGGGACAAAACCAGATACGCTGTAAATTCAGAATAAAAAAAAAAAGAGCATGATTTTCTTCATGCTCTTTCTCATCGTCGTCCCCAAGTCAACTTGGGGAAGGATTCGAACCTGGCCCCCAAGCAAGCTTGGGGACCAAACCAGGTACGCTCTATATTCAGAATAAAAAAAAAAGAGCATGATTTTCTTCATGCTCTTTCTCATCGTCGTCCCCAAGTCAACTTGGGGAAGGATTCGAACCTGGCCCCCAAGCAAGCTTGGGGACCAAACCAGGTACGCTGTATATTCAGAATAAAAAAAAGAGCATGATTTTCTTCATGCTCTTTCTCATCGTCGTCACCAAGTCAACTTGGGGAAGGATTCGAACCTGGTCCCCAAGCAAGCTTCGGGACCAAACCAGATACGCTGTAAATTCAGAATAAAAAATAGAGCATGATTTTCTTCATGCTCTTTCTCATCGTCGTCACCAAGTCAACTTGGGGAAGGATTCGAACCTGGTCCCCAAGCAAGCTTCGGGACCAAACCAGATACGCTGTAAATTCAGAATAAAAAATAGAGCATGATTTTCTTCATGCTCTTTCTCATAGTCGTCCCCAAGTCAACTTGGGAAAGGATTAGAACCTGGCCCCTAAGCAAGCTTGGGGACCAAACCAGGTACGCTGTATATTCAGAATAAAAAAAAAGAGCATGATTTTCTTCATGCTCTTTCTCATCGTCGTCCCCAAGTCAACTTGGGGAAGGATTCGAACCTGGTCCCCATGCAAGCTTGGGGACCAAACCAGGTACGCTGTATATTCAGAATAAAAAAAAAGAGCATGATTTTCTTCATGCTCTTTCTCATAGTCGTCCCCAAGTCAACTTGGGAAAGGATTAGAACCTGGCCCCCAAGCAAGCTTGGGGACCAAACCAGGTACGCTGTATATTCAGAATAAATTAAAGTAGGAGGCAAAGATATCATCAAAATATAGCTTTGCCGTCCTCTCACACCACCGTATGTACTTACGTGTACGGCGGTTTCCTTAGAGTAACTCCCGATGAAGCTTTTCATGGTTAGCGGCTAGGCTATAGTAGCCCAGTTCGGTAAACCATTTGTTGTTCATTCCAATACTGAGGGCTGGACTATTGCTCAACCGCCACCAGCTTTTGCCACTTAGGGCAGTACGCCAGCATAAGGTTTCTTCAACACCTAAGCTCCTTAACCAGCGCACGATACCAATACTGCGTTTGCATTGTTTCAATCGAAAACATTTCAGGCGTCTCCGCAACCATCCGTCTATTACTTTAAGCTTGCTTTGCATACTTGCGTATTTGAAGTAGTTAAGCCACCCTTGTAATACTACCTTGAGTTCGTGGAGTACTTGTTCTAATGAATCTCCACGATTGCGTTGCGTGATCTTCTTCAGTTTCGACTTTAACTTCACCTCGCTTTCTTTACTTAATCCAACTCTGCCTTTATTAAGTATACTATGGCCCAAAAAGTTTGTTTCATAGTATTTTCTAATTGCACTCTTGTTCCGGTTTACTTTTAGTTTCATCCTGCCTTCTATGAACTTTGTAATGCTTTTCATCACTCGTTCCGCACTTGCAGTGCTGCTTACAAATATTTGCAGGTCGTCAGCATATCTCACATAGCTTATTCCTCGCCGATTTAATTCTTGGTCTAATTCGTCGAGCACTATATTTGATAACAACGGACTTAATGGACTCCCTTGTGGTGTTCCTTTTATCCGTTGTTGCATAAGTCCGCCTTGAAGTATTCCTGTCTTTAGAAATTGGTTAATTATCCACATCACTCGCTTGTCGCTTATTCGTGTTCTAAGTAACCACATTAATCGATGATGATTTACTTCATCGAAAAACTTCTCTAAATCAATATCCACAACATGACGCTTTCCTTCTGTTACATACTTTGCTGCTTTACTCAATGCTTGATGTGCATTTCGCTTTGGGCGAAATCCGTAGCTATTCTCGCTGAAACTAGGATCGTAATACTTTTGCAATTGTTGCGCTATGGCTTGTTGTACTATTCGGTCTCGTACTGTCGGAATCCCCAATTGACGATAGCCTCCTTTGGGTTTGCGTATTTGTACGCCTCGCAATGCTTCTGCTTTGTATTTGTTATTTAGTAGTTCTTCCCGTAATGTCTGCATATTCTCTTGCAGCCATTTCCTGATTTCACCTACTTCCATTTCATCTACTCCACCTTTGCCTCCGTTGCGTATTACTCGCTTACTCGCTTCTGATAAATTTAATGGGGATGCTATCTTCTCCATTAAATCTTTCGTCTGATGTCGTTGTTCTTTGCATGCAGATAGCCATTCAGGACTTACCTTTCCGCTGCTTTCATACCATACGGGTATGTTCGCAACGAAAAGGCTATCGCTTTTATCACATTCTTTCTGTCTCGCAGATTTCATCTGGATATTCGATATTTTACTGTCCTGTAATCTTTCCAATTTTGACTTTTACTACTCTAAAAAAAAACTTCATCAACTCTTAGGATTCGGTCCTTCCCTCCTTTTCCATTACAGAAATTTCTTAGGTACTATGACCTCTGCTGACTTCTGCTGACACTCACTTTGCTATTCCATTTCGCTCGTCGTTGCCTCCGCTTGTGTTTACAGATCTCCTATGGTAAACTCATTAATCTTTCATTGTAATCCACAGAATTTACTACCGCTGTTTACGTCCAACTTTTGGGCTTCGCAGTCTAATGCCCACTCACCCACAGCGTAAGCCTTTTATTCCGTTTCTGTTCGTTGGTTCACAATTTTATCCGCTACTTCCTTCAGATTTTACCTCGCGATAAACACCCTTGCTTTGGATTAACGATTCCCGTTGGTTGGCTCGTTCGGGACTTTCACCCTATAGATTAATGGTATGCATAGCGCACAAAAAAAAGAGCATGATTTTCTTCATGCTCTTTCTCATCGTCGGGGCACCAGGATTCGAACCTGGGACCCCCTGGTCCCAAACCAGGTACGCTACCGGACTGCGCTACGCCCCGAAAATTTCCTCACTTTTTTAGCGGTGAGGGAGGGATTCGAACCCTCGGTACCCCTTTCGGAGTACGACGGTTTAGCAAACCGTTGGTTTCAGCCACTCACCCACCTCACCTTACTCAAAAAGAGACGCAAAAGTATGAATTTTCAGAATTTAACCAAACTTATTTTATTTTATCAAGTTAGAGAATCTCAGCAGGGTCTTTTAAAACAAAAACCAGATTCGATGCACTCAATTACTTAATTCCCAATGTTTTAATTATTGTTCTCTCAATTTTGCGGGCCATTTCTTCAAATAATTTGTCTGTATCCATCATGTTTTCTACAGCTTCGCATGAATAGATTACAGTGCTGTGGTCTCGACCTCCAAATGCAGTCCCAATTGAAGCAAGCGGTTTATTGGTCATTCTCTTTGAAAAATACATGGCCAATTGTCTTGCCTGAACGATGTTTCTTTGTCTGCTTTTACCCATCATGCTTGTCACCGGGATGTTTGTGTTTTCGGAAACGATACGGGCAATTGCTTCAATACTTACCTCATTTTCAGCTCTATTGGAGAAACTTTGGAGGATGTCTTTTACAAGATCCAAACTTGCCGTTTTCCCATTCAGGGAACTCTGCAGTTTAATATTAACAATAACTCCTTCGATTTCTCTAATGTTGTCTTTCAGATTGTGACAGAGCAGCTCTTTCACCTGATTGCTCAGTTCAAGGTCCTTCTCTTCCAATTTTTCTTCCAATATAGCCATCATGGTTTCATAATCCGGAGTCAAAAGTTCCAATGAAGCTCCCCATTTAAACCGACTGATTAATCTTTCATCTATTTCTTTCAAATCTTTGGGGGCTCTATCGGACCCCATGATGATCTGCTTTCTGTTTTGATGCATTTGATTAAAAAGGTGAAAAAATATTTCCTGGGTGCCCGCTTTCCCTGAAAAATATTGAATGTCATCAATGATCAATACGTCAACTTGCTGAAAATAATGTCCAAAATCTGTTGTTGAATTGTTCCTAATGGCCTGCACAAACATATTGGTGTACTTGTCAGAAGTCAAATAAAGCACATGAAGTTTTGGATGCTTCTTTAATATGGCATTGCCGATGGCATTAAGCAAATGGGTCTTACCCAAGCCTACATTGCCATACACCAAAAGTGGATTAAAAAGTTCACCTGGTTTATTGACAATCTGGAGTCCTGCTTGTCTGGCTACCCGATTGCAATGACCTTCTACAAAGTTCTCAAAAGTATAATGGGGATTTAGATTGGCATCCCAGCTTTGTTTTTTTATACCGGGAATTACAAAAGGATTGGCTATTCCTATGCTCCCGGATTCGTGGAGTTCATTTTTTGAAAGTCTGGCTTTGTCAGGACCAGGCTTTTTGTATTCCTCCATGGCAATTCTGTATTCAATCTTGCTTCGGGGGCCCATGGCTCCCTTCACTGCATCCTTTAGTACATCTAAAAAATGTGTCTCCAAATGCGACAGAAAAAATTCGTTCGGCACTTCCAAAGTAAGGACATTGCCGTCCTGTTGAACGGGCTTGATGGGAACAAACCAGGTATTAAAGTGCTTTGGAGTGAGGTTCTTACGCGCTTCATCCAATACCTTGTTCCAACTTAAATGATGGTCTGTAGGCATCAAGAGATTGGTTAAAAAATGTAAATTGCTTCGTAATCAGACGGCTGGCAAAAGTCAGGAATATTTCGCTATTCTAATAATGAATTCTCAAAAATGATTGAAAATAATAATATGATTAAAGCAGTTGGTTTAGTGGGAAAGTTGGTGTTGAGGCTACCCATTCCATATAAAACCCTTAGTCCTGATTTAAGCCCTTATACCTCAGGGTGGAATCTCTGGAACATTTGCTCCAGTACAATTTGGACGGCAGTGGTCAATGGGGTACCCGGACCAAAAATGCAAGAAACACCATGATCTAATAAAAACTGGTAATCTTTTTGAGGAATCACCCCTCCCAGCACAACAAGAATATCATTTCTTCCAAAATCGGCCAATGCTTTTATGGCTTGAGGAACCAAGGTCTTATGCCCTGCTGCCAGGGAAGAAATACCCAATACATGCACATCCGATTCTATGGCTTGTCTTGCGGCTTCTTCCGGCGTCAGAAATAAAGGAGCAATGTCTACATCAAAACCAAAATCTGCAAATCCGGATGCAATGATTTTTGCACCGCGATCATGACCATCCTGACCCAATTTTGCCACCATTATTCTTGGCCGGCGGCCATCCACTCTGGCAAAGTGGTCTGATTTTTTTAAAATTTCTTGCAATAGTGGTTTATTAGAACTGGCCTGGCTATAAACAGATCGGATGGTTTGATGTTTTGCCTCATATCTGCCATATACTTTTTCCAATGCCCCGCTAATTTCACCCAGTGTGGCTCTTTTCCTTGCAGCTTCTACGGCGATGGCCAATAAATTCTCAGTCTTAGTTTGGGCAGCTTCCGTCAATTTAGCCAAAATCTTTGCAACATCTTGTGTATTCCTTGAAGCTTTTACCTGAGCGATCTTTTCTATTTGCTCTTTTCTCACTAAGTCGTTGTCCACTTCTAGTATATCATATTGAAAAGTGTCGGCAGTTTTGAATACATTGACTCCTATGATCTTGTTTTGACCTGAATCAATTTTTGCTTGCTTGATGGCAGCTGCCTCCTCAATCCTGAGTTTTGGAATTCCCTTTTCGATCGCATTGGTCATACCACCGACGTTTTCAACTTCAATGATGTGCTTTCTGGCCCTTTCTACCAATTGATTGGTCAAATATTCCAAATAATACGATCCACCGAAGGGGTCCACTGCTCTGGTAACCAGGGTTTTTTCCTTGATATACAATTGAGTGTCTCTGGCAATTTTTGCGGAAAAGTCCGTCGGCAAAGCGATGGCTTCATCCATCGAGTTCGTGTGCAGCGATTGGGTCCCACCCAAGACAGCTGCCATAGCCTCCACAGCAGTGCGGGTGATGTTGTTTACAGGATCCTGCTCGGTCAGACTCCATCCGCTGGTTTGACAGTGGGTACGCAATGCCAAAGACTTTGGGTTTTGTGGATTGAATTTCGATATCATTTCTGACCACAATAAACGGGCCGCTCTCAATTTTGCGATTTCCATGAAGAAATTCATTCCTATCCCCCAAAAGAAGGAAATCCTGGGGGCAAAATCATCGATTCCCAAGCCCGCCTTAAGACCAGTCCGAATGTACTCTAAGCCATCTGCCAGGGTATAAGCCAATTCCAGATCAGCCGGTGCACCAGCTTCGTGCATGTGATATCCACTTACACTAATACAATTAAATTTCGGCAAGAACTTAGCGCAATACGCAAAGATATCAGACACAATTCGCATGGAAGCTTCCGGCGGATAGATGTAGGTATTTCTCACCATGAATTCTTTCAATATGTCATTTTGGATGGTACCGCTGAGTTTTTCAGAAGCAACACCCTGTTCTTCAGCTGCTACGATATAAAAAGCCATTATGGGCAGAACGGCACCATTCATCGTCATTGAAACAGACATCTGATCCAAAGGAATGGAATCAAAAAGCAACTTCATGTCTTCGACTGTGTCTATCGCAACACCCGCTTTTCCCACATCACCACTGACTCTTGGATGATCCGAATCATATCCTCTGTGCGTGGCCAAATCAAAGGCTACAGAGAGGCCTTTTTGGCCTGCCGCTAGATTCTTTCTATAAAATGTATTACTATCTTTCGCATTTGAAAAACCTGCATATTGCCTGATGGTCCATGGTTGGGTAATGTACATGGAAGGATAGGGTCCACGTAAAAAGGGTATTAAACCCGCCACATGGTCAGAAAATTCTTCCGGCCTGTCAGAAGGTCCAAATTCCTTTTTAATTTCAATATTTTCAGGATTATGCATTATTCAATGTTCTTGCGATAGGTTTACCTCATATTTTTGTTTTGCCAATTGCTTTTTGATTTCAAAAGAAATTGCGCATTGGAAGTCTTCTCAGTCCAGATCTTACTTGCCATAAGAGCAATTGCCTTGATTCTGACTGGATCCTCCTTTTCTTCTAAATAATCTTTGTGGTATTTTTCAACAAATCCGGTATCAAAGTTTCCTGATATAAAATCAGGATGACGTAAGACAAATTCACAAAAAGGTAAGGTAGTTTCAACACCCTCGATTTCAAAATCTCGGATGGCCATGATCATTCGCTGTATTGCTTCCTGCCTGTCTTTTGCATGGACGATTAACTTACCAATCATTGGGTCATACTCTATTGGAATTGTCATACCCTGGGTATAACTGTCATCGACCCGAATAAATTCTGAAGTCGGTGGATTGTAGGTGCTCAAAGTCCCAATACTTGGATAAAAATAGTTTCTCGAGTCCTCTGCACAGATTCTGACTTCAATGGAATGCCCCTTTATTTTTAAATCGGATTGGTGAAATGGAAGCGGATCTCCTTCTGCTATTCTAATTTGCAATTCTACCAGATCGAGCCCGGTGATCATTTCGGTAACGGGATGCTCCACCTGGAGTCTTGTGTTCATTTCGAGAAAATAATAGTTCAGGTTTTCATCCACCAGAAACTCCACTGTCCCGGCTCCTACATAATTGCAACCCAATGCCAATCTGACCGCATCCTTTCCCATCCTTTCTCTATGTTGCTCAGACAAACAAGAGGATGGAGCTTCTTCAATAATTTTTTGATGTCGCCGTTGAATGCTGCATTCTCTTTCAAAAAGATAAATACCTTGCCCATGTGAATCACAAAAAACTTGTAGTTCAATGTGTCTCGGCCTTCTCACAAATTTTTCAATAAAAACGGAACCATCTCCAAACGCAGACAAAGCTTCACTGGATGCTTGTCTCAATTGTTCCTCCAGCTCATCCATGGACTCCACCAATCTCATTCCCTTACCCCCACCTCCAGCGCTCGCTTTGATCAGTAATGGAAAACCTGTAGATTCGGAAATGGCTTTGGCTTCTTCCAAGCCACTGATCGCTTTCTCGGTTCCGGGTACCAGGGGAATATTCAGTCTTGCTGCCGTTTGCTTAGCGGCAATTTTAGAGCCCATTTGATCCATTGCCTCAGCGGGAGGGCCAATAAAAATCAGTCCGGCATTTTTTACTTTTCGGACAAATTCAGAATTTTCACTCAAAAAACCATAACCTGGATGAATGGCATCTGACTGAGTATCCAGAGCTGCCTTCACCAATTTGTCCATGTTCAGGTAAGATTCGCGGGAAGGAGCTGCTCCAATAAAAACTGCTTCATCTGCGGCCAATACATGGGGTGATCTACGATCGACTTCACTAAAAACTGCCACCGTCTGAATACCCAATTTTTTTGCAGTCCGCATGACCCTCAAAGCTATTTCTCCCCTATTGGCTACAAGTATTTTTCTTATATATTGCTTCATTTAATTGGCGAATGGGCTAAAAATAATAAGTAAATTTTTTGTGTCAGATCTTCGATATAAAAGGATCCCTTGACGGGGTCTTCCACCAAATCCATAAAGCTCTCCTCCTTTAAAATATGTAAAGTATGCAATGATGTCCTCAGCCATTGTTTAAATTGAACATCATTATCCATTGGATTTGAACGCACCCACAAGGTATCCGGACCAGCAATAATGGCAGAAAGCTGTTGGACGGATTGAGTAATTTGCCCTTGAAATGGATCTTCTCTGGAATGAATCGCCGAAATTTCTGTTTCGAGAATAACACTTTCTGAAAAATGATTGGAAATCAAAAATCTCAATGCTCTTATCAAAGCGATGTTGGTCAAAAAATCGTGGGTCAATCGCAATCTCAAAATTAGTTTGACAGAACCTGGACCATCCCAGTCTCTAAAAAATTGATTGAGCTGCGGTATCAAATCAATGCTCCATTGTGTCATTTCCGTGGCGTCCAAATTCAAAATAGCATGGATTCCGATTTCTCTTTTTTCATTGTAAATTTTATTCTTCCATGATGCGGGTAGATTGCTCTTTATATCAAATTCAAAATTGAAAGGACCATTCAAAACACAGCATGCGTTAATATAATTTAAGCCCAGCTCAGTATCCCAATCCTGAGAAAGTGCAAAATTCAATTTAATCAAGTCAAAATGTACACCATCCCAAATTTGAATCATGTCCATCGGATCCTTCAATATACCAGCTGACCAGCTTATATTTTGTACGCCATGCTCTAAAATATAAAACAGCAGTTCTCTCAATTGAAGGATTTGACAATCCCCTAATAAATGATTCGTTATATGCATCCCAATCCTCCTTGCCGCAGGATTGACATTGGGAATGTGTCCATCCCACTGTACCAAGTCAGGATGTGGAAAAGAAATACCCCGTAGCTGTTCATTGATCGGATGATGCAGCAAAAGCCCTGCATCAGCACCAACTGCTTTCAGCCAATCCATGGCCGATTTCCTCATTCGTTGATGATCTAAGTTTCCCATTTTTACTTAAAACTCAAAAGCCTTTGTCCTTTATCCACCTTAGCAGCTTTCTCAATATAAATTGAGTCCAACTGACCATCTTTGGGTGCCCGAATGACATTTTCCATTTTCATTGCTTCCAATGTAATCAGCTTATCCCCTTTGAAAATTTCCTGCCCTTCTCTGACGTGAATTTCCAGAATCAATCCAGCCATTGGAGCAAGAATGTTTTTTTCAGCCCTTCCATTGGATTTATTAAAATTGAGTTGAGCTATCACATCATCCATGGGCCTCCCTATTTTACATAAATAGGATTTGTTGCCAACTTTTAGATGGACTATTCGGTCTTCCAAAGATATAGATACCAGTCTTGCATTCATTGAATGGTTCTGAAAGATTAAATGAAATCCATCCAATCCTTGCTTTTGAACATCTAAATCTTTCAAAATGGAGTCATCTATTTCAATTTCCTGCCCTTCGACCAATACCTTCCGCTTTGACATCATTTATTTTTGAGAACTGCAAAACTAAATTAAATTGAAGAGAATCAGCGATAAAAAGGAAACGTTTTCATTTAATCTAAATGAATCCAATTTTCTGTAAAATCAATCAATAAATTGGTGTTTTAGCCTATTCTCAATACTAAACGACATGGGTTCTCTGGAAATCGGATGAACAAAATCCAATCTGGTTGCTTGCAATCCTATGCCCGCAATGTCTGATCGGTATTTTGCGCCATACAATTGATCATTCCAAACCGGAAACCCCAAGAAGGACAGGGAAGACCGTATTTGATGAAAACGACCCGTATAAATTCTTATTTTAAGCACGGAGTATTCTGCATTGTGTTCAATACATTCGAATTCTGATTTGATGGTTTTATAACCAGTCGCCGGCTGGTCCTTTACAATGGCTTTGACAATTTTTTCATCTTTCAAAAGGAAAAGAGATGGATGTAAAGGAATGGCAGAGGCATCTGCTTCCACCAATGCATGGTAATACTTATGCACTAGTTTTCTCTGAAACATGAGATTCAATTCTTTCAATGAAGAAGGTTTTTTGGCCACCACCATCAAACCCGAAACAGGTTTATCCAAACGATGGCAAATGCCTGCGATCAGATTTTTGGCTTTCTGCCCCGAGGTTATAAAATGTTCTAATACCCATTGTTGGACACTCAGCTTATTTGCTTTTTGTCCAGCTTCACAAACCATTCCTGCTGGTTTATCTAAAACCATCAGGTGTTTGTCTTCAAATACAATAAGGGGGATTTCTGTCATCTGATCAGACTCAAATCACCCTGAAACTTTTCGAGTTCTCCGTTTTTCCATTCTATTTCAAGCATCCAAACGTAAACACCCGGATTGACAGGTTGAGTCTTATAATTTCCATCCCAACCATCATTCGGATTGTTTGGCAATAAATTCCTCCCAGCATAGACCAGATTCCCCCATCTGTCATAAATGTTCAAACTTCGGATGATTTGATAGCTATCGGGCGCTAAAACGGGTATAAAATTATCGTTTACTCCATCGCCATTGGGACTAAATGAATTTGGCACCCAAATACCCCGTTTAATAATTTTCACCTTGACCCTTGATGATGCCTGACATCCGTTTTTGTCTGCATAGGTTACCAAATACTCAATGTCTTCCTGCGGATTGATCAATTCGGGTTCTCTACAATCATTGCAACTCAAGTAATCCGACGGCGTCCAGCTTATCCAGGCAATTGAATCCGGATAACTGCCATAAGTGGGTTGAAGGACGTAATTCTCTCCAAAGTTTAGTTTAATCTCCGGCACAATGTCCAAAGAGACCATAGAAGGTGTGTCAATTTGTATCAATTGTTGATGGGTACAACCATTGGCATCCCGCACCGTCAAAACATGAAGACCCGGAGACAATCCGTTGATTTGTTGACCATTGATTCTTTGATTTCCAACAAACAATTCCAGAGGTTTCTCACCACCAACCACATTTAAAATTTGGACGCCGGAAATATCGCCACTGCATTTGGGCTGATTTATGGATAAATCAATGCCAGTAGGAAGATTTGTATTTTCGGTAACAATAATTGTATCCATTCTTTCACAACCATTCAAGGTGTCGCGCACTCTTACAAAATACTCACCAGGTGCAGAAACAATGCATTGATCCGTAAACCTCCCTGAATCAATCGTTCCGTTGAAAGTAAACCAATAGGTTTCATAATATACCAAAGAATGTTGTACCTGCACGCCAAGTGTAATTTGCTGAACCAAACAAGTTAGCTCTCTGACAGGAGTTAATGAAAAATTTGGAATTTGCTTATTTTCTACCACTTCGACCGTCGCTTTAGATTCACAAAAATTACTGCTATCTCGAATGGTCAATGTGTAGGTCCCCGGAATGGTTACATCGAGTTGGTTTGAATAGAACGGGTTAATTCTAATACCATCTTGATTCGTCCAGAATCTATACAATGTTGGACCCACATCTGAACCTCGGGCATGGATGGTAACAAATGGTCTTTTACAGCTCAAAGTATCCGGAAATGATAAAATTACAAGTGGCTTCATGGTATCCAGTATCACATCTACCTGATCTGTTTCTTCACAACCATTGATCTGATTGGTCACTTTGAAAATATATGCTCCTGCTTTTCCTACAAGAATATTTTGAGTATCTGAATTTCCTATGATTAAGCCGTCCGCAGTGCTCCAGGAGAAATTTAAATTGGATGCAGGTGTAAAGGCTGTCCCGGAAAGCATTAGATTTTGGGTAGCACAATTCCATTTTAAATCCCAACCCGCATGGATCGTTGGCTTCAATGTATCAATCTGAACCACCACGGAACTTGAAGACATGCAGCCATTGCTTGGGTCCGTAGCAGTCAGGGTGTATACACCTGGCTTATCTACTCTTGCCAAGAGTACATCCGGACTGGAAACGATGCCACCTTGTGAACTGGTCCACAAGTAATTCAGTGGATTTCCCGTTTGAGAACTTACATTGGCGTTAAGGACGACCGAGGATTTTATACAATTAATGGTATCCGGGACAGAGATCTGAACAATGGGTAAATTCTGATCCGGCAAAACGTCCACAAAAGAACTATCCAAGCAGCCATTCAAACGATTGGTTACAATTAAGGTATACCGGCCCGGGCGACGGAGTTGCATACTTAATGATGTATATCCAGAAACTATATCGCCATCCATTGTGAACCATTGATATTCAAACTCAATCCCTGTACTGCTACCAAGCGCCTGAATGGTGATCAGACTATCCAGACATCTAAACAATTGATCCGGACCTGCATCAGAGATAGGTTTGACCAAATCCTCATCAATAAATACTGAATCAAAATTGCTGCATCCATTGGATGGATTATGTACAGACAGAAAATACCAGCCTTTTTGATTGATTAGAACATCCGGTGTATTTTCTCCAGAAAGAATATTACCTCCATTTGTAAACCACTGGTATAAAAGTGTATCCGAGGGATTGGTGATGGCGTTTAGTGTAATTTGAGAATTCAAACAAGTGATGGTGTCACCAGCTCCTGCCTCCAAATCCGGTATTTTTCTTAAATCATTGATCCATAAAGAATCTTTGGCTTCACATCCGTTGAGTGTGTCCAGAATTCGCAAGTTGACCAAACCAGGTTTACTGACAAATTTGTTGTTTAAATTAAATTCAGTGGACAAAGCTGATCCTGCAATGGTCCAAAAAATATGAGCGCTTCCAGGCAACTGAGTGAACGATGGCTCAATTAACACCAAGCTGTCTCTGCAATCTATGAATTGATCCTCGCCCAAATCGAAATTTGGTTTTAAAGTGTCGATGAAAATATTCCACTCTGCACTGTCACTGCAATGATTCAATTTATCAATCAATCGCACTTTGTATAAGCCCGGGATATTGCTCGTTATCGAGTTTTGCGGAGATATTTGTGAATTCATAGGATCTGTCCAAACAATTTGAAATTGATTAGTGTCAGATGGTAATACATTGATGGTCGCTTGCTTTAAACGACAGGTAAGGAGAGAATCTCCGGACAATGCGATATTAGGTGCAAAGGTATCAGCCTGGAGATCAAAATCGAGGACAAGCTCGCAGTCCACCAGCTCATCCACAATAGTAACCGTGTATTTTCCCGGCAATAAAACCCTAATCAGATCTGTTCCCTGTCCGCTGATCACATTGACGCCCGGGCTCCAATTGTAACTATAGCTACCGCTTCCCGTAGCCATGATGGCTCTTAAACTGAGGGTATCCCCGGCACAGCTTACTTTTCCACTGGTCAAAATATTGCCGGCCAAAGCATCGGGTGCTTCAAAATCAAATTGAGCTTCTGCCTCACATTCTGTATTGCCATTTTTGTATTTGACGGTTAGGGTGTATGTCCCTGAGCCTCTGACTCTGGCCATCATTCCATTGGTAGAAAGGATGCGGCCTCTATCTGTTGACCATTCATAAGTAAATCCTGGTCCAAAAGAGGAGCCATTCGCAAACAAATCAAATGGATCCGAACCACATCTGGGAACATTGGGCGCAGTAATCATTGCTTGAATGTCTACAATCTCAACGGTGACTTCATCAAAATCAATGCATTTCTCAAACAGCGCCAGGTCATCCAAAGCAAAATCATTGCCGTAACCAATACCGGATGTTTCAGAAATACAGATTTGGGCAGAGCCGCTCGTGGCTTGAAAGCAGCCTTCAATTCTTATCCAATCGCAAACTGCACCCGCACCACCGGATGCAATAATATTTCCATTCACGCTGATGGATAGTTGGGCAGGTGCAACAGGAAATACACTCATCACATAAAACTCAAAAAGATAATCTCTTCCTGCCACCACGGGCACCGTCTGACACCATACTCTTCTGCCCGCAGCAGTTGATCCATCCACGATCATCATCAAGCCACCTCCGGATGTGTTATCTCCACAAGGGCTAAATCCACTGTTGTATGCCATAGGGTTGGAACCAATGCCGTAGTTATTGGGACCAAAAGGACTTCCCGGTGCGCCAAAAGCATATTCGGTACTAAATCCTGAATTACCCGATTCAAAATCGCCATTGCTGATCAGATTGACATTGCTTTGCCCTTCTGCGGTTAAACGATAGGTATATCTACCGGGAGATTTGTGGGTCACCATTGGATCTAAAACAACGGGGTTGCTGAGACCAGTAGTTGGCGTCCACATGATTTTTGTATAATTTCCATTGACATTTCCCTGGAGGGTAATCATATCCAAGGGATCACAGGTAAATTGGTCCGGTCCTGCATCCGCATCCAACCCTGCACATTGTGCTGCCAATTCCCCAATCCATAGCACGCTTACAAACAAAGATGGGAGGAGAAGAGTAAAAAGTAGTTTATTCATTTTAATGGATGCATTGATTTAATTCCTTCAGCCAATATGGCTATCCTAGGAAGCTTTCTTTAATGGTATTTTAGAATTTTTAGCGCGGCTCTTCTTGGGGTAAACCAATTTCATTTCATCGACCAAATGAGTGGCTCCCGCAAATTTGTCAATGACGAATAATATATATCGCGCATCCACCATAATGTTCCTGCAAATCGAAACATCATAATTCACATCACTCATCGTTCCTTCCCAAACCCGATCAAAATTAAGGCCAATCAAATTGCCATGTGCATCAATCGCCGGACTTCCTGAATTTCCTCCCGTGGTATGATTGGATCCAATAAATGCCAGTGGCATTTTTCCATTTTCTCCATATCTGCCAAAATCTTTATCCTTGTATAATTTAATCAACTTTGGATGCACATCAAATTCATAATCATCGGGCACATATTTTTCCAACACTCCATCCAAATACGTCTGGGCATTGTAGCTAACTCCGTCGCGGGGTTTGAATCCTTCTACTTTGCCATAGGTGACCCGTAAAGTAGAATTGGCATCCGGATAGAACTTTCGCTCCGGGAAAACTTCAAGCAATGCAGCCATATGCACTCTTCTGAGGTCAGAAATATTTTCCTCCAAGACGGTGGCCTGTGGCTGAATGCCATAGTTTATAAAGTAATTTAGTTCGTGGTAAAATTTCCACAATGGATCCTCCAAAACTGCAGCCTTCCAATCTTTATATTCAAGTGCATTCAGTTTATTCAATTTTTCGACGGAGGTAAACTGACTTTTACCTATTAGGTTTTCTGCAAAGCGGACGAAATCAGAATTTGCCAAAAGAATTTGCTCACGCAGGTATGGCATCATAAGCTCAGTAGTTATTCCACCATGAAGAATCTGAGTGACCGTAGAAAATATTTCGGTTTCAATCCGCAAATCCATGTCTTTAAACAATTGATCCAATTGATTTGACATTTCCTGTTTTCGCTTATAAAAAGTTTCTTCTCCACGCCCTTCGTAAACTTCTGACAATTTCTTAATTCGGTTGTAACAACTGTAAATTTGGGTATTTCTCTGGTAGGCTTCGGCATAATATTCCTTTGCAAGGGCAAGAGGTTCCAGTAAACGGTAGTTTTTATCCAACTCCGGAATAAGTTGGCGGTATTTTTCCCATTTCTGATTTTGGTCCACCCTATTTTGAAATTCCCGATCCCATTTGGCCTTTCTCTCCAATCCTTTTGTAAACTTGACTCCCTGGCTTTCTCCGATCCACTTTTTCCAGGCATTGGCAATACCAGCGTAGGAGGAACTGTATTGAATTTTTACTTTTTCTTCCGACCTCATGTACTTGTCCATAATTTTTAACACCTCATCCCTTATTTTGATTCTCACCGGATTTTGCACTTCAGTGATTTGCCTTACACCTTCTTCTGTCAGGTACTCATTGGTCCTTCCCGGAAATCCAAACACCATGGTAAAATCACCTTCCTCCACGCCACTCATCGACACAGGCAAAAAATGTCTTGGTACCAAAGGCTTATTTGATTCGGCATATTCAGCCGGTAAATTGTCGTGATTGGCATAAATCCTAAACAGTGAAAAATCACCTGTATGTCTGGGCCATACCCAATTGTCGGTATCCGCACCAAATTTTCCGATGGACTCTGGAGGAGTGCCGACAAGACGGACATCTTTGTAAGTTTCTGTCACAAAAGCAAAAAACTGGTTTCCATGGTAAAATCCTCTGATCACAAGGTCCTGATAACTTTCTTTTTTAAAATTTTTTAAAAGTTCATTTTGATTCTGATCGTACAATAATCTCCTTTGATTATCCCTCATGCTTGAATCAATCCCTTTGAGCATTTGAGCAGTCACATCTTCAATTCTTACAATAAAGGTTGCACTCAGACCTATGCATGGGATTTCCTCGCTGAGATTGCTCGACCAAAATCCATCCTTCAAAAGATTTCGCTGTACTGTAGAATGAGATTGAATATAACCGTATCCACAATGATGATTGGTGAGAAGCAATCCCCTTGACGAAATCATTTCTCCGGTGCAACCACCTCCAAAATGTACGATGGCATCCTTGAGTGATCCTTTATTGATGGAATAAATGTCTTCAGCAGACATCTTCATTCCCATTAATTTCATTTCCTTTTCATTAAGGGTTTTTAAGAGATGAGGTAACCACATCCCTTCTCCTGCAATAAGAAAATGGCTGAACGACAATAATAAAACCGTGACTAAAATAACAGTATTTTTTTTCATGCAATAAATTTAATGGACCATTCTATCTGGAAGTGACTATGCTAAATTTAAAATCATAACTTCCCAAAGGACCTAAAATCCGAATAATGTATATTCCCGGTAAAAGTTGGCCAACATTGATCCGATTGATTTGTGATGGAATGAGCAGGCCCGATTTTAACACGTTTACTCCTTTTTCCGAGACCAACTGATAGCTCAACCCAGATAATTCCAACTTGCTTAAATCCACATTGATAAAGTCTTTTGCCGGATTGGGGAAAATCCGAGTAGCCAATTCTTCGAGTTGTTGCGTAGAACTGGCATCCAGGACATTGTATTCAACATTTCTTTCGCAATGATTGGAATCGATCAAAACCAAATGGTAAATTCCAGGAGATAAATTTTCCAAGGTGGACTGATCTCCTATTTGATTTTGACCATCCCACCATTTGAAGACATAAGGAGGCGTTCCACCCGAAACTGTCAGCACAATTTTTCCATCATTTCCTGATTTTGCATGCGATATACTTTCAAGAATCTGGATGGCAGAAGGCTGTTGGATTTCAAACTCAATAAATTCAGTGCAATTTAAAGAATCTGTTAGTTCTATTCGGTAGGTTCCGGCGTTGAGATTGGTCTTTTGATTTTTCAGCCGCTCATCAGAAAATGCAAAAGAAAATGGTTTCAAGCCGCCATTCACCGACCAGTCCAATGTTCCGGAGGAATCGCCAAAACAAATGGCATCCTTCTTAAACAAATTAAATGAAGGGGATTCTACTTTCCTGATGTAAATTGAATCAAGGACAAAACAGGAGGTTCTGGAATTGGTCAATTTTAAGTAATACAAGCCTACCTGATCTACTTTTACCAGATTGCTATCGGAAAGAAATTGGCCTCCGAAAGTCCAATGGTATCTAAAGTCAGTTGACTGGTTTGAAGAACTCAAAGTAATCTCATCATGATGACAATCCAAAATCTGAAAATCAGCACGCGCTCTGGCTACCGGGTTGTTGTTGACCCTAATATAAATCATGTCAGTGCGTACACAGCCGTTATTGGAAGTGTAGGTCAAATGATAATTTCCTGTTCTGGATAAATTAGCACGACCAATGTATATGCTTTGATTTTGTTGGAGGGTGGTATCCAAATTCAAGGGACCAGTCCATTTAAACTCGCCTTGAGTAAGTGCTGTATTGCATTTCAAAACAATGTCCTGACCAACACAAAACTGCATTGAATCTTGTCCTGTAAAAGTACCATCGGGAAGTTGAGTAGCTATCTCAACATTTAATGGAAAGCACTCCGGAAGATCGATGGAATAAAATCCCCTCCCGTAAGTAGAAACATACAATTTTCTGGTGGCTTGGTGTATGTCAAGATCCGTCACAGAGGTATTGGGTAAGCCTATCCCATAGTATTGCCAATTCCAGTTTCCTACCTCTGCGTAAAACACACCGATATCAGTTCCTGCAAAAAGAATGTTGCTCGCTTCGTCGTAACAAAGTGCCAGCACCGGTGTATTGACAAAATTGCCCGTGGCGTTTATCCAGGTGCGTCCGCGGTCTTTGGACTCCATCACTTTGACATTTCCAAGTCCTGATCTGGATAGCCATACCCGATTGGTGTCCTTGCTGTGATAACACAAATCGGTGATTTCAAATGATTGGGTGAGGTTGGTTTTCTGCCAGTTTTTGCCATAATCATAGGTCCTGTAAACCATGTTGGCCTGTGCAGCCAGAATGGTCAAAGTGTCCAAAGGACTGATTCGCACAACCCTCAAATCCTTGTCCTCTGCTCCGGTCAAATTGTTGCTCAGTTTTGAGAAATGATCTCCCCTGTTGTAACTTACAAAAACATCGTGATATCCAATGATAAAAGTTTTTGGATTTTTTGGATTCAATCCAAAAGGTGTCACCCATTGGCCTTGTGGTGCCCCAGGAATGTTTTTATTGATTTCAGTAAGGTTAAAAAAATTATTGGTGGTGCGATAAACGGCTGTGCCGCCCCAATATTCAGTGTATCCAATGTTGGCATTGGTCGGATCGATCTCCTGCCACATTGCATCCCCTCCATTCGTATTTCCCCAGGTACCATTCGATCTTCGGATGAACCCACCATTGTCCTGGCTGCCTCCAATGATACTCGGTGGATTGGTGTTTGAAATGGCCATCTTATAGAATTGGGTGATCGGTAAATTATTCACCAACTCTGTCCATTGGTTTGTATTTTCATCGTAACGGTACACTCCCCCATCATTGCAAAAATAAATTTCATTTTTGTTTCTGGGATGACAGCTCATGTATCTTTGATCTGCATGAATTTCCGGATATGGCGTTCCACCATGCCAATGCGTCAACTGATTCCAGGTCTTACCACCATCGGTGGATTTGAAAGCATTGACAAATCCCGTGTACATGACTTGAGGATTTATTTGGGAAATAAAGAAGACCAGATTCTCCGGAAGATCAGATACATAATTGAAACTTGCGCCCTCATTGGTCGATAAGAAAAACCTTTTGGCATTGTCCTGGCTTGCATTCACACCCAGCCAATTCGGACTAGCCTCGGTCACTGCAAATTTCAAAAAAGCCTTTTGGGTATTGAAACTTGAAACCTGGGTAAAATTATTGCCTCCATCGGTGGATTTATACACTTCACAACTTCCCCAGTAATCATTCTTTGCCGCATAAACAACCGATGTATCGCCTGGCTTAAACACCACATCAGAATAATTGTCATTCAAAACTTTCACCCAGGAATTGCCACCATTAAATGTTTTATAAAGTCCATTGTTGGTCGCTGCAAATAAAATGTTTGAATTGCGAGGATTCATCACCATGTTGAACAATACCTTGTTCTCCGTAAGTCTCCAACTAAGTCCCGTGGTTTTCCAACTTTGTCCACCATCGGTGGATTTATACACACCCAAACCATATTGCCACCAACCTTCTTTCTCTCCCAGACTGATGTAAATGTTGTTCGCATTTTTTGGATCCACGATCACTACACCGACCGGTTGCTGGGGCAAATCCTCACCCAGTGAAACGTAATTCCTTCCTCCATCTGTGGTTTTCCACAATCCACCATTGGGTGCTGCCACAAAAAATGTGGCATTTTGACTGGGATGAAAATCAATGTGCGTCGTCCTACCCATTCCCCAATAACCTCCTGTATTTCGTATGGGTCCCTCATGTTTCCAGACCGGACTGTTTCTATAGTTGGATTGTGATCTGACTTTCTTATATACCTCAAGTTGGGCTTGGAGGTCTGGAAAACTTCCGTCTTCATTCAATCGATCTCTCCAATACCAGGCCCAACGCTCTAATCTCAGACGATCATTGTCCTGCAGTTCTTTGTCATGCTTTCCATCTTGAAATTCCTTCCGGTAATTGCGATCTTCGAGCGGATGCAGACGAATCATCTGATCTGCTCTCTGATAAATTTCATTGAACGAATGGCCTTCTTCGATAAACTTTTGAAGTTTCTGTTTTTGAGCAACTAATATATTAGAAGAAATTATAATAAATAAAGAAAATGTAATAGACTTCATGCCAAAAATTTGAGCGAAATTAAGGAAAAAAGCTCAACCCAGGTCTGAAATATCCCGGTCTTTGACTAAGCTTGTCCGATATAGATCAATGCACTTACCGATGTGCTGAACCGCCGTTTCAAAATCTGCGATTTTTTCCACCTCAACTTTCTTATTTTCAAGCACAGTGTATTCCTTAAAAAAATGCAACAATTCATTTTTAAACTGGACCGAAAGATCGTCTATAGACAACAGATGTTCCTGAGTTACATCTTTGTCAGCAACACCTATTAGTTTGTGATCCAATTTGTCTCTGTCTTTCATCAAAAGTATTCCCAATACCCTGACATTGACCAAACACAAGGAGGGTAAAGAATACTTTGAAAGTACCAAAATATCCAATGGATCTCCATCTTCTTCCAAAGTTTGTGGAACAAAACCGTAATTGACAGGATATTCAAAAGAAGCAGACAAGACCCTGTCTAATCTAAGCAATCCGGATGTTTTATCTATTTCAAATTTGCAGCGCTCGGATTTCGGAATTTCAATAACAGCCTGAATGGTTTTTCCATTCCAGGCATGAGCAATTCCGTGCCAGGGATGTGAAATTAGAAGTTGATTTTTGCTCATTTCAATGAAACAATAAAAACCAATTCGTTTAAGAATTCATGGCGCTTACTCCTGGCAATTCCTTTCCTTCCAGCAACTCCAACATCGCACCGCCACCGGTTGACACAAAAGATACATCATCCTCCAGACCAAACTGTGTGATGGCTGCCACAGAATCACCACCACCCACCAAGGTAAAACAACCTTTGTAGGTAGCTTCTGCCACGCTCTGTGCAATGGTCTCGGTCCCATGCGCAAACTTCTCCATTTCAAAAACTCCCATAGGGCCATTCCAAATTAGTGTTTTCGATCCTAAAATAAATTCTCCGAAAACCTTCTCTGTGCGGGGGCCTATATCAAGTCCCATGAATTGATCAGGAATGCTGACGTCGCTTGTTACCACAATATTGGCCTCGTTGGAAAATCGATCCGCAGCCACAGAATCCAAAGGAAGTACCAATTTTACACCTTTTGCTTTGGCCTTTGACATCAATTCCATTGCAAGATCTTTCTTGTCTTCTTCGCAAAGTGATTTTCCTATTTCATAACCCTGTGCTGCAAAAAAAGTATAAGCCATTCCCCCACCGATCAGAATCTGATCGCACAAATCGATCAAATGCGAAATCAATTCAATTTTATCTGACACCTTGGCACCTCCCAATATGGCGGTCAAAGGTCTTTGAGGATTTACAAGAATTTTTGCCGCATTGTCTAACTCTGCTCTCATCAATTCGCCAAATGCCTTGTGTTGTTTGTCAAAATACCGGGCGATGGTGGCTGTAGTGGCGTGTTCTCGGTGGGCAGATCCAAATGCATCGTTGATATAGTACTCAGCCAGCTTGGAAAGAGATTCTGCCCAGGCGGGATCTCCTTTTTCTTCCTGTTTGTAAAACCTTGTATTTTCCAAAAGAAGCAACTCTCCATCCGTCATAGCTTGCAGCTTCGCTTGCGTATTTTCTCCGCCGCAATCTTCTGCAAAATGAACTTTATGATTTAAAATTTCAGCCAATTTTATTGCGACCGGCCGAAGTGAAAACTTTGCCTTGTCAAGGCTTCCATCCGGCAACAATGATTTCAAAGGTCTTCCCAAATGAGACATCAGTATGACTCTTGCGCCTTGATCAAGACAAGTCAATATCGTGGAAAGTGCTTTTACGATTCGGGTGTCATCTGTGATGGTTCCTGACGCATCAATGGGTACATTAAAATCCACACGGATGATGACTTTCTTTGATTTCAAATTCCAATCTTTCATTGATCCTGATTTAAATTAATCCCGCCAACAAAGTACACATATCTGCCAATCTGTGAGAATACCCACTTTCATTGTCGTACCAGGCCGTGAGCTTAAGCCAGCCATCCTTGTATTCCGTCAGGGGCGCATCAAACACTGCGCTGTGAGGATCTCCGATGATATCACTTGAGACCAGAGGGTCAGTACTGTACCTCAAGATACCTTTGAGATGGTTTTCCGAAGCATCTTTAAAAGCAGCGTTGATGGCCTCGGTGTCTGCGTTCGATTTTATTTTACAAAACAATTCAATCAGAGAACCTGTGATCACAGGCACCCGATACGAAGAGCCCATCAGCTTTCCGGCAATCGCAGGATAAACTGCCGCCACCGCTTTGTTGGCACCCGTACTCGTTGGAATTACATTCTGTGCAGCCGCTCTGGCCCTTCTCAAATCTTTGTGCGGAGCATCCTGCAATCTCTGATCCTGGGTATAGGCGTGAATGGTGATCATGTTGGCAAATTCCAAACCCCAGGTTTCGTCCACAAATTTTACCACAGGCGCCAGGCAATTGGTGGTACAACTGGCATTGGAAATGATCTGTTGGTTTGCATTCATCTGTCTTTCATTGACCCCCAGCACATAGGTCGGAATGCTATCATCTTTCGGAGGTGCGGAAAGAATCACTCTTTTGGCTCCGGATTGGAGATGAGTTCCGGCAGTTTCGGCCGTCAGATAGATACCTGTGCATTCCAAAACGATGTCTATTCCCAAATCCTTCCAGGGCAATAAGGCAGGATCTTTTTGCGAAAAAGCGAGTATTTTATGATCACCAGCCATGATAAAATCAGATCCATGGCTCACTTCAAAATTAGATCTGCGATGGGCAGTATCGTATTTTAAAAGATGAGAAAGGGTCTGGGTGTCTGTCAAATCATTGATGGCTACCAATTCTACCTGAGAATGATGCCTCAGCGCCCGATAGGTCAATCTGCCTATTCTTCCGAAACCATTTATTGCGATTCTTTTTTTCATAATTTATTGACTACCAATTGTACCGATAAAAAATTCAAAATCGAACAAAAAGTTTAGTGCAAACCGAAAAACAGCTATATTTGCAGCTCTTTTTGAAAATCTGCCCCGTTCGTCTATCGGTTAGGACACAAGATTTTCATTCTTGTAAGAGGGGTTCGATTCCCCTACGGGGTACCAGGCCGGTTTCAGACCGGCTTTTTTATTATAAGCCAGACTTATCAAGACCCTCCTTAATCCTCGAATGGACAAAATCCCCCAAGTTTGATTTCCAGACACCTGAGTTCAGCCAAAGAATCATTGAGAGCGCCTAAATCTTCGATATCCTGACCGAAAGCACCAAAATCGGCTGGGTTTAAAAAATAATTTCTTCTATTTCAAAAGTTATTTAGATATTTGTCTAAATATTTAAGTGGTTAGTGATGGATCTCTTGTTCAAAGCCCTCAACGATGCTACGCGCAGACAGATTCTGGACTTGCTCAAATCCGGAGAATTGTCCGCTGGACAAATTGCGGACCAATTCAACATGTCAAAACCAAGTGTTTCCCATCATTTGGACCTCCTGAAAAACGCCGGTCTGATTAGCATGGAGCGAAGGGGACAACACCTGATCTATTCTTTAAACACCAGCGTTTTGGAGGATTTGCTCCATTGGATTATTAAACTAAACAAACAAAACTGATATGAAAACAAATTTGACCAAAGAAGTCTTGATGTTGGCGCTCTGCCTTATTCCTGCCATTTACCTGCAAACCATTTGGGCTGAGATCCCTGATCGGGTTCCCACCCATTGGAATATTCAAGGTGAAGCAGACAAATGGGGGCACAAAAATTACCTCATTTACCTAAGTGTCGGCTTGCCTCTGTTTATCTACCTCTTGCTGCTGATCATCCCTTCCATTGATCCGCGAAAAAAAATCAGCCTCATGGGGGATAAATACCTGCAATTGCGGATATTATTAATTGGTTTGGTGGTAGGTCTCAACCTGGCCATTGTTTATTCTGCTGCTCATCAGGACAGTCTTTTTGGAAGCTCCCTTTTAATTATCATCACAGGACTTTTCCTGCTGGCCTTTGGAAATTATCTCAAGACCATCAGGCCCAATTATTTTGTTGGAATCCGCACACCCTGGACCCTCGAAAATGAAACGGTCTGGAAAGATACCCACTATATGAGCGGATATGTATGGATGGGAAGTGGTGCACTGATGGTCCTGATCGGATTATTTGTGGAAGCCAAATATGGATTTCCTGCAATGATGGTTTTGTTGATTATCATGGTCTTGTACAGTGTCATTTATTCATACTGGAGGTTCAGACAACTTAAGACAGTACAAAATCAATCCTAAGGCAACAACCGAATGAGGTCAAGAGCGTTATTGATGGATTATCCATGAAAATTGCTTCCTTTTTATCGCTTGTCAAGTTCAGCCATACCGTTTTTGCCATGCCCTTTGCCATGCTGGGCTTTTTTATTGCACTTCACCATGACGGTTTTGGCACCATCCAATACAGGGAGTTATTCCTGATTATAATTTGTATGATCACGGCAAGAAATGCTGCCATGGCTTTCAATCGTTGGGCTGATCGTCTGATTGATCTCAAAAACAAGCGCACTGCCAGCAGGGAAATTCCCTCCGGTGTGATATCACCAAAGGCAGCGATCATTTTCATCATCATCAATTCATTGGCTTTTATGACCTCTGCCTGGTTTCTCAATCCACTTTGTTTTTATCTTTCGCCCGTAGCCTTACTGATTGTATTGGGATATAGCTATACCAAGCGCTTTAGCTGGCTATGCCATGTTTTTTTAGGGCTTGGTCTTTCGCTGGCACCGGTAGGCGCATACATTGCTGTCACCGGCCATTTTGATGTGCTTCCTGTATTATACGGAATTGCTGTCATTGCCTGGGTGGCCGGGTTTGATGTGCTTTACGCCTTACAGGACATCGAATTTGACCAATCAGAAGATTTGTATTCTATCCCATCCAGATTTGGCATTGGCAAGGCCATGCTGATTTCTTCTTTTCTTCATATCATTTGTGCTCTTTGCATTTTGGCATGCGCCATCTTTTTAAATCTCGACTACGGACTTCAGCTCTGGATGTGGTTGGGCACTGCAGGTTTTCTTTTTCTATTGTTTTACCAACACTGGATCATCAGAGATCATTCTCTTGAAAAAATCAATTTGGCGTTTTTCACGACCAACGGAGTGGCCAGCATTTTTCTGGCTGCCATGACCATATTGGATTTTTATTTGTAAGATTCTAAAAATCTGCACATTTTTTGCACCGCTTCCGCCCTGTGGCTGATCGAGCTTTTTATTTCTTCCGGCAGTTGGGCAAATGTGTGCTTATATCCATTGGGGATAAAAATCGGATCGTATCCAAAACCTGAATTTCCTGCCATTGATTCAGCAATCATCCCTTCCACCCTACCTTCGAACAGATGGATTTGACCCCGCAAATGGAGTGCGATTACGGTGCGGAAACGAGCACGGCGATTGGCAATATGCTTCATTTCAGACAATAACAATTCCATGTTGTCCATGGCATTCCGGCTTCCGCTGTAAATGGCCGTATTAACTCCCGGCGCTCCCCCAAGTGCATCCACTTCCAATCCTGAATCTTCTGAAAAACAATCCTTCCCAACGATTTTGTAAAATGCCATCAACTTCTCTTGTGCATTGTCCTCCAGTGTGTGTCCTGTCTCCGGCAATTCAACGGCGCAAGCAATTTCTGACATGCTTCTGACACGAATCCAATCCGGGAGAATTGATTTTATCTCAGTCAACTTGTGGGTGTTGGATGATGCGAAAATGAATTCTATCATGAGCTCAATTCCAAAGTTTGCAGAGCGGACCACAGCATCGCTTTTTTCTGAGGAAGGTGAAAATATTCTTCCAAATTCTCCGCAAAAATAAATTGACATCCGCACCATTGGTATCGTACATGCTGTTGCGAAAAACCTTGTAAACACAACTGCGACGGAGGCAGGCCAAAACTGATCAGACTGCGCGCCTGAGATCCTTTGATCCAATCACTGACTTTGAAAAATTGATTTTTCTGTAAAAAAATCCGCTTTGCGGTCAGATCGCTTTTGCCAAACACAGCCTGCTCAATTTTCTGCAAAAAATCAAGCATTGTTTTTTCTTCCTCAATTTGATAGTTACACAAAATTAAATTTTGCGATTTTAGCAAGACTTCGTCAATTCCTAAAAGGCTTTTGGGAATATTGTACTTTTGTATGGATGCTGCGTAGAGATTCAAAATGAAAATTTAAAACTTTAAAACAATTTTAAGCTGTAAAAGTAAATTTAACTCTACATTTGTACAAAACCAATTCATGGAATCAGGAATAAAAATAAGGAGAGCACCGGAGAGCAGAATCGCTGAACTGGATTTCAACAACATCCCTTTTGGACGAATTTTTACAGACCACATGTTTGTCGCAGATTTTGATGGACAGCAATGGATCAACATGGAAATCTGCCCCCTTCAAAGACTTCCTTTTCATCCTGCCACCATGGCCTGGCATTATGGTCAGGCTATTTTTGAGGGTATGAAAGCGAGCATCGATGAGGATGGAAATCCACTTTTGTTCAGACCGATCGACCATGCAAAGCGACTGAATGTATCTGCCAGGAGAATGTGCATGCCCGAATTTCCTGAGGAACTCTTTGTGAAAGCATTGAGCAAGCTAATACTTCTTGACAAAGCATGGATTCCAAAAAATGAAGAAAGTGCTTTGTACATACGTCCTGTGATGATGGCTACGGACGAATTTGTCGGAGTCAGATCTTCAGACCATTTCAAAATGATGATTATGTGTTTGCCTTCGGGGCCTTACTACAGCAAGCCGGTCAGTCTTTTGGTGGAAGAAAAATATGTCAGAGCCTGTGACGGTGGTGTGGGTGAAGCCAAGGCAGCCGGTAATTACGGCGCGAGCCTTTATCCCGCTAAACTGGCAAAGCAAAAAGGTTATGACCAGGTCATGTGGATGGACGCCAAGGAATTTAAATATGTGCAGGAAGTGGGTACCATGAATATCTTTTTTGTGATTGATGGTGTGGCCATAACACCCAATCTAAGTGGCACCATCCTAAAAGGGATAACCCGGGACAGTCTCATCACCCTGCTCCGCGAAAAAGGAATTCCTGTCGAAGAGAGACCCTTGAGCATCTCTGAAATCCATGAAGCTTATCAAAAAGGAAAACTCCAGGAAGTGTTCGGAGCAGGAACCGCTGCGGTTGTTGCCAGTGTCAACCGAATTGGCTATAAAGGCGAAGACATGCTCCTCAATCCGGATGAATATAAAATATCGCCCATGTTGAAATCAGAGATTAACGGCATTCGCAAGGGCCGCATCCCTGATACCCACCATTGGATTTATCCGGTGTATTCTGAGGCATTGGCCCATAGTTTTTAAAAAACCTTTGGAGGCAATAGCCTTTTGATCTTTTGTGAAAGACTGGTACAAATACCTGATCTCTGTAGTCATTCTGGTGGTCGTAGGCCTGCTCATCAGTTATTTTAGCGAGGTGGTCAGCTATGTCCTCATTTCATGGGTGATCAGCATGCTAGGTGAGCCACCACTACAGTTCCTACTTAAAAAAACCAAAATCGACCGGTTCTCATGGGGCAAACCTGTGGGAGCCTTTCTCATTCTGGTGCTTTTGTTTTCATTGATAGGATCTATTCTCTGGTATTTTATTCCGATCCTAATCAGTCAGGGAGTCATGCTATCAAAAGTAGATTTCAACAGCATTTCTCTGGCCCTCCAGCAACCCATCGACATGATCAATGGCTGGCTGAGATCCATGGGACTTGAGCCCAGCCCCAGCGCTTCTGAGCAATTGCAAAGATTCCTGGGAGCCTATTTTGATCCCGGAAAGATAAGTTCCTTTTTCGGCGACATGCTGTCGCGCGCAGGTTCCTTATTGATTGCCATCTTTTCAATCATCTTCATTTCCTTCTTTTTTCTCAAAGAAAAAGGTTTGTTTAGCCGAATGATTTTGGCTGCAGTATCCACGGAATCCGAACCCAAAGTGCAGGCAGTCATCAATGATGTCAGCCAGCTTCTGAGCCGATATTTTGGAGGCCTGGCCATTCAAATGAGCATCCTGATGATCTTGATTGGCACCTTGCTTGGAATGATTGGAATCAACAACGCCTTGCTGATTGCTTTCTTCTATGGAATCGTCAACATCATACCATACCTAGGCCCCCTCATCGGAGCGGTTTTTGGTTGTCTCCTCACCATTTCCTCCAACCTGCAACTGGACTTTTTTCAGGAGACCATTCCTTTGCTAACGAAGGTACTGCTCGTTTTTGCCGTGGTCAAGCTAATCGATGATTTCATTTTACAGCCCTACATATTTTCACAAAGAATGGAGGCCCATCCCCTGGAGATTTTTCTGGTCATCATGATTGGAGCGAGGGTGGAAGGCATTATCGGCATGGTACTCGCCATTCCGGTCTATACCATCTTCCGGGTCATAGCCCGTGTCTTTCTGAGTGAAATTAAGTTGGTGCGCAAAATTACGGAAGACATGAGCTCGAGCAGTAGCAACTCTGGCAAAAATTGAAAAATCTTAATTAATATTGCATCCTAAAATTGCCATCCATGGATCTCATCCACGACATTGAAGCCAGTTTTTACAACTTAAGTCAGGGATTTTTGATGTACATCCCTAGTTTGATCAATGCCTTGATGATCCTGCTTGCGGGTTGGGTCATTGCCAAGATTATCCAATGGATTGTATTGAGATTGAGCCACGCCCTCGGTATCGACAATTTGGCCAAAAAATCAGGAGTGCATCGCTTTCTTGAAAAAAGAGGCATTAAAAATGGATTTTCAGGCATCCTCTCCAGAATTTGCTTTTGGGCGGTTATGTTGATTGTCATGGTCAATTTTTTCAACCACCTTGGCCTGGAGCTGGTCTCTGATTTGCTCAACCAATTGTTGCTCTTTATTCCCAATGTATTGATATCATGCGTTTTGATCATCATCGGTTTTTATCTGGCTGAATTTGTGAGCAGTCTGGTCTATAGCAGCATGGAAGACAATTCTTTTGAAAATCCGGAATTGATCAGCAAGCTGGTATTTTACAGCATTGCTTTTTTTACCGTTGCCATCGCTTTGACCCAAATGGGAATTGGTGAAAACATCATCACCAATATCGTTTCAATCTTTTTTGGCTCGATCGGATTGGCCCTGGCCATTTCATTTGGTTTGGGCAGCAAAGATTGGGCAGAAGGCATTATCAAAAAATACTTCAGCAAGGAAAGCAGGAATTCCGAACAACCCAAGGATGGATCTGCTTAGATTTCTGTGTGTTTATATTCAAGAAGCGTTTCAAATGGTATCAGTTGGAGGACTTTTTCATTGGTGGCTTCGAGAATTAATGTAGGTGCCATTCCTTCCTGATGGGCCTCCAACCAACGGAGGGCGCACAAACACCAGCGATCCCCCGGCTTGAGGCCGGCAAACTGATATTCCGGTCTTGGCGTACTGAGATCGTTTCCTTTTTTTCTGGAAAAGGCCAGAAAATCAGCGGTAGCAATGATACACACCAAATGCAAACCAAGATCATCTGCTCCGGTGGTGCAACAACCATCGCGGTAGAATCCTGTCAGAGGATTCATGCTGCAAGGTTGGATGTCATGACCAAATACATTTTTGGGATTTGTTTCCATAATTAAGTACAAATTAACAGCTTAGCTAATAAACAATGGTTTAATTTTGCAGTTCTAATTTTATTCAAATTCATTTAATTCTTTTCCTATGAACAAAAATTTTTTATTTTTAATATCCGCTCTCAGCATACTATTGAGTTCCTGCGTAAGCTCTAAGAAATACAAAGCCTCTCAGGCAGAGATTGAAGACTTAAAAGCGGGATTGCAAAAATGCAAAGAAGCGGTCGCCGATTGTCAGGCTTCCAAAGACGAGGTCATCCTTGAGTATAAGACCAAGATCAATGACATGACTTCTACAACGCGGGAAAAAGAAAACAAAATCAGGACCCTTGAAGAGCAGGTAGAATATCTGAAAAAGAACAATGACAACTTATTGCTTCGTTTGTCTGACATGTCCGTGGTGAGCAAGGCCGGTGCAGAGAGCATCCGCAAATCTCTGGAAGCCATGAATGAAAAGGACAAGTATATCAAAGACCTTACCTCTTCGGTGGCTAAAAAAGACTCCATCAATCTGGCCCTGGTCATGAATCTCAAAAGATCTCTCGACGATGTCACCTCCGATGATGTCAACATCGAAGTAAAGAAAGGTGTGGTGTACATCAGTCTCTCTGACAAAATGCTTTTTAAATCCGGTAGTGCGGTGATCAATGACAAAGCGACTTCTGTTTTGGAAAAGATCGCCAAGATCGTCAACGACCATAAAGATCTTGACATTCTTGTAGAAGGTCACACCGATGATGTGCCCATGAATACTGACTGCATTGCGGACAACTGGGATCTCAGCACCAAGCGAGCCACCTCGGTGGTGAGACTGCTTCAGAAAAAATTTAACATCGACCCGGCCAGGATGACAGCGGGCGGAAGGGCCGAGTACAGCCCCAAGACCAGCAACAGCAGCGCCGATGGCAAGAAGATCAACCGCAGGACCGAGATCATTATTCTGCCCAAGCTCGACCAGTTCTTCAAGCTCAGCGAGCAGATGAAGTAAACAGCAGATCCTAATTAAAATATTGAATGCATCCTGGAGAATATTTCGGGATGCATTTTTTCTTTAATCTAGCTTGAGCTATATTAAACAGCTTCTCTCCATTCCGGAAAGTCCTCAAAAAAAAGGAACTCCAGAAGATACATTATTTTAAATCTACAACTTTCATGATGCCTCTACCAGCGATATGACATGGTACCAATAAATGGGACACTGATCTAATTTAGTTAAAAAATAAAATTAGTACACATTTTACCCCTGCGACAAAGATAAGCATTGCTCCCAAAATGTCAAGAGCAAGTCGAGTTCCGCCGGAAGAATACAGAATAAAGAGGTCGGCGGAACTCTTGACATTTTGTCCGCAATAAGCTTGGTCCTCGTCTAAGGGTAAAAATGCAAAGTCATGTTTTGTTTCCATATTAGTTGCAATGAGTGAATTGATTTTTCGAATAATAAATATTTTCAAATTCTAAGGGTGTATAGTATTGAATGGATGAATGCCTTCTGATTGTGTTGTAATAGCCATCTATGTATTCAAACAGAGTGAATCTTAATTGATCCAAATCATCAAATACAGTACCTCTAATGCATTCGCATTTGAGCCTTGAGAAAAATGATTCGGCAATTGCGTTGTCATAAACTTCGTTTTTGCGAGTCATACTTTGTCTATTTCCTTTAATGGCATTTTTGAAATCTTTACTAGAGTACTGCGTTCCTCGGTCAGAATGGACAATCACACTTAATTTATTTTGGATGCATTTCAGTTTTGCTTTATTGAAGGCTGAAATAACCAGTTCGCTTCTCATATGAGTCTGAACATCCCAGCCCACTACTTTATGCAAATAAGTATCAATCCAAGTTGAAAGATAGGCCCATTGGCCATTCTTTAAAGGAATGTAGGTAATGTCACCAACCCATACTTCATTTGGTTTTTGCGCCTTTCCAAAATCAAGAAGTAAATTGGGTGCAGGAAATTTGGTCCCGGTGGAATCAGTTGTTTTTGGAACAAAACTCTTTGGCTGGATTGCTTTCAAATTTTGTTCCTTCATACATTTGCGAATCAAATGGCGGCTAACATTTTTTGAATATTTTACGGCTAATTCCATTTTAATTCTACGACTTCCATACCTATTCATATGAGAGTCAAATACGGATTTTATTCGGTCTCTTAATCCCAAATGTTTAGTGGGAGAATCCCTCCTGTGGATAAAATGATACAAAGTATTCCTTGGAATATTCATCATCTTGCAAAGCTTGTTAGTAGGATACACACCGCTTAGACTCTGGATAAATTCAGCTTTTGGTTTCATGTCTGCCGGCTGAAAATGTTCAAGGCTTTTTTTAAAATATCCCTTTCCATTTCAACATCCCTTAATTTCTTACGGAGCTGTTCAAGTTCAGTATAAGGATTATTTGTTCCTGGCTGGACGGAAGCATTCCTGGTAATCCTGATTTGACTACGCCAATTGTAAAGCATTTGCTTACTAACGCCAAGAGAATCAGCTAATTCGCTAGCGTTCCTCCCGGATTCGAGCAAATGAATGGCATTAAGCTTAAACTCGGTATCGTACCTCCTCCTCCGATTGTTTGTCTTTGATTGATCCATAACACAAATTTAAGTTAGATTTGTGTACCATTTTCTTGGACCACTTCAATTGGATTGGAGTTATAATAAAATTTTAATATTATGAATCACTTATTTGCATATAATTCCAGTTTACTTGTGTTGATTTCCTAATCGCTGGCTACGCTAATTCTAATGCCCTAAAAATGAAACCATGGGCTTAGTTTAAAAAAACGCTTAAATTTACAAAACTTATAAAAAAGTTAAGACGCAAATTTACATGCGCCTTCAAAGCCAAAGTAGCAAGTAAAGGCATTAATAATCAATGGTTTATGGCTTTTTTAAGCCATGATTTTGATTTAATCCTGCAATGATCTCAAAGTGAAAAGCGGAGTTTTTGGAGAAAACGGGGACTCTCTTTGATCAAGACAAAGCAGTGCTCTAGGATTAAAAAACAGTTGAAAAAGGTAAACCAATTCTATTTTTTATACAAATTAGATCATTTTTTTTATTATTGTTACCTTGTGAATGATTTGTAGCTCAGTGTCGGCAGGTAGAATGAAGCAAGATCGGGCAATTGAATTATAAATTCTTTGCCAGATGAATTGACCAATTATTAATTTGTTTACCATGAAGTTATTAAGTTTAGGAATTTGAAAGATGGAGTTTAAAATTTACACCACAGCCAATTACAATTGCTCTCTTGAAAGAGCATTTAAAGCACCCATTCTATGCGATGTCACCAAAGTACATACTGGATTTGGACTTATGCCAAAAGTAACGAAGACAAGCAATGACGAAGAATGGGGTAAGGTCGGCTCCATAAAAAATATTTATGCGGGAAAATCGATCACTTTTAAAGGAGGAGAGATTTCAACGGATGAAATTATTGAACGCATTGAAAACAAATACTGGAAAGTAGAAGTTGGAAATTTCAAATCCTGGATGTTGAACATCTGGAAATTCACATTTGAGTGGACAACAACTGAAATTGAACCAAATAAAATACATATCAATTACGATTATACCATTCATGGAAAGGGTGTTTTCTTCATTCCACTTCAATGGCTTTTTGCACATGTTTTTTATAAGCGGTATATGAAACAAGTACTTGAAAACGTAAGAAAAATGGCAGAAGGGGAAGAGCCATTTCTATACGACTAAAAAACAGCCACTGACCCGGTTTTTACGACTGGCTACAAGATACTACCATCGCTGTATCCATTTTTTGATATTAGAGCTTTGCCCATCTCTTCACGGGCAGTTCATCCTATAGATGGAATGAAAAAAGTTTCTTTTATAATCTCTGAAATTTCCCTTTAACCAGACAAGGCAAGCAAATCCTATAAAATCAAGGATGCATAAAATCCTTAATATAGATTGATATTGGTTCAAATATCAGATGGGATGGATGTTCAAAATTATTCTGATCCTTCATCGCAAGACACACTAGAGAAGAAATGGCTGCTTAGGATTCCAATTCAGCGGAATCCATCCCCAGTTCTCTGCGCAAATACAGGTAATGGTCGTTGTCACAAATAAAATAAATGTGCTGACCAAAATAAGATCGATGATAAAGAGACATTTTAATCAACAGGCGGAAAGGCAATTTTTTGGAGAGAAGGGATTTGATCTGATCCCTGGGAATGCGAATCGTTTTGAAATAATTGGTCACATAGACAAAATCAGCATCGAGCTCCACCCTTCTGAGGCGAAAAAAACTAAAATAAATCAAAGTTCCAAAGAACAAAAAAAGAATCCAATAAATGCCTCTGAACAAATTGGCATCCATAAAACTGAACTCGTCGCCATCGGTCAATGTGATCCCTAATCCAAAACTAAAAAACAATACAAACCAACTCACCGGGATAAAAAGTGCCCAGATCAGAGTGGAGGCAGAGGATATTCTTTTCATTGACATCTATAAATACTACTTTCTATTCTTTACTATTTATTCTTTACTATTTATTCTTTACTATTTATTCTTTTGGAAATACTCTTGCAGCAATGATAATACTTACCTCGTACAAAAGGCAAAGTGGAATGGTGATCAGTAACATAGAAGTGACATCCGGAGGTGTAATAATGGCGGCAAGTATGGTGATCAGTACGATGGCATGTCTCCGATAAGTTCTCATGAATTTTGGACCCATGATGCCAAGTTTGGCCAAAAAGAAAACCGCCAATGGAAGCTCAAATACCAAACCTGTAGAGATGGTAAACATCGTCATTGAATCCACGATTGATCCAAGGGTCGCCGAACTTTTAACCAAATCACTTACATTGTAGGATGCCAGAAAACTAATGGAAAATGGTGCAACAATGTAATAACCAAACAGCACGCCCGTCAAAAACAACAAAGAACAAACCTCCACCACCCAACGAGCAGCTTTTTGTTCTTTTTGATACAATCCAGGTTTGACAAACATCCAGACTTCCCTTAGCACCAGGGGAAAAGACAGAATAAAACCCAAAAAGAAACTGACCTTGAGGTGGATGGTCAGCTGTTCGCCCAGATCTCTCGTAAAAATTTCAAGGGGTGCGGGTTTAAAACACAGGGCTTCGGAAAGGCTGCAGAAAAAACGATAAGTCGCAAAATCTTCTTTGGTGGGGCCCAGAATGATGGTGTCAAAAACAAAGGTCTTTTGGGTAAAGACCGCTATACCCACCAACAAAATATAAAGTGCGGCTCTGAAAAGATGCTTCCTCAAGGCATCAAAATGCTCCAGAAAGCTCATTTCCTTCTCCTCTACTCCCGGTTGTTTGACCGGAGACAGCATGTTTTTCAATATTCCCATCGGTGATTTCGAATGCGCCGCAAAGATACACTCTACAAGACAGTTCCGATCCAACTGCTTCAATTTCCTTCTTTGTCTTAACTTTGAGCCATGTTTAGATTCTTTTGGCTTCCTCTATTATGTCTCCATTTCATAGGTTCTAGTCAAGCTCAAAGACTGACGGTCAGTTATTTATTCGATGGTTGTCAGCTTCAATCCACGGATTCAAGAGCAGAAAACCTAAAAAACACGCTTCCTTTGGAATGTGATTGCGGGGTGGATGGTGAATCAGTGGTACTCAATGCCCAGACCCTTGAATTTCCAATCAGCCTGGATTCATTTTTTGAGAATGATTTTTCACTTTGTTTTTCTTTCCTCCCAGAGCCATTTACAGGGGAGATGGATCTATTCTCTAAATCCAACAACTGTCTTGCCGACACCCTTTTGGACATCAGTTTGCGAAGCAGAGACAGTACTTTTCAAATCAATTTAAAAAGGGGCCTGGACAGAAACCTGTTTTTGACCGCTCCTCTGGACCCGACCAGTTGCTGGCAAAACTTTTGCCTGACAAAAAATGGGCTGGATTTTAGGGTTTATGTCAATGGCCAGTTGAAAGACCGCAAGGTAGCTCCCAATCTGATCCAACTCAATCATGGAATTCCCCTTAAAATTAATGCGTCACCCTGCCAACCCAGCAGATTGATTGGTGCAGCCGGCAAGTTGGACAGGATAGTTGTCGCCAATTATGGATTTGATGCGCGGAAGGTGGATTCTTTGTATCTGAGACAACAAAAAATTCTGACACAGGATACAGTGATCTTTTTGGGGGACCAGTTTAATATCCGCACAGCGAGTCATTGTCCGGGAAGTATCCAATGGACCCCTATCACCGGTCTTGACAATCCAAATTCCTTTTTTCCTCTGGCTTCTCCGACAACAGAAACAATCTACCGGGCCTTGTTTACCATCCAAGGTTGCCAAATGGATGATTCTGTTTTGGTACGGGTCGTAGATAAAGATCAAGTTGATTGTAACAAAATTCTATTGCCAACGGCATTTACTCCCAATCAGGATGGGCTCAACGAAACCATCGGAATTTCCAATCCTTATTTATTGGAAAAGCTGCATCATCTTGTGATCATGGACCGCAACGGCGGGATCTTGTTTGAAACAGATAACCCTGCCACTCAGTGGGACGGACAGTTTAAAAATACGGCTCTGGCAACCGGTACTTATTATTACAGAATTTCATATCAATGTCAGGGTGAGCAATACCAAAAGAAAGGTAGTTTTGTATTGTTGCGTTAATACATTTTAAAATAAGACTATTGCATACTGCAAGCTGGACAGCCAAAAGAATTGTTTGGAGACAAGATTAAAATGTTCAATCTGGTATTGAATACTGTGATTAACATCCGCTTGAAACAGCCACTGAATTCTGTGGCGACCTGACTCAAAACTGTACATTGCGCCCATCGGGTAAATGGTCTTGTTTACTTCAATTCCTGACTGAAATATTCCATACATCCTCCTTTCAAGGCCAAAAGTAGGTCCCAAAAAATGGTTTTTCAACATCCGATAAAGTGGTTGAATAGACCAACCCAGCGCAGCGTATTGGATAGACTTCATATGAATCGAAAATTCATTTGAAATTCCCCCTTGTTCCATTCCCATCGCCAAATTATCTGCGTGGGCGGCATACGCGTAAACGCCTGTATTTAGTTTCCATTTTGTACTCACTGGAAGTTCTACACCAAGCCCTGCTTTCCAACCAAATCCGGGTTCCCAGTTTTCTTTTTCAACAGAAATACCTCCTGATTGAAATATTCTGGAGCAGTTTAGTCTAACACTGAAGTTTAGCTTTTGGGCGGTCATTTGAGTAGATAAGGTAAAGCACCATACCACTATGCCTGTAAAATAATACCAAGTTGATTTCATCCTTTTGATATTAAGATACCGGACAAATCTATGCAAAATTGTGTCAAAAGGAAATTTTTTAACTACGAATTGGTAAATCCCAAAACCCAGGTAGTTAATTCTCCCCCATAAATGGATAGCGGTAATCCAATGGAGGATCAAAATTCTCTTTGATGGTACGTGGAGAAACCCAACGCAAAAGGTTGAGCACCGAACCCGCCTTATCATTCGTGCCCGATGCCCTGGCACCACCAAAAGGTTGTTGATCCACTACTGCACCGGTGGGTTTGTCGTTGATGTAGAAATTACCGGCACAATTTCTCAAAATATGACTGCTCTTTTGGATGACGTCTCTTTCTCTGGCAAAGATCGCTCCTGTCAAGGCGTAATCTGAGGTCTGGTCCACTTTATGTAGTATTTCCTCATACTTTTCATCTTGATAAACATGGATGGTGAGAACAGGGCCAAACAATTCTTCTTTCATGGTAATGTAATTCGGATCATCCGCCAATATGATGGTGGGCTGAATAAAATAGCCTTTGGTTTTATCGCATTTGCCTCCATAAATAACTTTGGCATCTTTTGCATTTTGCGCCATCGTGATGTAGCTCTCCAATTTGTCAAATGACTTTTCATCAATGACTGCATTGATAAAATTGCGAAAATCTTCTGGACTTCCCATTCGCATGTCTTCCAAATCTTCGAACAAATATTTTTGAATATCGGGCCACAGGCTTTGGGGCAAATAGGCCCTGGAAGCAGCACTGCATTTCTGACCCTGAAATTCAAAAGCACCTCTGGACAAAGCAACTGCCACTGCCTTAGGATTTGCGGACGGATGGGCCACTACAAAATCTTTTCCCCCGGTCTCCCCTACCAACCTTGGGAAACTGCGGTATTTGTCTAAATTGTTGCCTACCCTTGCCCAGAGCTTTCTGAAAACACCGGTAGAACCAGTAAAATGAAGGCCGGCAAACTCACGATGTTCAAAAATAACTTCCCCGGCAACTGACCCATCAACAAACACCAAATTGATGACTCCATCCGGCAATCCCGCTTCCTGTAAAATGTCCATGATCAGGGAAGCGGAATAAACCTGGGTTTCTGCGGGTTTCCATACCACAGTATTTCCCATAAGGGCAGGTGCACATGGCAGGTTTCCAGCAATCGATGTAAAATTAAACGGAGTCAGGGCAAACACAAAACCTTCCAATGGGCGATACTCCATTTTATTCCATACCCCATGCATGGAATTGGGCTGTATCTCATAGATCATTTTCATGTAATGTACATTAAACCTCAAAAAATCACAAAACTCACAGACTGCATCAATTTCTGATTGAAAAATATTCTTGGATTGTCCCAGCATGGTCATGGCATTGGTTCTGGCCCGGTATCTTCCCGCTATCAAATCCGCCGCTTTCAAAAATATCGCAGCGCGATCTTGCCAGTTCATGCTCTCCCACATCGGTTTAGCCTTTAATGCTGCATTGATCGCATTTTCAACATCCGTGGTTCCACCTTTGTGGTAATAAGCCAATGTGTGACTTATATCGTGGGGTGGATGTATTCTTTTCCGTTGGCTGGTCGCCACTTTTTGACCATCAATGGTCATAAGGACTTCCAGTTCCATGGATTTTAAAAGGTCCATTTCCAATTTGAGGGCTTTTTTTTCTGCTGAGCCGGGTGCATAATTTAGAATAGGCTCATTCCTGGGTATAGGTATATGATACATTGGTTCAGAATTTATTTCAAAAAAAAGAACAAAACTGCTTGAATAAAGATCAGTCTGTCGGATTGTAAATATGGGCTATAATGGATGGCGGTACAAAACTGCGGATGTCACCCTTGCCTAAAATCAATTCACGGACGATGGTTGAGCTAACGTGACTTAGCTCTGGTCTTGCAATAAAAAAAACGGTCTCCAGCTCATTGGCCACCGTATGGTTGATTTGTGAAATGGTTCTTTCATAGTCAAAGTCTGCTGCGTTTCTTATTCCTCTCACCAGGTATTGGGCCCCTATTTTCTGACAATAATGCAAGGTGAGGCCTTCATAGTTTGCGATCTCAATTTTGGTTTCTGCCGAAAAAAGATCTCTAAGCCAATTCAATCGTTGCTGCAAAGGGAACAGGTATTTCTTTTGTGAATTAACCCCAACTGCAATCACAATTTTATCAAACAAAGGTAAAGCCCTGTATACAATATCCAAATGCCCGGTGGTAATTGGATCGAATGATCCGGGAAGTACAGCAATTTTCATCATTATTCATTGACTGAATGAAGTCCTTGCAAAAGTACCACAAATTTAAGTATCCAGCTCGGCATTAGAATCCACTTCAGCTAAAACGGACCTTAGCCGTACATCATTCTTTGTCAGATTCGTTCAGTTTTTTCTTATGTTTAACCACTTTTGCATCCAGGTAAAAGATGATCTCTTCCGCAATGTTTTTGCACTGGTCGCCGATTCGCTCAATTTTTCGAATCATGGATAAAACATGTAAGGTGTGTCTTTTTTGGTCTGGAAAATGATCCAGGCATTCAATGGCCAGGGTACTGGCTTTTTCATTGATGGCATCCAGTAGTTTGTCTCTGTTGAAGATGGTTCTTGCCAGTGAAGTATTTTCGTATTGATAAGCTTCTTTAAGATCCCGCACCATCTCAACACTGATGGAAAGCATTTTAAGGGCAGACATCTGATCCAAAATTTTGGGTTCGAATCCTGTATCCACATCACTGATAAATTCAGAAATTCCTGATGCGATGTCAGCGATTCTCTCCAGATTTGTGTTGATTTTCAAGGTCGACAATATAAAACGCAAATCAGTCGCAAGAGGCTGGTACAAAGCCAGGAAATCTTCACACGCCTTATCAATATGAAGTTCATAAGCGTTTACCCGTTTCTCATTCTCCTGCACCTCCAATGCCAAATCTCTGTCAAACTTTGACAAAGATTGTTGGGTTTTTTCCAATTGAGAATTGACCAGCTCCCACATTTGTGACAGCTCTAATTTTAATTCATTAATTTCTGAATCTAAATGTGTCATAATCGATCTTTATCAGCCAAAACGGCCGGTGATATAACTTTCAGTCCGATTGTTTTTGGGGTTGGTGAAAATGGTTTTTGTTTCGTCAAACTCAATCAATTCCCCGTTTAAAAAGAAGCCTGTATAATCGCTTATCCGACCTGCCTGCTGCATATTGTGGGTGACGATAATAATGGTATAATCTTTCTTAAGTTCAAAAATAAGCTCCTCAATCTTGGCAGTAGAAATGGGATCCAGCGCTGAAGCCGGCTCATCCATTAAGAGGATGGATGGTTCGACAGCAAGGGCTCTTGCAATGCACAATCTTTGCTGCTGACCTCCGGAAAGCTCAAAAGCAGATTTCTTCAGTTTGTCCTTGACCTCATCCCATAAGGCCGCTTGTCTCAGAGAAAGCTCCACCTGGCTGGCTATCACATTTTCTTGGGAAATTCCATTGACGCGCAAACCATAGGCCACATTTTCAAAGATGGTTTTTGGAAAGGGATTCGGTTTTTGAAAAACCATACCTACTTTTCTTCTCAGATTGTCAATTTCAGATTGCTTGATTTGATAGATGTTTTTTCCGTCAATCAAGATCTCACCTTTAATGGTTACGTTCTCGATCAAGTCATTCATTCGATTAAACAATCGGAGGAAAGTCGATTTACCACAACCAGATGGTCCGATAAGGGCTGTCACCGATTTTTCAAAAATTCCAACACTAATCCCTTTTAAAGCATGAAAGTCTCCGTAGAACAAATGGACATCTTTGGTCTGGATTTTGGAATTCATTATTTCATTTTAACTTTGGAGGCAAAATAATTTCGCAAAAGATTGGCCACCAGATTGACCACTAAGACAATCATGATCAAAACAAGTGCAGTTCCATAAGCCATGGGCCTGGTTTTAGCCACTTCGGTTCCGCTTGTGGTAATCACATACAAATGGTAAGGCAAAGCCATGCATTGCTCCATCACAGAGGAAGGGAGTTTAGGCAAGAAATAAGCTGCAGCTGTAAATAAGATGGGTGCCGTCTCGCCGGAGACCCGTCCTATGCTGAGAATCAAACCGGTGATAATATTTGGAAATGCGATGGGCAAAACAACTTTTCGAATGGTGTACAACTTGGATGCACCAAGGGCATAGCTTCCATTGCGAAATCCCTGATCCACTGATTTGAGACTCTCTTCGGTGGTCCGAATGATCAATGGCAAGCTGAGCAATGCAAGGGTCAAAGAACCTGCCAGAATGGAAGCGCCAAAATTGAGATAATTGACAAACAAGGCCATGCCGAACAAACCGAAAACAATGGAAGGTATCCCCGACAGGTTATTGGTCATCATTTTGATAAACCGCTTGACCGGTCCATCCTTGGAATATTCATGCACGTAGATTCCAGCCATGACCCCGATTGGAAAAGCGATCAGCATGCTGTATAAAATCAGATAAAGTGTACCGATGATGGCGGGCATGATACCACCTTGGGTCATGCTTTCTTTGGGAGCTGCTGTCAAAAATTCCCAACTTATCACGGAAATTCCCCGACTGATGATAAAGTATAAAATAACAAGCAGTATGACAATAATGAATATAGACAATATTCTAGCCAGCCCGAAGAAAAAAATTTGCGACCATCTTTTGGTTTGATCTGAGCTATCTGGAAATACTATCATACCGCCATTCAGATTTTTCTTTTTCGTGATATAGAATCCACCATGTAATTGGTCACAAAAGTAATAATGAACAAGATGCAACCCAATGCAAACAAAGCTTTAAAATGCAGACCGCCAAAGGAGGCTTCGCCCAACTCTGCAGCGATGGTAGCAGGGATGGTCCTGACAGGATGTGTCAATCCATAAGGAATAATGGCCGCATTTCCAGTTACCATTAGTACAGCCATGGTTTCGCCAATCGCCCTGCCGACCCCCAAAATAATTGCGGCGCTGATTCCCGATGCTGCATAAGGCACTAGTACCCTTGTGATGGTTTGCCAATGAGAAGCACCCAAAGCCAAACTGGCTTGACGTACATCTGATGGGATGGAACGAATGGCATCCTCAGAGACTGTAATTATGGTGGGAAGCGCCATTATGGCCAACACGATGCTTCCGCTCAGGGCTGTTTCGCCAACGGACAGATCAAATAGATTTTGCACAAATGGAACAATCACCACAAGCCCAAAAAAACCATACACCACTGAGGGAATTCCAGACAATAATTCAATCAGAGGCTTGAGAAAATTTCTGACTCTTTTATCTGCAATCTCTGCCAAATAAATGGCACCTGCCAAGCCAAACGGAAGTGCGAAAAGAATGGCCATAAAGCTCACCAAAAGTGTACCCAACAACAAGGGCAACGCACCAAAAACACCGACTGGTTTTGCCGTTGGAAACCATTCTGTATCTGCCAAAAATTTGTAAAGTGTGATTTTATCGAGAGGCAATACATTCAGAGCGTGTTTGTCCGGCAAAGCAGCATCCAACATCGCCACCATGGCACCAGGAATACTGTCCAAAAGCTTTTCAATGCACTTGTCAGAATTTTCAAAATCATTTCCCAATTCTTCCTCAGAAAATATTTTGCTCAGATCTTCCAGTGAAAACAACTTGATGTCAGAGGCATCTCCTCCTAGTTCCGACCAGTTGGTAATCTTCCCATCAAAAATATTTTTTGCCTGTTGACTTGTTATGCTTTGGAGAGAATTTGATTTGGATACAATGATGGAAAAACCCTCTTCCACCGGTGAGGATCCTATGAAGGAAATACCTTCCTTGAATAAGAAAATTACAATCAGAATAACTACTACTGAGGTAAAATATCCACAGGTTTTGATTAAAATTTCTACGCCTTTTTCTAAAGTTCGCTGCATGCAATGAAGTGGTTGACCACACTCTTATTGTACGGGTAAGTAACCTACATCTTTTACAAGCTGCTGCCCTTCAGCAGACAGACAATAATCCAGATAAGGTTTAATTTTTGTCTCTATTTTCTGGTCAAAGATGTAATACAAAGGCCTAGAAATGGGATAAGTTTTATTCATCGCATTGTCAAAATTGGGCGCATAGTAGTTTTGGCCGCCATCGTAAGACACGTCAATGGTTTTAACTTCAGGAGTTATATAAGCCAAACCAATGTATCCAATGGCACCTTTGGTTTGACCAATGGATTGCACAATGGCGCCTGTTGCCGGCATATTGAGAACTGTATTGCCATAATTTTTTTTGTTGAGAACATGTTCTTTAAAGAATTCATACGTACCTGAACTATTCTCCCTGGAATAACACACGATCTCCATATTTTCACCCCCTACCTCAGACCAATTTGTAATAGCTCCTGTAAAAATTCCTTCGATTTGTTCTCTGGTGAGTTTGGAAACGCTGTTGCTCGGATGGACCACAACCGCCAAAGCATCAATGCCTATCGTGACTACCTGCACATCCAAACCCTTCTCTTTTAATTTAATTTTTTCTTCTATTTTAAGATCTCTGGAGGACATGGCTATGTCAGTATTGCCATCCATCAAAGCCGTAATGCCGGTGCCGCTGCCTCCTCCAACTACTGCAACTGATAGCTCAGGATTTGCTTTGAGAAAACCCTCCGTGGTCTTTTGTGCAAGGGGCAAGACCGTATCGCTGCCTTTCAAATTGAGAGCCAGATCCGCCTTCTGCTTTGTGCCACCACATGCGATGGCAAATAGAATCAATAAAGGAATTACATAAAATGATTTCATAAATTTGGAAGTTGCCAAAATATTAAAATTAAATACCAATAAAAAACCAATGGTCGATATATAAATATGGAATTAGATGAAATTCTGCAATCCATTCAATTCCAACAGGGTCTGGTCTTTGGGCGCAAAGGTAGTTTTTCACAATCCGCCGTAAAACAATGCAATATTAATTAATTATTAAATGTATGTACCGTAAAAGTCAATTGTTCCGAAAAAATAAATCAAGTTGGGAAGAAGTCCAAAACCAATGCTGCAAGAAGACCCAGCAAAGCTCCGTAGTAATGGGCTTCATGATCAATTCCATCGCTTGTATTTCTTGCAGCCCACCAGGAGTAAATCAAGTATAAAACTCCCATTAATAAAGCAGGAATGGGAATGATTCCATAAAAATAAAGGAGATTTAGGGGGAAATGGTAGATGTAAATAAAAAGGATGCCCGAGATAGCACCGGAAGCACCAATAGATGCATAAGACGGGTTGTTCTTGAATTTTAAATAGGTGGGTAAACAGGACAATGCAAGGATTGCAAGGTACACCAAAAGGAAAATCAAATTTCCGGCGCCCTGACCAAATTGTTCGGCATACAGGTTTTCTACAGCCAAACCAAACTGATATAGCACAAATGCGTTGAGAAACAAGTGGAGGTAATTGCCGTGCACAAAGCCACAACCGATCCATCGGTACCAGGAATGATCTCTGGCTTCTTGCCAGGGATAGTGTCTTAATTTTTCAATCCATAGATGATTGTTGAATGCGAGGACGGAAATCAGAACCATGAGGATCAACAATAGATAAGTTACTAAAAAAATGGGTTCAGTCATGGTGGTATGGAATTGATTTCACAATGGTAAATGCTCTATATAGTTGCTCCATAAATATTAATCGAAACATTTGATGAGAGAAAGTCATCTTAGAAAAAGAGATGATGGAGTGGCTGACAGATTTGATCTCCTTGCTAAAACCATATGCGCCGCCAATGACAAAGATCAATCTTTTTGCACGGCTCTGGAGTTGTGTTTCAATAAATCCGGCAAACATTCTGGTATTTAGTTCCTGGCCGTTTTCATCACATAAAATCAGCAAATCGTCTGATTTAAGCTGTTTTATCCACTGATCAGCTTCCAGCTTTGACAATACGGAGGAATCACCAACTGGCTTTACATCGGGATACTCTCTAATTGTAAATCGACAAAAATGAGACAACCTCTTTTGGTATTCTGAAACACCATCCCGCAAAAAGCCAAAACTGGTTTTACCCACCCACCATAACTGAATCTCCATTTGGTTTTACTTCAGGTTGGTCAGCATAATGTATTGATAAGGGGCCAAAGTATAAATGGCTCCGGGCTCAAAACTAACCATGGCACGGGTAAAAAATTCTGTATAAAATCTAAAATCCTTATTTACCTGATATTGGACTTTCTGATTGGTCAGATTTCCCATAAATACAATGGACAAATTGCCATGGCGTCTTTCGAAAGCCAACACTTCCTCAGAATCGGAACACAACACCGGAGAATTCTCCAGGAGTGAGTTTAAAGCTGCATTTTCCCTCCTATGAATGTTCAAGGCGCGATAAAAATCGCGATTGTACACATACAGATCTGACAATGGCTCCTTTGTAAAAGTATTGATACCAAAAAACGCCGGACCTTCTTGTCCATTAAGAACCCACGGAACACCGCCCAACAAATAAGTGAGCAAAGCACATTGTTTATAGCAATCCTGGCAACGCTCATACTCGGAGCCATGGGAGCGATTTGTCATTGCATTCTGGCTAAACATGATCGAGCTATTCCGATACTTTGAGTTTTTGCTTGTATTCAATATGTTTTGAAAATCAGATGTTTTAAGTTGGTTGGAAGCCATTTTTTGAAATAAATCAAATAATTCCCAATTTAAATAACTATCGACAATACCACTTTCCATGAGCTCAGGTTTCTGAGCAGAAGCAATTAGCAATTGACCATTGGAATGCACTACCTTGGAAATTTTTGTCCAAAATTCATCGGAAATCTCATCTCCATGCACCACAACAATACCATCCAAATCATATCGATCGGACCAGTGTTCCACAGCTTTAAGCAATTTGGACTGAACACTTTTATTTTCCAAATTGAGTCTGACATATTTTTGGTTGTATTTTCCATCGACCTGCTCTTCATTGGATTGATAATATTCTGGCTTGTCCTTTCGCCATGCATGTGCTGGGCCGGTGTAAGCCAGATTTAATTCGAGAAAAATCTTGATTTTATAGAAACGACAAGAATCGATGAATGTGCGAAAAGTTTTATCATCCGTTACAGTAGTATCAAAGGCTGTCAGGTTGATGGATGCATATGGATCTCCCGGATTAAAAGAATTGGATCCGTCCTCGGTGGGTGAAAGTGGAAGCAAAACGATTCCTGAAATAAATTGAGATCGGAGTTTCTTTAATTGCCCCATGACTCCTTTCAGGTCATGGGTTGCCGTAAAATTTTTTGGCATGATCTCATACAAATTGATGGCTTGAGTCCAATGTTTGTGTTCTAGATTGGGTTTTTGTGTACAATGAAGCAAGAATCCTGAGAGGAAAATGCCAAGCCAAAAGTGTTTAGGTTTCATATTTCTATTTTCTGATTTTTATCAATGTTTGAAAAAAGTGAAATCCGGTCTGGAAACAACTCATTTAATTTTAGAGTAAACTTTCTTTCCAGATCCCTCTCTTTAATTTCTATAAAATGGTTTTTAATTTTTTCCACAAAAGCAAAAGCCTTGGTTCCCAAATGGTGGGTGAGGAAATCTTTGGTAATATTCAAGTATATATTTAATAAAGAATCCGGATCTGAAGCCAAAAGCAAACCATCAAATTGCATAATATTAGCCAAGTTTGTCTCCTTTTCGAATTCGCGCAACAACAGATTTGTCAACCGCAATTCAGTCAACAACCTGTAGTAAAAAATGGAATCAAAATTTTTACTCTTCCTAAAACTCAAAGCAAGTTGCTCACACATGGTCATGTCTGCTCCTGATGCTTCTTTCCAGATTTTAATAAATTTAAGTTGCTTCAAATCCAGGCCGGCTTTAGCTGACAATTCTATCAGCTGATTCACCTGTTGCTGCTGGATATACATTCCCAACAGACCTTCGATGGCAATTTGTCTGCATTCGGTCTGAAGGCTGTTCGCATAAACGAGTTTTAACAAATCATGTGCTTTCTTTTCCTGAGCACGATCTGAAATCTCCCGACAAAATTGGATTAAATGCATTGGATTGATGTTTTCTAAAAATCCATCTTTTTGTATCCAAATCGTCCAAGAGGATAGTTCCACCTGATGATAAAGAAACCAAAGCAATTCAATGCTTTCTGTCCAAGTTTCTGCTTTGTGAAACATCACTGGAATTTCAGTTTTTTCAAAGTCCTTGATTCTTTTTCTTTGTTCTGTAAATAAAAACAAAGCAGCCCAAAGATTATCATGTCGATGTATGATGTGGTTGGGGTATTTTCCAATCAGCTCAATGAGACATTCAAACATCTTAACTCGCAAATCCGGGGCTTTCGCGGTTTTGATGAGCTGATGAATGGTTTGGGTATAATGAATAATTTTTTGATTGAATTTAGATTGGCTGTTGGATGGAATATCACGTAACCATTGATAGGTAGTTACCACCAATGCAAGTAAAATGTAAAATGGCCTTTCCATTTCTCCCTGTAAATAATACTGCATGGATTTTTCATAAAGCTGATCCAAAACAATCAGTTTTGTTTTTAATACTTTAATGGTTTGAATTTGACTTCTACCTGGCCCATTTTGATCAAATTCTGCCAGAGCATTCAAATAAAAGTCAAAAACAGCTTCATCTTTGGGTAGGGAAGGTAAAAGTAAAGTGGACCATTTGAAGAGGTCGGGATAAAATTTTAAGGCGATTGAAATAAAATCAACCAACTCAGCATGAGATTTATTCTGGAGATCAGAAATGACTAATTTTTTTCGGGATCTTAATTCCTGTCGCATGGATTGATTGGTCCGGTCCTTGTAATTCATGTGCCAGAAAGCCAGGGTCCAGGCATGTATACAAGGATTTTTTGCAGAATGGCAGCCACACGCACAATGTACTCCACTCACAGATTGCGCTGTAAAACTTAACTTACATTCCAGCAGGTTGTCTTCCCATCTCAACAAATACGACCATTCCTGCAAAGCCATTTGTGAGACCTTTCGCACTTGTCCGGATTCACAAGCCATTTTGATTTGTTCCAACTGGTCCGCTGGAATTTGGAATTCTATGTTGTCCAAAAAAATCTTCAAAACAAAAAGCTCTCCTTATTTGTAAATAAAACCGGAAAGTTAAAGATAATTCCACACATTGAAATGATGAAAAAGCTTCACCTTATCCGCCATGCCAAATCAAGCTGGGATCATCCAGGTCTGTCAGATATGGACAGACCATTGAATACCAGAGGTTTACGAGATGCGGCACAAATGGCAGAGCTTTTAAAAAAACAGCTCGATGGTGGTCTGCAGATGGTATCAAGTCCAGCCACCAGGGCCTTGAATACGGCGCTCATTTTTAATCAAACCATCAACCCGCCAGGAAGTGAAATCATCGTAAAAGAATTGTTGTATTTCGGAAATGAAGATGATTATTTGGACATCGTCAGAAGTGCTGATCCTGACATTGAAAGCATCGCAATCTTCGGACACAATCCCATCATTGAGTATTTTGTAATGAAAACAAAAAATGGAATTTTGGAAGCCATCCCAACCTGTGCCATCATTTGTTTTAAAACCAATAACAATGGATGGTCAGAGACCAAATGGGAAGACCTTGAGATGGTGGAGAAATATTACCCAAGAGATCGATCCAGTTAAATGAAAAATTGTATCCTGATTACCATACTTATTGTCTCTGCCTGTCAAGCTGAAAAGTCAAAATCAATTCTTCCAAAAGAAACCATGGCTCAGATTCTTTCAGAATTGTATTACCTTGATGCTGCCCTCGAGCCGCTTTCGCTACATATAAGAGACAGTATGATTCAATCCAACCGAAAACTCATCCTTCAAAAACACCAAATCAACGACACAGATTTTATAGAATCCAGCTTATATTACAAAAATAGGAAATCTGACATGGATCAAATTCGCTCCATGGTAAATGAACTATTTATTAAGAAAGGTGCTCAGGAAGGTTCGGATATCAAATATTGAATTAATAATTTAGTAATATCAGATGATCCTCTCTTAAGTATCAAAGGCCGTAATTTTGCATAACAATATGATTAAAGGCATCAAGATTCTTGTTATCGATGATGAGGCAGATACATTGGACTTTATCTGTTATCAGTTAAAGAATGTAGGATTTGAAGTAAAATCCGCATTAAATGGTCGCGAAGCACTGGATATTTTAAGAGAATTTGAACCACGTCTTATTTTGGTGGATTATATGATGCCAGAAATGGATGGCATGTCCTTTCTCAGACATTTCAAATCCTCTTTCCCACAATCAAAAACCAAAGTTGCTTTTTTGACGGCAAAAACCGATGACCAAACCCAGATCAATGTGTTGGATACCGGAGCGGATGATTTTATTGCAAAGCCGATCAGACCCAATGTATTGCTTAGTAGAATCCAGGCAATTTTGCGCAGAGACATCGACGTGGCCCAAGCCAATGGCAATGCGGTCTTACAGTTGGGGGATTTAAAAATTGATCCGGAAGCATTTCAGGTCTATGTTTCGGGTAGACCCATTGATTTTCCAAGAAAAGAATTTCAGTTATTATATTTGCTCGCTGAAAAACCCGGAAAAGTCTTTAAACGGGAAGAAATACTCAACAAAGTTTGGGGTCAGGACGTGCTTGTCGGCGAAAGAACCATCGATGTGCACATTCGAAAAATCCGCGAAAGGCTCGATGATAAATACATAAAGACGATCAAAGGCATTGGATATAAACTGGAATTTTAGAAAAATAAGTCACCTCAGCTTAAATCAGCTCAGTCTCCTTTTCTCTTTTATCATTGGAATAACCACCCTCGCTGTTTTGCTTTTTACCAGCTGGGCAGGCTTATTTACAACACAGTTTAGCACCATTTTTTGGTGGGTACTTATCACCATTTTGATTTCATATTTTGTACTACACTATTTGCTCAATAGGATTGTTTACCAAAGACTTAAGGTCATCTATCAATTGATTCATGATATTGAGAATCCCGATGCTTCCGAAAATTCTACGGCCAACGCTCCTGTCTCTCCTTTAACCATTGCTGAAAAGGAAGTGCGAAACTGGCTCAATCAAAAAGAGACTGATATGGCAGAACTGTCAAAGCTCGAAGACTATCGACGTGAATACATTGGCAATGTATCCCATGAACTCAAAACGCCGGTGTTCAATATCCAGGGATTTCTTCAAACACTGGTTGAAGGCGGTGTGGATGATCCTGCGGTCAGAGACCGTTTTTTACAAAAAGCTTTAAAAAATGCAGATCGACTGCAGACCATTATCGAAGATCTGGAGACGATCTCCAAGCTAGAATCCAGGCAATCAGAACCTGAAAAAATCAGTTTCGATATTCGCAAGCTCACGCTTGAAATTATGAGTGACTTTGAAGAGTCAGCCCTCAAAAAACAAATCTCACTCGGGCTAAAAGCTGGTGCGGATGATGCATTTTTTGTATCGGCTGAAAAAGAAATGATCCGTATTGTGATAGGCAACCTGATCCAAAACTCCATCAAATACGGCAGAAAGGAAGGCTGGACAAAAGTGGGATTTTACGATATGGAACACAAAGTCCTGATCGAGGTCTCCGACAATGGTGAAGGCATTGCCAAGGAACACCAAAAACACATTTTTGACCGATTCTACCGTGCAGATCAAAGTCGCTCAAGAGACAAAGGCGGCAGTGGACTTGGACTTTCCATTGTAAAACATATATTGGAAAGTCACCAGCAAAAAATTTCAGTAAGGAGCACAGAGGGCAATGGAAGTACTTTCAGCTTTACCCTTGACAAGAGTATTTAAAATAAGACTCCAGCAGATTTTGTTGGATCAATGAACTATTCTTTGCAAAAACAGATCTAACAACTGATTCGTTTCATTTATAGCTTTAAGGACATTTGAATTTTTTTTGCAGGCAAATCCAAACCGATCACCTTTGCCATGAGTTTCTGTCGTAGTTGCACCACTTGAGATGGATCTTTTACGAAATCGTGACTCATTTCAGAGACATGTATTAAACCAGATTCCTTGATGCCCAAATCCACGAAAATCCCAAACTGAACGATATTTTTAACCATGACCGGCAAACACATACCAATTTGGAGATCCTGTATTGTTTGAATTCTAGGGTCAAAGGAAAATACTTCCAGCCTTCCTCTTGGATCAATCCCAGGTTTCTTTATTTCTGTGAGAATGTCTTCTAAAGTATCAGAGCTACATTCTTCGTCCACAAAATTAGAAAAGGGTATCTTTTCGATCAGTGAGGCATCACGAATCAATGCATCCAAACTACTCCCGATTGACTTTGCCATTTTTTCCACCAATGGATATCTTTCCGGATGCACGGCAGTATTGTCCAATGGATGACTTCCTTCTCTTATTCTCACAAATCCGGCGCACTGTTCAAATACCTTGTCCCCCAATCTGGATATTTTCAGCAGATCTCTCTTGGTCTTAAAAGGTCCATTTTCATTGCGAAATCGTACGATACTTTGTGCCAATACTAGACCTATACCACTGATGTATGACAAAAGATATGCAGAAGCGGTATTCAATTGTACGCCGACAGCATTCACACAACTGCTCACTTCAAAATCCAAACGTTCCTGAAGCCATTTCTGATTTACATCGTGCTGATATTGCCCAAAGCCGATGGATTTAGGATCAATTTTAATCAATTCCGACAATGGATCCTGCAACCTTCTCCCAATACTGACGGAGCCTCTGAAAACGAGATCCAAATCGGGAAATTCTTCTCTTGCTATTGCTGATGCTGAGTAAACCGAAGCCCCGCTCTCATCGACCGAATAAATTTCAAAATCCCTGGTTTGGGGATATTGCTCCAGCCATTGTTTGACTTCCTTTCCGGCGGTACCATCGGCGATGGCCACAGTCTTTATATTGTATTTTCCTAAGTAGGCAAGAACTCGAGTCATAGATCCCTTTTCATCCTTTACCGGTTCTACTGGAAAGATGGTAAAATAATCCAGCAAATTTCCGGAAGCATCAAGACACACGCATTTGCAACCTGTTCTAAAACCAGGATCAATGGCAAGAACTGACTTTTGGCCCAAAGGAGCTTCCAGCAGAGCTTGTCTTAAATTTTTTCCAAAAACTTCAATTGATTGCACATCAGATTTGTCTTTCAATTCGCTGCGCAGTCTGGATTCGATCAAGGGCAAAATCAACCTATCCAATGCGTCTTTTACCGCCATTTCCACCTGCCTGGCATGGGAGACAGGATGATGCCATCGATATTTTCTATGGAGCAACCCCAGCATGTACTCCTCGTCTGAGTCTATGACAAGCCTTACCAATTTTTCATTCTCAGCCCTGCAAATTGCCAGATAACGATGGGGAGGTATTTTTGACAAAGGTTCCTTGAAATCCCAATAGTCCTTATACTTTTGGGCCGCCGCTTCTTTGGACTTGATCAATTTCGAATTTAGCAAGGCGGTTTTAAAATAAATTCCCTGGAGTCTGCCTCTTATCTCATCATCCTTGTGAATGATGTCTGCAACAATTTGCCGCACTCCTTCCAAAACTTCATTCTTGTCGGCGAAAGTTTCGCAAACCAGTCTGGTGGCTTCGCTGTCCAAATCAAAATGGGCATTGGACATCAACTTTAAAGCCAGGGGTTCCAGACCATTCTCTCTGGCCAGGTCAGCTTTGGTTTTTTTCTTTTTTTTATAGGGAGCAAACCAATCTTCCAAACTCTTCAAATCCTGACAATGGATTATTTTCTGTTCAAATTCCTTGGTCAATACACCCAGTTCTTCGAGGGCTTTAATAATATACTCCTTGCGATTCGAAAGCTCGGTGTATTCAGATTGAAATTTTTGGATGGCAAAAATATCTACTTCGTTCAGTGATCCGGTTTGTTCCTTGCGATAACGCGCGATAAAAGGAATGCTGGCACCTGAATGCAACAAAGCCAGTGTTTTCTGAATTTGTTTTTGAGGGATTTCAGTCCTCTGAGAAATGTAAGCTAAAGAATGCATTGCTTGTATGAGAAGAATTAAAAGAGTCTCAAAACTTTTGCACTCCTATCCAAAACGAATTTACCGTCCAGCTGTGCAAAATTCTGGATCCACAAGACGCCTGGTATTTTACCGGATTCAAAACTACCCGCCCAATCATTCATCCCAAGGGCTTCTGCCCCATTCAAAGTAGCCCATTGCAGGGTTTGTTCAGCTGAAATATCTGATTGATACTTCAAAATTGTTTTTATCTCTTCAAGGATCGAAAGTCTCCAATTGGAACTCAGTGAATCAGTTCCAATGCAAATTTTTGCATTCAATTTCGTAAATTTATGATAATCGGGCAGACGGTTTTCGATATAAAGATTGGCATTTGGACACGTGACAAAATAAGAATATGGATTCCAAAAAAGAACGGAAGAGATGTCTTCTGTATTCATCATGGTGTTGTGCACGAGCAATAGTTTTCCAGGATGTTTTAAATGATCCATGGTATAATGGATGGAAGTTTTACCAATTGGTATAAAGTGATCCATGCTAAATCCAAAGTTCTGGATAAACTCGATAAATCCGCCTCCCCTGTTCAGAAACATTAAATCCTCATCTTGCACCTCCTGATTGTGGATCGACAAAATATCATTGTTTCGGTTTAAAGAATTGATTTTTTGAAAAAGCTGTGGGCTTACCGAGTAGGGTGCATGAGGAGACATTGACTTGGGGAGATCACCATATTGATCGTAAACAGTTTTATAGGTATTGAAAAAATGGTCCGCCATGGAAGACTGCCAAAGATCAAATGCTTCTACAAATGTGTGGTATTTTATCTTGCTGGTTTCTTTGGTGCGAATCGTATCCGGTTTATTGGAAATATCGCCTGCTGCAACAATTCCCTCCTCCCACATTTCACGATCTGCCCTTACAATACATTCATCAATAAAACTTGGATCGACATCGCGCATAGTAACCACAGATCGAAGAAAGCTTAGTAAGCCGGTCCCGGTTGACAATCTTCCTCTTAGATGGGATAGTTCAAGATGGCCATGGGCATTGACAAATCCCGGACAGATCAATCCCGGGAAATGTTCAAATTCCTGAGGACGATACTCAGTTTCATCCAACAACTGCAAGATTTTACCGTCTTCATCCAGGATGATTGCTCCCTTGGCTCTCATTTGATGGCCATCAAACAAAAAATCAGAAAATATTTTTTTCAAAGAATGTACATTTAAATATTAAAAAAACAAAGGTGGCAAAATTTGTGAGATAATTTACTTCCGGGTGAAATAGAATCTTGTGTACCGAATTCAATTGAAATACAATTGCACCGGTTGAACCTTCTGGAACAAAGCCAATTTAAGCTCATGAATGGCCTACTCAATGTCCCATATGTCTCAAAACAAGAATCAATTGTTGCTCCGGGCTTAGATGGGTCGTGTCCACTTCTAATGCATCCGGAGTTTTAATCAGAGGACTATCCGCCCGGGTAGAATCCATCAGATCCCGATGCAGCAAATTCTCCAAAACTTCCTCGTAGTTGATGGAGATTCCCTTATGGATCAATTCTTCCAATCGTCTTTGAGCCCTCACCGAATCATCGGCTCTTACAAAAAATTTATAATCAGCATTGGGAAAAACAACCGAGCCAATGTCTCTTCCATCCATTACCAAAGAATTTTCTTTTGCAAATTCCCTAAGCCACTCAACGACCTTTCGTCTAACCGGACTTACTTTAGAGATTTCGCTGACATATTTTGAAACCTCGGGTTTGCGGATCTCTTCAGTGACATCCTTACCATTTAAAAACACCTTCACTGGAATCTCAGGAATCAAATCCAACTGAATCCGGGGTAAAACTTCTGCCACTGCTATTTCATCCAATGGTTGGATTTTGTTTTGGAGACAAAACAAGGTTACAGCCCGATAAGCTGCCCCACTATCTACATAATGGATTCCCAATGTTTTAGCTACTGACTTGGCAATCGTGCTTTTACCGCAGGAAGAAAGACCGTCTATGGCAATTATCATCGGGATAAATATCGGTCTTTTTCCAGAATCGGATATCCTTGTGATCGGATGAACAATTCTAAATTAAAAAATCCCGCAAGTGCGATACCTGCAGGATTCCATTTTTTTCTGTTGCAATTCATTAAAACTCTTCCTCATTAAAAAGGAAGTCGTCTTTTCTTGGATAATCCGGCCAGATATCCTCCATCGATTCATAAATCTCCTCTTCGTCTTCCAACTCCTGAAGATTTTCGATGACTTCGATCGGCACCCCACTTCTGATTCCGTAATCGATCAATTCATCTCTAGTGGCTGGCCATGGGGCTTCTTCCAGATGATGTGCTAATTCTAAGGTCCAATACATATCAGCTTATTTATAACGGTTTTTTTGTATAATTGAATTTTGTCCAAAAAGGTTCCCCAATCTATTAAAGGATCAACATAGCGTCACCGTAACTATAGAAACGGTATTTTTCGTTGATGGCCATGTGGTAGGCATCCATCAACAACTCATGTCCTGCAAATGCCGATACCATAATAATCAAGCTCGATTTTGGAAGGTGAAAGTTGGTCACCATAGCGTCTGCGATTCTAAAGTCATAAGGTGGATAAATAAATACATTGGTCCAACCTTCTGCCGGTTTCAATCGATTGTGCGCGGTAACCGCAGACTCAATGGTCCTCATGGATGTTGTGCCAACTGCAATCACTTTTTTTCCCAGATCTTTCGTTGCATTGACCAGGTTGGCAGTTTCTTCGGGTATGTTAAAATATTCTGCCTCCATTTTATGTTTGGACAAATCCTCTACCTCAATGGATCTAAAAGTTCCCATACCTACATGCAGGGTGACCTCGCCAAAATTAACACCTTTTATTTCCAGCATCTTGTAAAGCTCTCTACTAAAGTGCAAACCCGCGGTTGGCGCCGCCACGGCTCCAACTTCTTTCGCATAAATGGTTTGATATCGCTCTATATCGCTTGGTTCTGCAGGCCTGGTAATATACTTGGGCAATGGTGTCTGGCCCAATGTCTTTAGAATATTCTGGAAGGCTACCTCATCGCCATCATACAAAAAGCGGATGGTTCTACCTCTTGATGTGGTGTTGTCGACTACCTCTGCCACAAGAACTTCTTTGTTGTTCTTGTCATAAAAATACAATTTATTGCCTACTCTTATTTTACGCGCGGGATCTACCAGTACATCCCAAAGTCCAACTTTGCGGTTGAGCTCGCGGAGTAGAAAAACTTCAATCTTGGCACCTGTTTTTTCTTTTCGACCATACATTCTGGCTGGAAAAACTTTGGTATTGTTTATAATCAGGGCGTCTTTGTCTTGAACATAATCCAATATGTCTTTAAAGTGCTTGTGTTCAATCTTACCGGAAGCTCTGTCAATCACCATCAATCTGGATTCTGATCTTTCAGGAGAGGGGTATTGAGCGATTAAATTTTTAGGTAAACTGAAATTAAACTGAGATAATTTTGTACGCATGTAGAGGTCTTCTAATTTTCCGCAAAAATAATTATTTTATCAAGGGAATGTCAAATCTGTATTTTTGTTTCGTTAATGGATAGATAATGTATAAAAAATCTTTATATTGTTTAATTTAAAGTAAATTATTTTTTAGGTCGCCCATGCATGAAATATATTATTGCCTGACATATATTCTTATATAATGGTCATTTTCAGAGTATTAACAGAAAGCTTTGCACAGGCGATGTCACAATTGACGGGGAACAAACTCCGCAGCTTTCTGACATTATTGGGAATTGTTATAGGAATATTCTGTGTCATTGCGGTCCTTTCCGCAGTGGACTCTCTGGAAGAGAACATCCTTAATAGTTTTGATAAACTGGGTAACGACGTCCTTTATGTAGGAAAGGAACCCTGGAATGAAGACCCTAAACAAAACTATTGGAAATATATTGGAAGGCCTTCTCCTTCAATGAATGATCTAAAAGCCATCCAAAAAAAGTCAAAACTAAGTTCGGCCTCCTCACTTTCTGCTTTTATACCTGGAGGCATGATCAAAGCCAGGCAATCCTATGTAGAAGGGGCTTATTTTGCAGGTATAACAGAAGAGCACGATCGGGTCATCCGGTTTGATTTTGCGGAAGGAAGGTATTTTTCAGGTTCCGAATTTTACAATGGTAGTGAACAGATTATACTGGGCCATCAGTTGGCTGAAAATTTATTCGAGGGTAAACCAGCAGTTGGCGAAAGGGTCAAAACATTTGGTAAATATTTTACAGTGTGCGGGGTTTTGAAAAAAGAAGGCAAATCCATCATCAATATTATGCCAACAGATCAGGCTGCATTTATTCCTTGGAACACTTTGGCAAAACAAATTTCTTTGCATTCAGCTTCAAAATGGAGAACCTCGTTGAGTGTCAAAGGAAAAAGGGGCGTAAATCAGGAAGATCTTAAACAAGAGATTGTCAGCATCCTTCGTCCAGCAAGGGGGCTCAAACCAGCCGATGTTGACAATTTTGCCATCAATCAACTTACGATGTTGACCAATTTAATCTCAAAAGTATTTTCAGTGGTGAATACCGCTGGATTTTTGATTGGGATATTTGCCATGTTGGTGGGTGCTTTTGGTGTAGCCAACATCATGTTTGTTTCTGTAAAAGAAAGGACTCCTCTCATTGGTATCAAAATGGCCATTGGTGCAAAAAGATTTTACATCTTACTCGAGTTTTTGCTGGAGGCAATCATACTTTGTTTGATCGGAGGCGTTATCGGTTTGTTGCTTGTTGCGATAATCCTTGGCTTTCTTGGCAAAATGGCGGGCATGGAAATGTTTGTTTCTCTTCACAACATTGTCATGGGAATCGGATTAGCGATTGTCATTGGTCTGATTGCAGGAATTGTCCCCGCATTGCAGGCATCCCGCATGGATCCTGTGGAAGCCATTCGAAAATAAATGCTTATCCCAAAAGTGTCACTGGAATTCTGCTCTAAGCCTATCTCTTTTCAAATATTGTCCTCTTATCCCCAATTTTTGTATTAGAGATTTTAACCCTTTCAAACATGGCTTCAAAATCAATGCTTTTTAATCTATTTGATTCGTCAGCATTGTACCACCGAGGGTCCTCATCAGAAGTCTAGATTAAATTTTCAATTTCGCGTTCATCACAAATTCTAATGCTTCATTTGGACTTATGAAATAGAATTTGACAGACAAAGATTGGAACTTGAACTTTATCGAAGAAATTCCAATAACATAACGGCACTATAAATATATGAATTTTCACTTCTGTCCAAAATAATTTTTACAAATCAACATTCCCACTTTTTGTCGCGCACGACTGAACGATCCAAGCTAAAAGCTTGGTAGAGTGCGACAGCTCTCTAAGTGAAGGAGCCGCGAAAGCGGAGTACCAAAAAACGCAGCCTTTTCTAAGGCGGCATCTTCCTTGGTTCTATTGAGCTTTATTTGGTTCATTTTGCAAGGTTCTCTGTTGGGACAGATTTTGGGCGCTGTATATTGCCGCTCCATAATTTCATTTCATTTTGATGGTTTGTTTGATGAGTGCATCATATTAGTTTCCGTAAAATGAGCGACAATATAAGGCGCTATTTCCAAAATCTGTCCTTCTTGGGCCGCTGACGAAAAGGCTCTTAATATTAATCAATATTTAGATTGAAATATCAGGAAGAATGATGGGTTTCAAGCATTTCAATGCGGCTTAGGACTCCGCAGTGATTGAGCGATCCACGACTTTAGGAGTGGTCGAGTGCGACAGCACGAGAAGCGAAAGAACGCGTTAGCGCTTGTGGGAAGATAAACAAAAGAATGGGCCATCGAGGCGGCGCACTCCAAGCCGTCCTTTGAGGGACGGTTCCCTCCTTTTGGAGTGACTTTGTGTCACTCCAATGTTCCCCGTATGGGGACCACCAGTCAGTCACATAGCGAAAGAGCTGCAGTTGGGTGAGCGAGGTGATCGTAGCGAAGTATCCTGCCACGCAGGATACCATCGTACGACAGTGCGATGGCGAAGTGAACCGCGAAAGCGGAGAATTGAAACAGCGAGCTATCTTTGTTTTATCCCTTGCGCCTTGCCCCCAATTTATTGGTGGGGGCTCCTTCACTTTTTGAGCTGTTGCTCAAAACTGCTTCGCAGATCGTTCAGTCGTCTTTTGACGGCCAAAAGAAAGTAACTTACGTGAAGTTTGATAAACAAAAGAAATTTTTTAAATCGCAATAACTGTTATGGGGGTTCAATTTTATAATAACGATTCAAAATTAGTACTCACTTGTAAATCAATGGTCACATTTCAAATTTAAACTTATTTTGGACAGGTGCGATGAATTTTAATGGATCACCTGAATCGGAGGGCATTTACAGGACGAATTCTAGATACGAGCCATGAAGGGATCAAAAGGCTTGCCGTTATGGTGATAAAAAAGACAAGAGCCAGGATAAACCAGGTGATTGGATTCAGAGCCACCGGAGCGTGATCGAGGTAATAGTCTGCCTCACTTAGTTTGATCAACTTCCATTTCCATTGAATCAAACATATTGCGATCCCGATAACCATACCTGACAAAATTCCTTTGAATACAATCTGAATCCCATAACGGATAAATATTTTTCTCTGGTTCCAAAGATCCATTCCCAATGCAGACAACAAACCAATCATCTGTGTCCGCTCTAGAATTAAAATTAAAGTGGTAGTGACCATGTTGATGATACAAACCAATAAGATCAGACCCAAAATAAAGCTGCGGTTGATGTCTTGCAGGGCAAGCCATTCAAAAATATTTGGAAATTTTTCGCGGATGGTTTCACAGTAAAGATTGGAAGGCAGTACTTCTTCGTACAAATATTGACTAATGACAGAAGCTTGCGATAGATTTTTGACAAAAATTTCAATCCCTGTTACTTCATCGGGTTTCCATCCAAGCAGATCCTGAAGCAAACGAATATCAACGATGGCAAACTTGCGGTCATATTCTTCCAAACCAGTCCGATAAATTCCAGTTACCTTAAGTTTTCTTTTGATCATTTTACCATCCAGTACGAAATGACCAATCACCGCGTCACCTACATTTATTTTGGCTTTCAAGGCCGATTGTTCAGAAATTAAAACATCCCTCGAAAAAAGACTGTCCGCAAAATCCAACCATTGTCCATCCTTCAGGAATTCTTTTGCAAAGGAAGGATTGAATTCAGGATCTACCCCTTTTAAGAACAGGCCCTCCTGTCCCTGATGGTTTCCTATAATCGCAGGAAGCACCACAAATCTTTCTGTTTCTGAAACGGCATCTTCCCTCAGTCCAATGGACTTGTAATCTGCTCGGTTGATCAAATCAACAATGCTGTCGCTGTTAGAAATTAAAAATGGTTCAATGCTTCTGCTAACCTGCAAATCTGTCACATGAATATGACCCCAAAAGCCAAACACCTTGGATGCAATTTGTGATTTAAAACCTTCAAAAACAGAACCGGCGACAATCATCACAGCCATGCTCAGTGCAGTGGATATTATACTAATTCGAATAATGTTGCGAATCAGTGACCGACTGAATGATCCATAGGTCTTTTGGGCGATAAACCGACTAACATCCATTTTAATGCAAATAATAGCTGATAATGTGCGGACGCAAAGATACAGTACTCTGGTCCATTAACTCCAGGAATGGACGAAATACTATTTCTGTATTGCAGTTCTATTTGGATTCTTTATTAATCATACTTTATTTAAACAATGATTCTCCAGCAAGAATCGGCTTCTGCTTTGATTCACATTGAATTGCAATGCATTTGTACTTGTAAATCCATTATTATACAATCTGGCTGTATCTTTGGCCCCAATAATCGACAGAAGAAGCTTAACAAGATGGCCAGAAGAAGTTTTATAAAAGAACTAGAGAGGAGGAACATGCTCCATGACCATACTCCCGGATTGGAGGAGCATTTGCAAGATGGCATGTGTGTAGGATACATAGGTTTTGATCCAACGGCTCCATCACTGACCTTGGGCAATTATGTACAAATCATGTTGTTGAGCCTCTTTCAGCGTTGTGGTCATAAACCGCTGGTGGTGATGGGTGGAGCAACTGGCAGGATCGGCGATCCCTCCGGCAAAGACAAGGAAAGGGTCCTGAAGACCATCGATGAGCTCGATGCCAATATCCTGGCTCAATCAAGACAGTTTCATAAGTTCTTAAACTTCGAAAAAGGAGAGAATGCGGCAGTAATGGTCAACAATTTTGACTTTTACAAGAATATGAATGTGTTGGATTTTCTCAGAAACGTGGGCAAACACACGACCATCAATTACATGTTGTCCAAAGAATCTGTAAAAAAAAGATTAGAAACAGGAATATCTTACACTGAATTTACGTACCAGCTCCTGCAAGCCTATGATTTTTACTGTCTTTATAAGGATTATGGCTGCAAGTTGCAAATGGGAGGTTCGGACCAATGGGGAAATATCATTGCCGGGACAGATTATATTTCAAAAACCATTGCGGATGGTAAAGCTTTTGCGATCACTACTCCCCTGCTCACCAAATCCGATGGTAGCAAGTTTGGAAAATCGGAAGAAGGGAACATCTGGTTGGATGCAGAGTTGACCAGTCCCTACAAGTTTTATCAATTTTGGTTAAATGCGGATGATGCAGATTTGCCAAAGCTCTTTCGTTACTTCAGCTTTAAAGAATGCGAAGAAATCGAACAGTTGGAATCTGAATACCGGGATGATCCCAGAAGGCTCAAACAAATCCTTGCTGCTGAAATCACCGAGCGGATTCATGGAGAAGCAGCACTGCAAAGTGTTGAAAAAGTCAGTTCGCTTATCTTTGGAAAAGACAGCTCTACCGAATTTTTACACAGTCTGGACATCCATGATTTAAGCCAGGTCAGTAAGGAAATTCCTTCTTTTCATTTGAGAAAAAGTGAATTGGCAAATGGGATCGAGTTGACCCAGTTACTGACTGAATTCTGTCCTGTTTTTAGCTCTAAAAGTGAAGTACGGAGAGCCGTTCAAAGCAATGCATTGACCATTAACAAGTATAAAATATCTCAAATCGAACACAGGGTGCAGGTTTCCGATTTGCTAAAAGAAAAATTTATTCTAATCGAAAACGGCAAAAAAAATAAATACATTTTAATCATTGAAAATTGATGTTTCCCATTTTCAATCCAGCAGATAGGCAAAAAGAGATATACACCGAAGGTGCAATGGGGCATAAACCCAAACTACCCATTGACTTTAAAACTCTGGAGCAAAAGGCTTCAAAAATTCTTTCAAAAAATGCATTTGGATACATTGCTACCGGTGCCGGACAGGAAGAAGGTATTCTGAATAATCAAATTGCTTTTTCTTCATGGAATATTGTTCCTGCTGTAGCTTCCGGTATTCAAAATTTAAATACCAATAGAGAAATTTTGGGATTGGATTTACCTTGGCCCATCATGTATGCGCCTGTTGGTGTGCTTGATCTTGCAAGACCAAAAGGAGATCTTCTTTTGGCAAAAGCTTCCAAGCAAACCGAGATTCCTATGATCATTTCAAATCAGGCTTCCACCCCGATGGAAGAAATTGCAAGGGCTTTGCATTCACAAAACTTTTGGTTTCAATTGTATTTTAGCAAGTCAAAAGAACTGGTCAGAAGTTTTGTATATAGAGCAGAATCTTGTGGTGCCAAAGCCATCGTACTCACTTTGGATACGACCACCCTGGGTTGGAGACATAGAGATTTAAACAATGCGTATTTACCATTTATTCGAGGACTGGGGATAGCCCAGTATACTTCAGATCCTGTTTTTAAGGCCTTACTTCAAGACGTCAATCTGCATACCCAAAAGTCAACCGGTAATATCTTCCAAAAATTGAGATTGCTTCACGAACTACTCAGGAATTATCCAGGATCCTATATGAGTAATTTAAAAAGCAAAGAACCGATTAAGGCCGTCAGAAATTTTATTGAAATATACAGCAGACCCGAATTAAACTGGGAGGACATCCGTTGGCTTAAAGAAATTTCCAATATTCCTGTTTTACTTAAAGGCATTTTACATCCAAATGATGCTAAAAAAGCACATGATATAGGAATTGATGGGATTGTGGTTTCAAATCATGGAGGCCGTCAAATAGACAAAGTACTTAGCAGTCTTGAAGCATTGGTAGAAATAAAAAAAATTATACCACAAGATTATCCGCTCATTCTTGACAGTGGAATTAGAACCGGCACAGATATTTTTATTGCTTTGGCCTTGGGTGCCAAAGCTGTGCTTTTGGGAAGACCTTATGTCTATGGAATGGCTATCAACGGTAGCCAGGGTGTTGTTGAAATCTCAAAAAATATCCTGGCAGAATTTGAGATCACCATGAAATTGGCTGGCTGTCCAAATATTGAGTCCATCACAGAGGAAAAATTGGCTAAGAAATAGACGACCAAAAAAATGATTAAACAATCTTAGTGTATATGAATCTCTCTTCATTAAGCTCATGCCTAAAAATTACACTAGACCCTCAAGACCTTTCCTTGTTTATTTCAATCATCCATGACATACTCAATGCCGGTCAAAAGCTTAGAAAGCAAATCCGGAAACGAGCAAGGTAGCAGGTAAAAAAGGAGGATGTGAAATAATAAGGCTTTTATTTTACACTTTTTTCAAGCCTTCCAGCAGCCATTTTTCTTCCTCCTCCCAGATTAAAATTTTTGCAGCTGCAAAACATTCTTGTTTCAATTGCGTGTAATAAACGGGATCAATCATCTGTTTTATTGCAGCTATGATGCTTTCTTCCGAAAGTTCAGGGATTAATTGGATAGCACCATATTGCTTCTTCAAATTTCTGTATTCCGGAAAATCCATGTGAATACCGGGTAAACCTGCCTGAATATAATCAAAAGTCTTATTGGCCAATGAATGATAGTAATTACCGCTGAATCCATCCAACAGATTGATACCAATACAAGCTTCAGAAGCCAGTTGGTGTAAATGATCTGGATGCTTCCAGCCTAAAAATTTTACACGTGAGGACAATCCCAACTCATCCACCAACTTACGCAAGTCATTGGACAAGTCACCTTCTCCTGCCATGTGCAATTCAAAATCAGTCAAACGAACCATCGCAGCAATCATCTGCTCAAGGCCCCTTCCCACATTCAAAACACCCTGGTACCAAATGATTTTTTTCTCAAATGGAGCATAAACACCACCGGATTCCTTTTGCAGAGGGAGATTCCGGATGGTTAAAAAATTTACATTGTATTTTTTACCCAATGTATCTGCCAGGGATTGGGAAACGGTCAAACATAAATTTGCTTTGGGGATGCCAAATTTACAAATGGATTCCCATACCCATTTTACAAAGGGCTTGTTTACAATTTCCGGACTTTCTTCAAAGTATTCATGCGCATCAAATATCAATTGCTTGCGCTTGAGCCACTTTGCCAAAGAAGCTGCCAGCAAGCTGTCAGCGTCCACACTGTAAACGATGTCCCATTGATTGATCAGGAGAATATAAAACAAGCGGATGTTATATTCCAGGTAAAATAAAAGTGTCCTCTCAAACAAAGGACTTATGGTTCTGTGATTGGGTGAAAGGATTTGTTTCTTATGCTTTAATCTGGAGATTGGAACTATTGCATATCCTGCATTTTGCAAACTTTCTGAAATGCGTTGCAATCTTTGATCGTAGGACCAATCAGAGGTGGTGATGAGATAAATAAGTTTGGTTTTCAAGATTAAAAACTTCAACGATTCATAAGCAATTTAATTGTTCTTTGGACATCCGATCTGCATTTGGAAAGCATAAACCGGATGGTAGTTTTGCAGGCTGATATCTGGTCAAATCGGGATCCCATAAGGCGTTTTCTATAAAATTCACCAGGTCTTTTATTTCCTTCTCTGTCAATCCCAAAGGCTGAAACAAAGGCGAAAGGTATTGCTTAGATATAGACTTTTTTTGAGGAATGGCCAAATTCTTGTATCTCACCACTTCCTCAACACTACAAAAACTACCCCCATGTCCAAGGTATTCTACATCTTTAAGATTGTAGATTTGAGGAGTTTTAAACTTGTATAAATCCTCTGCCCGTTTGGTAAACTCTGCTCTACCCAATCGATGTCGATTAGAACTGTCTTTTCGAATTATATCCGGACCCTCCATGTCATTCATCCCCAAAGCGTGAAAACTCATAGAATTCAACGCCGGTCCGGAATGACATCTATAGCAGGCCGCTTTTCCAATAAAAAGCCAGGCGCCATGCAATTGACTTTTATCTAAGGAAATGGTATCTCCCCTTAACCAGTTCTGCCAGGCAGACTTATTGGCCATAACCGTCCGCTCAAACGCCGCAATGGCCTTTGCCATACTAAATCTCCTGTAGCGCAGATCATCCTTTTCATTTGGAAAGGTCTCATCGAATAACTGTTTATAGTTAGTTTCCAAAAGCAATTCAGGACTCATGCGCATCCCATGTGCCTCTAAGGCAATTCTGGCCTGAGTCTCCACGCCAGACATACCCAATTGATTCAATGATAAAAAAGCATCACCCCGCCACAAAGAATCCAGTCCTGCATTCATTCCCTGTCCTCCAATTTTTCCACTCCACAACTGCACTTCTTGATAGGCCACATTAAGAATGCTGGGTGTTCGGATCATCTGAACATCCAGGTCCATACTGTCACAAAGGGGATGCTTATGTCTTAAATAACCATACCCTCGCCCTCCTCCTGCAATGCTTTGTTTCAAACCAGCCTGAAACCCTGCCTCTGCAAAATGGCAACTTGCACAGCTGAAAGTTTTTGAGGCGGCTTTGCATTTTGGATCAAAAGATATTGCCGGATCGAAAAACAAAAGTCGGCCAAGATTCACTTTTAATGCATTGACGGGATTGAGCGAATCCTGAGGAATCAGAGAAAAACTATCTGAAGAGGGCAATAGAAAGGCCCGCAACTTTAAATCAGGTTCTAATTCTTCCAGCCTCCTGATCAACATCTCGCTGGTCAGCTCAGGATCTGAACCACAAGAAAATAAGCTTAAAAAAACAGCCCACAAAATGATCCGTATCATTTTCATTTCTCCACAAATGTAGGCAATCAAAAATCAAAACTTGCTGATGAAGATGAAGAATCTATATTTACAGCTGAATCAATATGAAACAATCACTCGGTTTGTTTTCTCTCACCATGATCACCATCGGACTGGTGGTAGGTATGGGCATTTTCAGGACAGCATCTGATGTGGCGATGGCGTCGGGAACTCCTTTTATCTTTTTTGCAGCCTGGATCCTAGGAGGTGTAATTGCACTTTGCGGAGCTTTGACTTTTGCGGAAATCGGCGCCAGAAATCCAGTAAACGGTGGTTATTATAAAATTTTTGCAGAGTGTTACCATCCTTCGATCGCCTTTGCACTGAATGCCATCATTGTCATTGCCAATGCTGCAGCGCTGGGTGGGATTGCATTGATCGGTGTGGACTACCTTGGCGCTACCTTACGATCCTGGATAATTTTCAATGATGCAGCAAAATCATGGATTGCAGCGCTAAGTATTTTGATTTTCTTTACCATCAATACCAGAGGACTCAAATTGAGTGCAAACACATTGAATGCTCTGATGATTTTAAAAATAGGAATGCTGATCATGATCATCTTCAGTCAGTTCTTTTTTGACCACCAACAGATCCCGATACCACTCTCAGATCTCAATGGATACCAAAGAAATGATTTGCAATCACTTGGACTTGCTCTAGTCGCAGTATGTTTTACTTATGGTGGTTATCAACACACGATCAACTTTGGTGGTGATGCAAAAGAAGCCAAAAGCAAAATTCCCAAAAGCATTGTGCTGGGTATGTTGATAGTGGTTATTTTGTATTTGGGTGCAAATTATTCCTATTTCAAAATCATTGGATTTAATGAATTGAAAACTGCTACCAGTATTGCGTCCATTGTGGGTGAGAAAGTTTTTGGCACCATTGGATTATTAACATTTTCTGCTCTCTTGTTTATTGGTGCGCAATCTTATTTGAATGTGATGTTAATGACGAATCCCAGAATTATGCAGGCCATGGCTGAGGATCACCGTAAGCCTCACCCTACTAAAGAACCATTGCTTCGGGATCAGCCCAAAATCTGGTTGTATGTTTTCACCTTCATCAGTTTAATCATTCTCATTTGGGCAAGAACATTCGACCAGATTATGGGATTTGTCATGGTTTTGGATTCTGCAGGAATGGCACTAGGGGCTGCCACCCTATTTTACTTTAGAAAGAAAAATTCTGAAAACATCGGATTTAAGTTGTGGTGGTTTCCATTGACCACCCTTGTATTTATTTTGAGCTATCTCTTTGTCGCTTTCAGCATAGCCATCGATAATCCTTTTTTAAGTTTAACTGGACTGTTCATTTTTTGTGGGTTTGTCTTACTGTATTTTGCTTTAATAAAATATTTCAATCGAAAAAATACAATATGAATTTATCCTATATCTTAAACGAACTTGGGGAGGATCGCCACGAATACTACAACGCCATTGCGCCACCCATCGTGCAGACCAGCAATTTCTCGTTTGACACTGTCGATGAACTTCGAAGCAGATTGCATAATGAATACAGCGGTTATCTGTACAGTAGAGGACACAATCCCACTGTGGACATTCTCCGTAAGAAATTGGCCGCATTGGACGGGGCAGAAGATGCCTTGGTATTTAATTCCGGAGCGGCTGCTATTTTCTCTTCGGTGGTACCCTTTGTTGAATCAGGTGATCAAATTATAGCCGTAAGTGGTGTCTATACCTGGGCACAAAAGTTATTCGATTCTTTCCTTCCAAAATTTGGAATTAATACTCAATATGTAGAAGGCAAAGACCCGGAAGAATTCAGAAAAAAAATAACAGATCAAACCAAGATTATTTATCTGGAATCTCCCAACAGTTGGGATTTTCGAATCCAGGATGTGAAAGCCATCAGCCAAATGGCCAAAGAAAAAGGCATACTTACCGTTGTGGACAATTCGTATTGTACAGCTTTGTTTCAAAAGCCCATTGAGATGGGAATTGATCTGGTACTTCAATCAGCTACCAAATACATAGGCGGACACAGCGATGTGGTTGCGGGAGTTCTGTCCGGAAGAAAAACGCTGCTCCGGAAAATCTTTGATCTAGAATATCTTTTGGCAGGCAATGGTATTCAACCATTCAATGCATGGTTACTGCTTCGGGGTCTCAGGACCCTACCCGTCCGGTTAGAGGCAATCCAAAAAACAACTCAAAATGTCCTGAGATTTTTAAAACAAAGAGAAGAAGTAGAAAAACTTTTTTTCCCGCTTGATCCGGATTTTGATCAGTTCAATTTGGCCAACTCACAAATGTCAGGAGCCTGTGGCTTGTTGTCCATTGTATTAAAATGCAAGGATCTCAATAAGATCGAAAGATTTTGTGAAGAACTCACCGCATTCAAAATGGCCGTCAGCTGGGGAGGGCATGAAAGTCTTATTATTCCGCGTTGTGCTGGCCTCCAACGAATGGAATTTGACGGAGAAAAACAAGATCACAGAATGATCCGATTCTATATCGGCTTGGAAAATTCAGAATATCTGATCAGCGATCTTGAAAATGCATTCAAAAAATTATCCTGACCAAATATATCGAACCTGGCTTCAGGTAGTCGCAATAGATTTCATCGATTGCAGTTGGAATTTCTTATTCCATTCATACCAACCCAAACATGCCAATAGGGTGAATATTACAAACTCAAAGGCCACAAAATAAATTCCTTTGGAGATATACAGAACTATGCAAATTAAATCTACTGCGATCCAAATGGGCCAATTTTGTATCACCCGTCTCGCCAACAAGGTATTTGCAAAAATACTGGCCACAGCTACCAATGTATCCCAATATGGGAAGGCAGCTTCTTTATTGAATAAAGCCGGCCACCAAAGATGAATTTTGGAGATCATCCAACCCAACACAGCAGTCAATAGTAGAATCCAAATCAGAGCTTGCACAATTTCAAATCGATTCAGTGCATGAATCGATTTTCTTTGCTCCTCTTCTTTCTTCCAAAATATCCAGCCGTACAAACCGATGGCAAAAAAATAAATCTGCAGAAACATGTCAGCATACAACTGCACCTGAAAATAAATCATAAAAAACAAAACAACATTGATCAGGCCAACGGGCCAGGTTAACATCTTTGATTTAGCAGCCAACCAAACTGCGCATATCCCAAAAATGGTCCCTAAAAATTCGATGTAGCTTACTCCATAACCCAAAATTGAAAACATCAAACGGCCTACTGAAAAAAATGACTCTTCCATCAAAAGGAATACTTTACCATCAAAACTCCAAAATGAACCCAATGGTTGGCACAACCGTCGGATCGCTTTCTGTCAATATAATAGGAATGGCATTGGATCCGTCTTGTTTAATCGGCATTCCATCCGTTGTCTCAAAATTAGTATTGTCGACTGTTCTTTTAAAAGTATAAGATGGAAATCCGGGATTGTTGGTCACGAGGAGATTCTGAACGTCTATGAAAAGATCAAATGTTATTTTTTTAAAATTCCATTTTTTATCAATCCTAAGATCCATTTGAGAAAAGGCCGGGAGCTGGTTTCCGTTTAATCTGGTGAAATCCAATGTCCCTCTTCCATCCACCTGGTAATTGACCCTGCTCCTTTCAAGATCAAAGGGTGTATAAGGAGTTCCTCCCTGGTAACGGTACTTGATTCCGAGTTCCCAATTGTATTTAAATTTATATCCTGCCAATAAAGACAGGAGATGTCTGGTGTCCCAGGCGGATCGGAGCAACTGACCATCTACTCCGGCAAATCTCGAATGAAAAAAGGTATAGGAAACAGTATAGAATAAATTTCTGGCCAGTTTTTGTTGTGCAAAAAATTCAAATCCAAATGTGTTTCCACTACCAACCGACAGGATTGATTCGTTACCGATGATTCCAAAATCACCTCCAAGATTGGCCAGAGAAATTCCGTCTATGGCACTTACCGGATAATCTGAATACCATTTGTAAAATCCTTCCAGTGTAAATCTCAGATTAGACCTAGGCACGAATTCCAAACCCATTACCAGATGTTCTGACCTGATGTAGGGCAAATCAGAATTGACCAAATTGCCAGTCTCATTTCTAAAGCCAAGGCTTGTATAGGGCAATAATTTGTAGTATCTTCCTGCGCTGGCGTTGATTGTCCAATCATTATTCAGAGCATAGGAAGCACTTAATCTTGGACTTAGGGTGTTGACTAAATTTTTGGCACCCACATTGGAAATTGAATTCGCGTCCGATCTGATTCCAAAGGAAAGAGAAAGTCTTTCGTTTAGAAGTCTGCGGTTGATCTGTCCGAAAATTCCATATTTAAAAAAGTCTATCGCGGTCAGAAAATCAAAAGAAATGGCGGGTTGAATGATGTTACCCAAACTATCTCTGATCTCAGGTCTTGCCCTGGTAAAAACATCATTGTTGTATTTGACATATTGTCCATTGGCTCCAAAAGAATATTTCCAGGGTCCAATGACCAAAATTTGTTCAAACCTCAATTTGTTCTCAATCTCCTGACCAATGATTTTCAAACTGCGTTTCGATTCGTCGTTTTGCTTCCCGTCAAAATTATCCTGAAACCGGTCCAGGCGGTTGTTAAACATATTTCTGCTAAAGGTCAAATTCCAATAGCCCTTGTTTCTAATTCTTTTCAGGGTAAATCCTTGGGTATAGTTCCATTGGTTAATGATCGGATTGCTGCTGAGTACATAAAGATTTTCGGGAGTGGCATTCTTCGGTAAGGCAAAAGTAAATTCATCAATGGCCCCGAGTCCGATGGCGGTGATGGTGGTTTTTGCATCGATCCGATGAGTCAGTTTGTACTGAAAATCCCAATAGTTGGGTCTGATGGGAAGATCGATCAATGAGAAAAACAAATCGAGGTAAGACCTTCTGGCGGATGCCAAAAAACTTGTTTTACTGCTTAGAGGCCCTTCTGCCGTCAGAGCAGCTTCCGTACCACTCAATCTAAAATTGCCCTGAAAGCGATCTTTATTGCCGTCTCTCTGTTTAAATTGCAAAACAGCTGAAAGTGGATTGTCGTATCGGGCGTGAAAAGCCGAACTGGATAAGGTGGCATCTTCAATAAAGGAAACATTTAACATTCCGGTGGGCCCACCTGCAGCTCCCTGGGTGGAAAAATGGTTGAGGACTGGAATTTCGACTCCGTCCAGGTAATAAACATTTTCATTCGGTCCACCTCCTCTGATGACCAGATCATTTCTAAAACTACCATTTCCAGATGTTCCACCTACTCCAGGTAAAGCCTGAACCACCCGCGAAATATCGAAATTTCCACCAGGATTGCTCTTGATTTCTTCTGCTGAAAGGTTTTGAATAGACAAAGGAGTTTCCACCTTGGCCACTCTTGTGCTTTTATTTACCGATACTACAACCTCTGAAAGAGCCTTTGAATCAGGTTGCAATTCAAAATTAAGTTGGGAGCTGTTGCCGGCTGTAATCACCACATTGAATTTAGTTTCCGGCTTGTACCCAAGCATTGAGACAGTTATATTGTAGGATTTCGGAGGGATGGAAGTTAATTTGAAATTTCCATCCAGGTCTGCAACAATACCCAACTCGCTTTCTTCCAGGCGCACAATGGCACCCGTCAAAGGCAATTGAGTCTCAGAGTCGATCACTTTACCAATCAACACCCCGCTTTGTGCTGAAATGAATGAAGAACAAACAAAAAAGAAAAAAACAATGGAAAAGAAACCTGGGTACTTTAAACAATTCATTGGCTGATATTTAAGCCAAGTACAACAGCTTTGTTTAATCTTTGTTGCGTTTTCTTAAACATAATTAAAAAACAATTTTTAGCCCTTAATCTCCGATTTGTCGGGGACTTAAATAGGCAAACCAGTAAACACTTGCCACCAAAATGGTTCCCCCGGCGATATTTCCCAAGGTCACAAATACCAAATTACTAAAAATCGAGTCCATTGAAAGATTTCCACCAGAGATGAACGCATAGGGTAGAAAAAACCAATTTGCAATCGAATGCTCAAGTCCCAGTGTGACAAATGCGGTCACAGGAAAGACAATTGACAAAATTTTGTCGGTGGAACTACGACCACCAAGGGTCAACCAAACGGCAAGACAAACCAACGCATTGCACAAGACCGCTCTAAAAAAAGCAGTAGTAGGAGTTAGATTGACCTTTGCCTCTGCGAGCTTATAAGCATTTTGCCTGATTTCTTCTTGAGCAAAAGAACCGAGATCTGCCAGATAAACCAATAAAACTGTAATAAGGCATCCAATCACATTGCCGGCATAACTTAGTAGCCAATTTCTGAATACTTCACGGGTCTTTATCTTTCCGCTGGCCCATGCCATGGCAATTAGGTTGTTTCCGGTAAACAATTCAGCTCCTGCTATAATCACTAAGATCAATCCCAAACTAAAACACAAACCACCAATGATTCGGGTGATTCCAAATCCCAATGAACTACCCGTTATTGCAAATAAATAAAAGATGGAACCCAAGGATATAAATGCTCCTGCCAAGATAGCCAGAATGAGAATGGTCCAGGCTGCTGTTTTGGATTTGACAACGCCAAAGTCCTCGACCATTCGAGCGATTTCTCTGGGAGGGAAAGCATTAGAAATGATATGATTTGGATCCATGGGCCAATTTTTATTTCAAATGTAAATATAGATCGGAAACCCTTCTCTTAAAAATCTACATAGCCGTATGAAATCAATCACAATCCTTCCAAACGCGAACAATCCATCTATTTTAAAATTTTTCGGAGTAATATTCTCATTCAATAAACTACTTTTGGGCATGCAATCCAAGCAAATTTTAATCACTATTGGCTTTTTCACCTTTATTTTCCTGAATTCATTCTACCCTATTAATGCACAATTCCAAACATCTATCATTGCTGGCATAGATGTTTACCAAATTTACACCAATCCCTACACCAAAGAATCCATGCACAGCAGGTCGTCAGGAGCTGTTTTTTCGGGCATTCCCATTGGCGTCCAACTTTCCCATGGCATAAAAAACAATGGAATAGCCTTGGAAGCAGCCGCCAACTTTGCTCCACTATCCTTAGACCTCCAGGAATACAAAGGGCTTGGCGCCATTGGCTTTCCCATTTTGCTCAAATACAATTATGGCGCTTTGAGTGGTACCAGTACCGACAAATTAATCGGTTACAGCGCCGGGCTTGGGGTCCAAATGAATCGCACAGAATGGTTTGGGCTAAGCAAAAATTATCCAGGACTAAAGCGTACTTTCTTTCGAACTTATGTCCTAGAACTTGCGGTCGGTGGAGGAGTCGGTGGGTATTCGATGTATCTCTATACCAGGATAGGTGCCGGAGCAGATCAAGCCTTGAGTTTTAATATTGGGATACTAAGCAAAACACAACTATTCAAATCCAGGCAAAATAAGATCAGACCTCAATATCAATCATGAGTCAAACCAAACGCGCCATGATCAGTTTGCGAAAATTCAATACATTCCAATTGGATTCTGCTTGTCCGACCTTGCTAATTGTCCATAAAGAATCTGAGTTGGATTCTTTCTTTGGATGTGCTCCCCATGAGTATTATCTTTTGGGAGAAGGCAGCAACATAGTTATGATGCCCCAGCTTTCCAGACCGGTGATCAAAATGGAGATAAAAGGAAAGGAAATTATCCACGACACGGGAGATGAAGTGATTCTTCGGATTGGCGCCGGCGAAAACTGGCACCAACTTGTACTTTGGACCATCGAAAACGGTCTTTTTGGCTTGGAAAACCTGAGCCTGATACCGGGTTCTGTTGGCGCTGCACCCGTTCAAAATATCGGGGCCTATGGGGTCGAACTTGTAGATTCTTTTGTGCGTTGTGAGGGGGTGCATTTACCCGAAGGAAAAAATTTGTCCATCAATAGAACAGGTGCCCGATTGGCTTACAGAGACAGTATCTTTAAGCATGAACTTAAAGGAAAGGTGGCCATCACTCATGTACATTTGAAATTGAGCAGGACAGCCAAACTCAAACTTGACTATGGAGATCTCCACAGCCATCTCAAAGCAAAAGGAATCTTCCAACCCTCACCCAAAGATGTAAGCAATGCAGTGATTGAAATCAGAACTTCAAAATTGCCGGATCCGACAATCATTGGCAATGCAGGCAGTTTCTTTAAAAATCCTGTAGTGAGCTCAAGTCATTTTGATTCTTTAAAAATCAGCTTTCCAAATATTCCGGCCTTCCATCTTGCAAACAATCAGGTCAAAATTCCAGCAGCCTGGTTAATCCAGGAAGCAGGCTTCAAAGGGATACGAAAAGGCAACGTTGGAACCCATACACAACAAGCACTTGTCATCGTAAATTATGGAAACGGGAGTGCTCCGGAAATAATCCTGTTAGCGGATGAGATCAGGGCCTCTGTCCAAAAAATGTTTGGCATTGAGTTGGAACAAGAAGTTCACATATGGTCATAGCCATAAGTTTCATTCTTAATATCAAACTTTTATATATTACATTATAATTTACTACGAATTTTTCTCAATAGACCATTGAAATATTTGTAATTTTAACTGGAATTTCCCGCGAACATTTCGCTATTTCTTAAGCAATGTTGTAAATTTTATATTCAACATAAAGAATTACTGAAAAATGCATTATTTGTTTTTGCTACTTACTTGGTGGGGAATAAATGTCGGTATGTATTCAAACACCATCAACCCAATACAATCGAACAGAGCTTCTGACTCATTGGCTTTGGTTAAATTGTATCAAAGCACCAATGGTTTACAATGGCTAGTCCGATGGAATTTGGCTCAGCCCATCCATACCTGGTATGGTGTAGAGCTGGATGCCAACGGATGCGTGATTGCATTGAGACTTCAGGGGCTTAATCTGGATGGAACTTTACCTGTAGAATTGGCCAATCTCAGTCATCTCCAATTGCTCTATCTCTATGACAATAAATTAACCGGCCCAATTCCCGGCAACATCGGTTTTCTAAATCAATTGCTGGACCTCAATATTGAAGCCAATCAACTTACCGGAGAAATCCCCCCATCCATTAAGAACATTACCGGACTGCGTTACCTCACACTATCCAACAATCAATTAACAGGAGAATTTCCAGGTTCAGTTCTTTCACTTTTTTTTCTGCAAGACTTGATTCTTGCTGGTAATCAGTTTTACGGCCCCCTTCCAGAACAACTCTCTTCGATGACGTCTCTACGGGTATTGGATTTGAGCAACAATCAATTTTCTGGGGTAATTCCAATCGGCCTTAGCGCGATCACCAACCTCAGAGAACTATATCTTTCCAACAATCAATTCAGAGGCAACATTTCACCAGCCTTCAGCGCTTTGACCAATTTGCAAAGTGTGTGGTTAAACAACAACCATTTTACCGGCATGGTACCGGATTGGACAAATGCCCCATTGATCAGTTTGAGAATCGAGGAAAACAATTTTAGTTCGATTCCGGATTATAGTTTGGTGCGATCCTGGGGTAATGTGCCCCCGTTTGGACTGGATATCAAAAATAATTTATTTTCATTTGAGGATTTGATCCCACTCCTCAACATGCCAAGAAATGTTTATTTTGAATTTAATCCACAAAAACCCATTCCACTGGATAGTATTTTATATGTTACTGCTGGTACAAATTATGCCATACGACTCAATGTGGATGGAAATGTCCCTGACAACAATTACAAATGGATAAAAGACGACGAAGACCTCACAATTACGGATCAAAATTTTTATCAAATTATCAATGCATCTGAGATCGATGAAGGTTACTATTCTGGTTCAGTTCGGAATGATCGATTCAACAATTTTGAAATTGAAATTGGAAGAAGCCGCGTTGTAGTATTTGAAGCTGGAAGATGCAATCAACCTCTGGCTGGCAGACAATGTGCAGATGCTCCCGTCTTATGCAGCACAAGGAACCTTCATGATTATTGCGGATTGTTGTTTAGCGGCCAGAGAGATACCAGCCGTTTGTATTATTGCGACTCTTCTTTAAGCTTACAAAATTCATCGCACCTCTTATTTATTGCTACCCATGACACCATTGTACTAGAGGTTTTTCCCAGAAATTGCAATGTTGTGGAAGATAGCACAGGAAGATACGAAGGAATACAGATGTTGATTCAAGAAGATTGTCTGGATCAGGCTCCGCTCTATTGTCAAAGCCAATGCAGCAATCAGCCTTTTACCATTGGAGGAGGTGGTTTTGTAAAAGGAAAGACCTATCAAATAATCATAGACGGATGCAGGGGTAATACCTGTGAATTTTTAATCAAAGTCATTCAGGGAAAAACAGATTTGCAACTCAATCAAAATGGAGCAATCAATGGTGCCAAAGCTTATTGTCCGGATGGCAATGATCATTTTTATACGGCGCCCATTGTCTTTGGAGCTAGCCATTATTTATGGTTTGTCAATGATTCCCTTTATAAATACTCAACTGACACTTTCATCAATTTAAAAAATCTAAGCTCTGGGTTATACCGTTTAAAAATGCGCGCAGCAAATGCATGTGATACCACTGCAGATTTGTCTTATGATTTTGAGGTGTTACCAAAAATGTTGGCCGATAGTCTTTCTTTTTCGAAGATAGGAAATGATTCTGCATATTCGGTCCGTTTTTACATACGGAGTGGAACTCCACCATACAAGATTAAATCAGGTATGGGATCGATTGACACTACATCATTTGGCTATTCCAGCCCGTTTCAAAATTGCAAATCCAATTATTTCATCGAAATTGAAGATTCGAAAAGTTGCCTACTTACTGTTTCCGGAAACCATGATTGTGGATGCACAGGGTTGGCTGGGGACATGAGATTGGATACGCTTAGAATCTGTGAGGGTCAAAATGTAGATGTCCAAGGCATTGGAAATCAAATTATGGGTCCTGGCGATGTTTTGGTTTACATCATCTATTCAAATCCCGAACAACCCATCGGAAGCCTGATTCGCTTTGCTCAAAATGGTGTATTTCCCTTTGACCCTTCCAGGTACAAGTTTGATACTCCCTATTATGTATCTCAAGTCATAACAAAAAACAATACACAGGGGCAGGTAAACCTACGACACCCTTGCCTGTCTTATTCCGCACCTCAGGTAGTTTATTTTATACCACGACCCATATTGTCTGCTGGTGGTAATAAAGTTTTTTGCGGCATGGATGGTGTCTTATCATCTACTGGCAACATCATCCAAAATACCTGGCGGAAGGTTTCAGGGCCGGGACCAATTCGTTTTTCACACCCTGACAGCAACTGGACACAGATCAGTGTCGATAGCATGGGTCTGTTTGTCGTAGAATTAAAAGGAAGAACGGAGTTTTGTGAACGCACTATATTGATCAATGTACGGTTTCAAAATCAACTGATGCCTGAAATTGGTGGTTTTAAATTTCATTGTACCGGACAGAGCACCACCCTTGATGCCGGGGAAAATTACAGCAGCTATTTGTGGTCTACCGGTCATACCGGAAGGATGCTGACTGTCAATGGTCCGGGCATCTATTGTGTAAGTGTAACCGATGCAAACAATTGCTTTGGCTCATCCTGTGTCGAAGTGGAATCATCTTCCGCTCCATTTGTAGAGATTACTGGACCCCAAAGTTTGTGCCAGGGCAGAGACACTTTTATTTCCAGCAATGCTGATTTTATGTCTTATCAATGGTCCACTGGTGAAACAAGTAAGAGCATCCGTATTGATACTGGAAAGCAATATTGTTTGATTGTTCAGGCTGATAATGGATGCAGGGATACAGCGTGCATACAAATTTCCAATGTGCCCAGCAGCATGCGATTTTTAAGCGATTCTGCTTGCTTTGGTTTTGATTATCCCTATCTTGGAGGCACTTACAAAACCCCCGGAATCCATTTCATCAAATTACCAGTCCCCAACCGCTTTGGTTGTGACAGCATCGTCCGACTTACTTTAAATTCTTTTCCAGTGATGTTTGTATCCGATACCCTGATAAGGCCTGACAACGGCACAGCCAACGGATCGATTTCAGTGGTAATCAAAGGCGGAAAAGAACCCTATCGGTACAGTTGGTCCCATGGAGCCAACACTTCTGTTGTGAATAATCTCAGCGGAGGAAACTATACCCTTACCGTGCGAGATGCAAATAATTGCATCCAAATTTTTTCCTTCGTGGTAAGAATGAATGTTGGTTCCGAAGATCTGAATCTGCTGAGCAAAATAAAAATATTTCCAAATCCAAATCATTCACAAACCGGATTCCACTTCCTGAATACACAATTCCATAAAAGTCTGCTTCTCCAAATTTTTCATTCAGATGGCAGCTTGTTGTTTAAAAATAGATTAAACGATCTACATCAAGAACAAGCTGTTTGGGTGGATTGGCAAGGTCCGCCGGGTATTTACTTTGTTCAATTCAATGATACACAAGGCAATCGTCATGTGATCAAATATGCAGTGTTTAATTAAAAAATTGACGATGAATAAAATTTTCTCCATTCTCTTAATTCTGATCAGCCATTTTTCCTTGGCCCAAAATGCCATCCGTTTAACTCAAGTGACGGGCAATCTGAGTTTGCCTGTTTACCTGACCCATGCTGGAGATGATCGGATATTTGTCATAGAAAAACAAGGAAGAATTCGCATTATTCAAAATGGAATTTTGTTACCCGATCCCTATCTGAATATTGTCAGCAAGGTCAACAGCAGAGGAAATGAACAAGGTTTGCTCGGCATGGCATTTCATCCTGACTATGCATCCAATGGTAAGTTTTATGTCAACTACAGCGCTCAGGGAGCGGGAAATACGATTGTAGCAGAGTACCTGGTTAGGCCTAACAATCCAAATAAGGCAGATAGTCTCAGTGAGCGGATCCTTATAAACATTCCGCAACCTTATGGAAATCACAATGGCGGCTGTATTAAATTTGGCATGGATCGATATCTTTATATCGGTATGGGAGATGGTGGAAGTGGTGGCGACCCACAAAATTATGCGCAAAACCCTAAAAGTTTACTGGGTAAAATGCTAAGAATTGATGTGGACACCACGGTTGGTTATAAGATTCCCCCCAGCAACCCTTTTGTTGGATCTCTTTCTTTGCTACCGGAAATCTGGTCCATAGGTCTTAGAAATCCATGGAGGTTTTCCTTTGACCGTTTGACAGGAGATCAATGGATTGGTGATGTTGGACAGGGAGAATGGGAGGAAATCAATTTCCAAGCCTCAAACTCTTCCGGCGGAGAAAACTATGGCTGGAGGTGTTATGAAGGAGACGCTACATTTAATCTCAATGGTTGTGCACCCAGAAACACCTATGTTTTTCCGGTCATCGCCTATAAGGGAGACGAATCTGTACTTGGATGTTCAGTGACTGGTGGCTATGTCTATCGCGCTGACAGTTGCTCCTATCTATATGGGAAATACATCTATGGGGATTATTGCAGCGGCATAGTCTGGGGATTAGACAGGCAAAGTGACACAAGTTTTAACAATCAGCGCATGTACACCCACACACGATTCCGATTGTCTTCTTTTGGCGAAGACCATGCAGGAAATCTGTATCTTGTCGATATCGGAACAGGAGGACCAAATGGAGCAATTTTCAGAATCAGCGACACCTGTAATTTATCGATTCGTGAGATCATCTCAAATCCAAGTTGTGATGGCAAATCAGATGGCAAAATTGAAATCACGAACGGAGGGAGCAACTTGAAATTTCTTTGGAGCAATGGGGACAGCACTGCATCGATTCAAAATCTGGCTGCAGGATCTTATTCTGTGACAGTCAGCCAAGGTCAGTGTATGGTCAAAAAAGATTTTCTGTTGCAAAATAGTCCAGCAAAAATTGCCTGTATCACTCCAATATTAAAGGCCAATGCCTGCGAAGGGGATACCATCATGCTCATCGCATGTGATGAATCTGAACTTGTTACTTATCAATGGTACCTTGATTCCGTGTTGGTAGAAAATTCCAATCAGAAAAACTTTCCCGCCACTAAATCTGGATCCTATACACTCAAGACCCTTGATCAACAAGGATGCTTGTCTGAAAGCTCTCCGGAAATTGAAATCACCATTCACCCAAAACCAGCCAAACCAGAAATCCGGATCATTGGAGACACTTTAAGAACCGATCCTGGATTTATTACATACAATTGGTTTTTAGATGGTATTTTTCAATCAAGCAGTACAGACCCTGAACTGATCTTATCCAAAAGAGGGTTTTATCAATTATCCGTAATCGACCATAACAACTGCGAAAGTCCAAAATCAGACTCTATTTTCCTGGTACCTTCTTTTTTAGACAATCCTAATGCTGACTTTTTAAGAATTTATCCAAACCCGGGCACAGGCTTGTTCCGCTTGGATCTGGATGCCCGAATCCCCAAACCAGTGGTAGTGTCAGTGTTTGATCAAAAAGCTGGATTGATTTTAAGTCAAACAAATAAGGAATCTCTTTCTCCGGTAATCATTGACCTGCAGCAAATTCCAGATGGACTATACTTTCTTGAAGTAACATCTATCCAAACCAACATCCGCCAACGAATTAAAATACTAAAACAGTCTTATTAGGCTGCGGGCTTGTTAAATAATGAAGAGAAGTGGCTTGGTATCCTTATTTTTCTGATTTGAGCTGAATCAAAAAAATTCCTTCATTTGTCGATGGAATTCTTCAGCTGCAAACTGAATATCTTGTGGCTTGGTGTCCTTGCCTTTGGGATACATAATTTTTCTTCCCACATTGATAATCAAACCTTCCTTCTGATTGCGTCCAGTCAAGATGGTTTGTTGCAGATTTCCACCTTGTTCCCCAACGCCTGGAATCAATAGAAAAGCATCTGGAACATTTTTTCTCACTCTTTCCAAATAAGTTGAATGGGTAGCGCCTACCACAAACATCACACGGTCAGAATATGTTGAATTCCCAAATTTTCTTAAAACCAATTCAAACAAGTAAGAATCATCCGCCATCTTCTGAAGCTCAAAATCTGCAGCTCCGGGGTTTGATGTCAATGCAAGAACAACAGACCATTTGTCGGGATAAGCCAGAAAAGGGTCCAAAGAGTCTATTCCCATATAAGGATGCAATGTCAATGCATCTGCGTTTAATCTTTCAAAAAAGTACTGAGCATATTTCTCAGAGGTGTTTCCAATGTCTGCTCTTTTGGCGTCAGCAATCACAAGAGACTCTTCCGGTAAGATCGCTCTAAGATCTTCCAATTGCTTCCAACCATCAGGACCAAAAGCTTCAAAAAAAGCAATGTTGATCTTATAGGCAATGGCTGTGTGTTTGGTCGATTCAATAACATCTTTACAAAATTCGAAAAGAGGAGCTGCGTTGGTGGTGTAACTATCAGGCATTTTCGACAAATCAGGATCCAGGCCAACGCAAAGAAAACTCTTCTTTTGTCTTATTAACCCAGCGAGATAATCTTGATCTTTTTTCATGGACTCTGGATTCAGATAGAAGGCAAAACTGCCTGCGTGGGAGATAAAATTGAATTGCGCAACTGAACTTTCTGATCGAGCGATGCAGCAATCTGGGAATACAAAACAGGGTAACTCTCATTTATTATGGTATCAAAGACAGTCCCATTGTCGGACCTTTCCCGCAAAGTTTCAACAATTGGTATTTGACCCAATACGGTCGAATGGGTAAAGTGTGCCAAACGGGTACCTCCATGTTGCCCAAAAATATAATACTTTTTCCCTGGATTGTCTTCCGGTTCAAACCAGGACATATTTTCCACTACCCCTAAAATAGGGACTTTGATTTGATCCATGCTAAACATATTTGCAGCTTTTATCGCATCAATCACGGCCACTTCCTGTGGAGTGGTCACCATCACTACACCGGTCAGAGGAATGGTTTGGACAAGTGTCAGCTGAACATCTCCGGTACCTGGAGGAAGATCGATGATCAAATAATCCAATGAGGGCCAATGAGTCTCTTGAAAAAACTGCTTGATGATGGCAGCAAGCCTTGGACCCCTCAATACAACAGCTTGTTCAGGTTCAATAATATTGCCCAGTGAAATTACCGGAATACCTTGTGCCATAACGGGCACCAAAAGCTTTTTACCTTCTTTTTCGACGACTTGTGGACGAATGTTCTTAATACCCATCATGGTGGGAAGGGAGGGTCCATACAAATCCGCATCGAGCAGACCGGTTTTAAAACCCATCCGGTGCAGTGCAATGGCCAGATTGACTGAAACTGTTGATTTTCCCACACCACCTTTTCCGGAGCAAACTGCTATAAAGTTTGACACTTGTGGCAACAATGCATTGGGTGTTTCTGCATAAGCCGATTTGATTACAAAATGGGCGTGCACTTTATATTCAGGAAAATTTAGTTGAATGGCTGTTTCAATGGACGAATACAAGATTTCTTTATGGCTGTAATTCTGATTGGGCAGATAAAGGTCAAAAGAAATATTGTGGTCAATTACTTTCAAATTTCTTACCATTTTCAAGCTGACAATGTCAACTTTTGTCTCAGGTTCTTGGATCCCCTTTAGAACACCTACGATTTTTTCCAATAATTCATCCATTGATCATTTGTTAAATAAATCCCAAAATTAATCCATTGTGTTTATAATATGTCCGAAGCCTTTTCTGTTTTTATATTTTTGCAGAATCATACATGAAAGTTTTACGCCTTAATCAAGATGCACTTCCGGATTTCAATCATCCTGTTATAACAATAGGAGCCTTTGATGGTTTTCACCTCGGACACCGTGAGATTGTTAATCAGGTTTGTCAATTGGCCGAACAAAATAATTCTGACTCTGTTCTGATAACATTTGATCCCCATCCCAGGAAAATTCTGGATCAGGAAAATACCCATCCATATTTACTGAGTACCACCGAGGAAAAAATAAAACTTCTGTCTGAAACCAGTTTAAAATATGTCATCCTGGTTCCATTCAACTTTGAATTTTCTCAGCAAATTGCTGAAGAATACATTGAAAATTTCATTATTCGACAATTTAAACCGCATACACTGGTGATAGGATTTGATCACCGGTTTGGAATGAATAGCGAAGGGGACCTCAAGTTACTTCGAAAATACGCTGCCCAGGGAAATTTTGAATTAAAAGAAATCAGCAAGCAGGAATTGAAGTATGAAAAAATTAGTTCAACACAAATCAGAGATGCCATTCGCAAAAATGAATTTCGTCTAGTCACCCAATTGTTGGGGAAACCATATTTGATTTCTGGTCAGATCGTCAAAGGAATGCAAATAGGAAATAAATTGGGTTACCCGACTGCAAATCTAGAGCTTGGAGAAAAATCAAAGCTTATTCCCAATTCGGGGATTTATGCTGCTCTTGCTCATTTAGAAGGAGTTATTTACCGAGGTCTATTATACATTGGCAATAGGCCGACTCTTGGCTCAAACATGGCGCCATCCATCGAAATTCATTTGAAAGATTTTAATGGAGATCTCTATCAGAAAAACATGCTGGTAGAAATCATAGATTACATTAGAGAGGATGAGAAATTTGATGATCTTACTTTGTTAAAAGAACAAATTCAAAGGGATGATCAAAAAATAAATGATGTATTGGACAGGTACATGATTACCATGACCAATCAAATGAAGGATCCGAAAATTGCAGTTGTTATTTTGAATTACAATGGCGAAAATATCTTAAAGGAATATTTACCTTCTGTATTTGATCACCTGCCACACCATACCGAACTTTATCTGATTGACAATGCTTCAACAGACCAAAGTTTGCTTTGGGTAAAGCAAAGTTATCCCGAAATAAAAATTGTAAGATTATCCAAAAACTATGGGTTTGCAGAAGGATACAACCGGGGACTTAAGCAGGTAAACGCAGATTATTTTATATTGCTAAACTCAGACGTTAGGGTAACCAACGACTGGATAAGTCCATTAATTCGCAGGGTTCAGTCAAATCCAAGAATTATGGCCTGCCAGCCAAAAATACTTTCTTCCAGGCATCCAGACCAATTTGAATATGCCGGCGCTGCCGGTGGTCTCATTGATCTTCTGGGATATACTTTTTCCAGAGGAAGGATGATGCATTCTGTTGAAGCTGATTCGGGCCAATACAACGATGCCAGACCTATATTCTGGGCAAGCGGAGCCGCTTTTCTAGTCAATGCAGCTATGTTTAGGGCGATTGGCGGCTTTGACGGGGACTATTTTGCCCACCAGGAAGAAATTGACCTTTGCTGGAGAATTCAAAGAGCAGGAGGTGAAATCTGGTATGAACCAGAATCGAAAGTTTTCCATTTAGGTGGAGGGACATTGGACTACAGCAATCCCAAAAAAGTATTTTTGAATTTCAGAAATAATCTAAGTACAATTTTTAAAAATACACCTTATTGGTATCTGGTTCTATTGCTACCTCTGCGCCTCATTTTGGATGTTTTGATCAGTATCAGATATCTGTGGTCTGGTAAAATTCAACTCACTTTAAAAGTGATAGAAGCTTATGTATGGTCCATTCTTTCGACCCTTTGGCTCATTCAAAAAAAAGAAAACAATTCTTATAAAATCAACCAGCTTAGAATTGGACCGGAGAAACTAAAAGGTGTGTTGAAAGGTTCACTTTTTGTGCATTACTATTTATTCAACCACCAAACCTACAAAAACATACCCAACCAATACAAAGATTGATACCTAAGCATTCTGTTGAGATAATTTTTGAAAACGAAGACTTTATTGTGATCAATAAAGCATCAGGTTTATTGAGCATACCGGATCGATTTGACCCGGCAAAACCAAATGCATTCAATATGGTTTCTCAAAAAATTCAAAACCTTTGGGTCGTTCACAGAATTGACCGAGACACCAGCGGACTTTTGATTTTTGCAAAAAACGCGGAGACGCATAAATTATTGAATTTGCAATTTGAAAACCAACAGATCCATAAATTATACATTGCCATTTGTCAAGGTACTCCACCATTTGAAGAAGGATTAATTGAGGCGCCTATTGCGCATTCCGCTTCCAATGATGGAAGAATGGTCATTCATCCAAAAGGCAAAACTTCTGAGACACTCTATAAACTTTCAAAGACCTGGAAAAACTTTTCCCAATTGGAATGTAAACCATTAACAGGAAGAACCCATCAAATCAGGGTCCATTTGGCCTATATAGGCTGTCCCATTGTGGGTGACCCGCTATACGGACTCAAGCCCAATCTTAAAATTGAGGATATTAAAAAGAAGGTTTATCGGGGAAAGTTTGAAGAAGAGGGTCCTGATTTGATCCACCGCACAGCATTGCATGCTTCCGCGATCGAATTCAATCTTGGCGACCAGAAATTTCATTTTAATTGCCCCCTGCCCAAGGATATGCGCGCTGTTGTAAATCAACTCAACAAATGGCAGTAAATCATTTGTTTGGTTCCCTTAAATTTCAATATCTTTGCTGCAGACCTTTTGTATAAAAAGGTGAATCTTCATGAATACTCCGTAGTTCTTATTTTTTTTATTCAAGCAAAAAAATGATCAGAGTAGCCATTGTGGATGACCACATGATGTTCGTGGATGGAATTGAATCAATTCTCTCCAATGAAAATCATATTGACTTAATTTCAAAATACCATTCCGGTAAAGATTTGATGGATGCGATCAGCCATTTAAATATTGATGTGCTCCTATTGGACATCAATCTGCCGGACATGAGTGGAATCGAGCTTTGTAAAACCATTAATGATCAAAATCCCAATATTCACATTTTGACCTTATCCATGTACAGCGACAAAAGCATCGTTACTGAGATTCTGAAAAATGGGGCAATTGGTTATATTTTGAAAAACACCAGCAGCAATGAATTGATTGAAGCCATTGAAACAGTTTCTAAAGGTCAAACTTACTTTAGTAAAGAAATTACTGAAACCATTATGGCTGGCCTTTCTTCAGATAAAAACACCAAAAAAAGCAAATATGCCATTTATCCCAAATTGACAAGAAGGGAAAGAGAGGTCTTGGAACTCATCGTCAAGGAATATACCACACACGACATTGCAAAATCACTGTTCATTTCTTTAAAAACGGTAGAAACGCACCGGAGCAGTCTGATTTCTAAACTCAATGTGAAAAATTCGGCGGGTCTTGTCCGCGCTGCTTACGAACAAAAATTAATTTAAGACATCATACGATTCTTCAAAAAATCATGGTTTTCCCTGAGATTGGCGAGATCAGGGGTCGATATCTTTGCACAGAGCCTATGAAGTTAAAAATTATTATATTATTTATTTCTATAATATTTAATAATCTTTTATCTCAGGACTATAGGATATTTTATCCCGACAATCAGGTCAATCCATCGGACACCCAACTCCTTGATAGTGTTGACAGGCAAATTGCACAATTAATTCAAGATCAGAATTTTTTCGAAGCCCTGCAACCTACCATTTCTTTAATTCAAAAGTACAACAATCAAAACGACCAAAATCAGGTCCACAAATACCGCTTTATCCTGGGTAAACTTTATGGGATTCTTGGCTGGTATTCCAGAAGTATTTCTACGCTTGAATATTGTCACGTTTATTTTGCACAAAACAAAATGAGCCAGGATTTGGTGAGAACCTGTTTGTTGATGGCGATGGTACAATACAAGGCCAATAATCCAGAACAGGCTTCCTATTTTATAGGAGCCATTGAATCTGAAAAAGCCACTAAAAACAATCCTTTTTTTCGACACAAATACTTATTGCTCAACACTGCTTTGAAAGATAGCATTCAGGACACCAGCCACCTTGTTAATTTGGGTAAAGTATTAAAGTATGCAAAAGCATCCAAATTATCAGAATTGGAAGGAATGAGTTACCGTATCATAGGTGATTATTACGAGCGCAAACTTCAATTGTCTGAAGCCTGTCTTGCCTATCAGATTGCCAACCATATATTTGACAGTCTTGGCTATTTGGCCGACCAATTACAACTGCATCAAAAAATTTATAACTGCCTGCAAGGTCAGGAGTTATATAAGGAAGCCAATCAAGAACTTTTAAAGTACATCTCAATCAATGACAGCTTAAATTTACAGCTCACCCAAGCAGAAATTTTTAGGGTCATCGATAAATTTGACAAAAAAGAAAACAGAGAGGAGAAGATTGATCTCGCCAAAAGTCAGCGCTTGTTTGAATTGAAAACCAGGAGATCTAATTTTACCATGATCTCATTGCTATTTGGAATTGGAGCTATTCTGATTGCTGTATTTTTAATTGTCCTTTTTTACCAGCAAAAATTAAGCGCCAACGAAATAATCTTAAAACAAAGCGAAGAAATCAACCATCAAAAAATAAAAGAACTGGAAAACAATCTCACCCTTCAAACCATGCAATCCATGATTCGGGGGCAAGAAGTAGAGAGAGAACGCATTGCCAAAGACCTGCACGATAGTCTGGGGGGCTTGCTGTCTGCCATCAAACTGAGATTTGACAAACTGGGCATGGATCATTTGGCTTCCCAGGAACCTACCGAGTATAAAAAAGTCCATGGTCTGATTGATGTAGCCTGTAAAGAAGTGCGCAACATAGCCCATGATTTAAAACCGAGTGCCCTTGACAATCTGGGACTTTTGGATGCCCTCAAGGATCTGATCAACAGATATCAAAACAACGAGGGACCTGATGTCTTTCTTCAAACCAAAGGGCTGGAAGACACCCCCCTACTAAATTCAGAAAATTCAACCCAGGTTTATCGAATTGTGCAGGAATTGGTACACAATGCCATAAAGCATGCAAGTGCCAAAGAAATCTTCATTCAAGTACAAATTATCGAAAATGATCTGGAAATTACGGTAGAAGACGATGGCATTGGGTACGATACACAGTTGAAAACGAACGGAATGGGTCTTGAAAACATTCGCTCAAGGGTTAATTACCTGAATGGGGAAATGGAAGTGGACTCTCGCCCAAATCAAGGTACTTCCGTGATGATCCAGATCCCTCTGGACAAAGCGTTTTCTCAGGGAAAACCCTGAGTTTTAAAAATCAGGGTTTTCCCTGAGACATGACAATTTACAAATCCTGACCTTTGTATCATCGAATACAATTTAAAAGTAAAGAGTATCGATTGCTTGAATAAATATTGAAAATGGGATCCAGAAGCTGGACTATCGGAGGCAGGGTAAACACGGGTTAATAAGTTAGGGATTGATTTACAAATACTTAGTGACGCATTTTGAAGTCCAAAGGCCAAAGAAATGCAAATCTCTTCCGATAGTCCATTCTGGTTACTTTTATGAAACAACGGTTTGATTTTATCATGATATAAATTTTGGTTAGGTGATTCCCAAAGACTAAATATAAAAACCCCGGCTCAAAAGGCTGGGGTTTTTTATGATACAAAAACCCTTTTGGATAAGCGCTCTGCCATTGGATTCGCTCAACTCTAATCGCAATCTTCCAACTTTTTACCCTTTTTAATGCCTTACAACTTCTTTAGTCTTAAATCTTATTTTTTTTAATGGAATATTTCTATTTGAAAGCAGAATTCTTTTAACTTTGCTTTGAAAAATCCCATTCCCGATTCCAAGTTGTTGTTTTCTAAAAGCTGCACTCGACCATTTGAAGATTGTTCATGCGTATTACCAATGTTTTTGTAAGTGCCACATTTAAATTACCTATACAAACCATTTTTATGAAGCTTGTAAAATTTAACCCACACTGGAGTGCAATCCTTGTGTCTACAATGGTTTTGCTCTCCCACAATCTAGTATCACAATCCCTTAAACGACAGGCTATTTCTTGTCTCGGGTCCTCCGGGCCGGTGGAACAAATCTATCTAAGTTCCACCGTTGGACAAGTTTATTCCTGTGCAGGTATTGGTTCGCAAAATGAAGCCGTGTTTCAGGGATTTCAACAACCAGTAATTCTCAAAATCAAACAACTCCCAAAGGAACAACTTTCTAATTTTTATTTTCGCCTAAGTCCGAATCCAACTTCGGGGGAGTTACATGTTTTCTCAGAATGCATTCATGAAACTTCTCAGATTACCTTATCGGATCTGACTGGAAAAACAATACTCCATCAAATTTGGAAAAATTGGACCGTGCAAACCATGGACTTACAGGCCATTCCCAATGGCAACTATTTTGTGCAGATCTCAGATCCCGAAGGTGCGTCAATAACTTATCAATTAATTATTCACAAATAATCTAAATAAACCATGTTATGAAGAAAAATGCTTGGCTTAGTGTAGTCCTCATGTTTTGGACATTTATAGGTTTTGCACAATCATCTCTTACGATTGATGCATCACAGTTGCTTTCGAATTTTAAATTCAAAGACAGTCAGGGGGAAAAACTCAATAAGGAATACAACGGGATCTATACCGGGGCATATAGAATTTCCTACAGGTATGATTTCGATATGGGTCTTATGTTGAGAATAGGCGTGGGAATGAGAAATGCCGGCTCGACCCTTAGTTATGATGGTAGTCAGTATTCCTGGAACTTAAAGTATCTTGAAGAAAATCTGGGCATTGGGTATAAATACAAATTAGGCCATGTGAGTCCTTACCTGATGGTATCATTTTATTTAGCCCAAATGCTTCAGGGATCTCAGGTTCTCAACAACAATCATTTTAACATTATTGAAGAAGAATCAATGAAAACTTCTGATCTAGGATTGATTTTCTCGCCGGGTGCTGAAATCGTTTTGACCGATGATATGTCAGCTTATGTGTCTTTTGACTATTTGTTGGGACTTGGCAATCTAGAAAAAACCACAGATCAAAAATCGTCCAATACAGCCCTAGGATTGACTCTGGGTTTGCAATTTAAATTTTAATTATTCCACCATAAAACTAAAATGATATGAAAAAAATAATTCAAGCAATATTTATTTGCATCACCATCACAAATTTTGGCTTGATGGCGCAAAACATTGGCGATTTAAATGGCATCTATTTTCAGGCCGTCGCCATTGATGAATTTGGTAAAGAAATTGTTGGAATGGATGTCGAAGGAAAGCCTTTGTATGAAAAATCCATTGGTGTGAGATTCTCAATTACAAAAGGACTTAATGGGGCGATCCAGTGGGAAGAAACACATACCACCACCACGGATAAATTTGGTTTGTTCAATCTTATCATTGGCAAAGGAACCAGAAGCACCAATAGCCTGTATACACGATTGTTGGACATTCCATGGATAGATGCTGACCAGTTTTTAAAAGTGGAGATATCCAGCAGAAATGACGGCAATTTCCGCTTGGTAAGCAATCAACAGTTTATGTCTGTACCTTATGCTTTTTATTCAGATGACATCGCCGACGACGCGATTACAACCGCTAAAATACTGAACCAAGAAATTCTTAACGAGGACATTGCCAATTCAACCATTGACTTAACTGAAAAAGTCACCAACATACTTCCTGTCAGAAATGGAGGTACGGGTGTGGCAAACATTACCAATAATAGTTTAATGGTAGGAAGGGGTACCAATGGCGTTCATTCACTCGGGGTCGCAACCAATGGCCAGATACCCATCGGTGCAGCAAACGGAACTCCGGTACTTTCCACCATTACAGCAGGAAAAGGAATTGATGTCAAAAACGGTCCCGGAACCATCGAAATCTCGACCAGTGGCACTTCTGCTTCAAGTATAAATATTGGAACCATAAGCAACAACCAGACCTTTCTATCTCCCATTATTAACGTACAGGGCGTCAACTTTGGGAACATAATCGTTGCTTCAATTGACGCAGATCTAAAGGGATGTCATATCTCTGCTTATGTTGTAAATCCTAACCAAATCAGAGTTTCCATCTTCAATGCTTCCGGAGCAGGTGTGAATCTTGGTAATCCCAATTTAAGGTTATGGGTTGTTGAGTAAAATAAGGTTTAATTAAAATATTTTCGAACCCACTTCTGTGTAACAGGGGTGGGTTTTTTTATAGATTCAGGGAAATTCGTTCTAAAAGCCGGATGCCTTAATCACTTTACTTTAAAAAAAATCGAGTTATGGGCAAACAAAACATTGATTGAACTCAATTTTAAAGATAAAAGTATTAAAAATGGTAAAAAAACACATCGATGATCCACCCTTATGGATGCTGAATCATATTATCCAGCTAACTTGCCGTATCAAAAATTAAAATTTGCTCACTTATTACAGAATTTGGATAATCTTAGGATGGTCTGTTTCAACAAACATGAGCTATGGACAGCACTTGTTTGAAAAATGGTTGTTTAAGGACAACAATGATGGTCTGTCTCAAAATCACGTGTTTGACATTAAGCAAGATCGGTATGGATTTATCTGGATTAGCACCATGGGTGGACTAAATAAATTTGATGGTTTTGATTTTACCAGTTATGTGTATAATGAAGAAGACAGCAACTCTCTATCAGCAAACTGGGTGAGCTGTTTCTTAGAGGATTCAAAAGGTCAATTTTGGGTCAGCACATCCAATGGTTTTAACAACTTTAACAGGAAAACGGGAAAGTTCAAACGATATGATCATTCTCCTAACAATCCACTTTCGCTGGCACATTCTTCCTGCAAAGACATTGCGGAAGATCGCAAGGGAAATATATGGATCGTACATTCGTTGGGTGTCGACTGTTTTGACCCGCTTAAGGAGACCTTTGAACACTATTTGCATCCGGAATTTAGACATGGCAGACACAGTGGATCCATTCGCATAGATCAACAAGGAGATATTTGGATCGGCGGAACCACCGGACTTTACAAAGTAAATCTGAATCATAAATCACTTGATCAATATGTTTATCAAAATCCTTTGACCGGAGAACCCATTGAGGTCCTGGGTATGGAAGAAGATACGGATGGAAAAATATGGATTTGCCATTCTTCCGGCCTGTCAATATTTGATAAAAACGCTAAAAAGTTTGAAGATCTTAAGCTGGCTGTGTTAAATGGTGGTACTCATTCCATCCTCAGACAAGCCAACGGAGTGATGAACATTGGGACCATCACCGATGGTCTGATACGTTATGACACAAAGTCCAAAAAAATCATCCAGCATTATAAATACAATCCGTCTGATCCAGACGGACTCCAAGGGGATAATGTCTACTCCTTATTCCTGGACAGAGATCAAAATATTTGGGTGGGCTTATTCAACGGTCTTGCGATGTTGCCCCATCACAGCAATCCCTACAAGTTAGTCCAGATCGCAAAAGGCAAAAACAACATTCAAAATTCTGTCCTTATGGCTTGTGATGATTCGATGGGAAATTTCTTTGTCAACACACTAAAAGGACTATATTTTATAGATAAAAATATGAAATTCAAAGAAGAAATTTCTTTTTCACCAAACAAACAAAAAGGATACCAGGAACTAAGCAATTTATTCAGAGACACTAAAGGGAATATATATTGCACAAGATACCACTATGGTCTTTATAAATTTAATCCAGGCTTGTTCACCATGGAAGAATTGGACCATGCGGCGTTTTTTAAAGATTTAAGCTACAATTTTATAATTCCTGATCAATTTAATTCCGATCAAATCATTGTACCTTCCAAAGAAGGCATTCACTTTTATAATACAAAAACCAAAATCAATAAATTAATTGCACCTTCAAAACTAAATAACAATTTGAATATTGGAAGAATATCCAAACTATGTCAATCGAACAGCGGTGAAATATATTTTGTATTGAATAAGAAATTATGCAGGTATCAACCCAGTTCAAACAATTTAGACATTCTTACGAATGAAAATAATCAAAATATTGAGGGCAATATTACAAAAATAACAGCATTGGATTCCACAATTTGGGTAGGCACCACTCACTATGTATATCAGTACAATCTGAATACCCGCTCAATCCAAAGGTCAGATACTTTATTTTATTTGCCAAAGTTTACCAACAGCATGGAGACTGACCAATATGGAAACTTATGGATTGGAGCTGGAAGTACACTGTATAAATATGAACCAATGAATGCTTACTTAAATAAATACTCCTTAATAGACGGAAAGGGATTGTTTAATCAAAAATCGTATTCATACAATGGAAGTCAAATTTACTTTTGTATGTCTAATGGACTTGCCATTGTAGAGCCTGACCATTTCAAAAAAGATACAAGTTCTCCCGCCATATACCTCACAGAAATAAAAGTACTCAACAAGCCATATCCAACAGAATTGGCTCCTGAATTTGTTGATAAAATCAAAATCGATTTTCATGATAAGTCCCTTTCCATCAAATTTGCATCCAATCATTTCATCAGGCAATCATCGATCAGCTATTATTATAAACTTGAAAGCTTTGATGAGGCATATATAAACAATGAAAACAAAAGAGAGGTCATCTATACGAATTTAAAACCTGGTAACTATATCTTTCAGGCTTACGCCATGACTGAAGATGGTGTAAAATCAAAAAATCCAATAAGGTTGGAGATAGAAGTAACAGCTCCTTTCTATATGACCAACTTATTCTATGGAACACTGCTTGGCCTTTCAATACTTTTGATTTCAATCTATTATAGAATTAATCAAAAATCCCTGGAACTTAAAAAGAAAAATGAGCTAATTGAAAAAACGGCAAAATACAAAACCATGTTTATGGCAAACATGAGTCACGAAATTAGAACACCAATGAATGCCATCATTGGACTCAACAAATTACTACTCGATACAGACCTTGATAAAAAACAGAAACAATACCTAAATGCGATTCAATTATCCTGCGAAAACCTGCTCTTCATTGTCAACGATATTTTGGATCAGGTAAAAATCGAAAGTGGAAAATATTCCATTGTTCTAAAATACTTCAACATTCGAAATTTGTTGGATCAAATTAATACTTTATTATCTGCCAAAGCACAAGAGAAAAATCTTTTGTTCCAAATTCAGATTTCAGAACAGATTCCCAATGTTTTAAAGAGCGATCCAGTCAGATTGTTTCAAATTCTCACCAACCTCATCAACAATGCCATCAAATTCACGGATACAGGCAGCGTGCTTTTGGATGTACGATCCATTCAAAATAAAAATGGTACTTATCAAATAAACTTCAAAGTAAAAGACACGGGGATTGGTATCCCTGCCGCGAAACTTGACACCATCTTTGAAAGCTTCGAACAAATTCATGAAAAAGAAATTATTGGCAATCAGGGTACTGGTCTTGGCCTGTCTATTTCCAAGCATCTGGTAGAAATTCTCGGCGGTAAACTCACCGTAAAATCAAAGCATGGTGAGGGCTCTGAGTTTTTCTTTTCCATCCATATGGAGGCGAAAGCCAATGAGACCCAATCGATAGGAGAAACTCAAAAACTCGTCTTCAAAAATAGTTATAAGCTACTCTTGGTGGAAGATAGTCCAATAAATCAATTGGTGGCGATTGAATTAATTAAAAAGCACATGCCTGGAACGGTGGTGGACCTCGCGGAGAACGGCCAAATCGCCATTGAAAAACTAAATAACAACATTTACGATCTAATTCTTATGGATGTTAAAATGCCTGTTATGGATGGAATTATGGCCACCAAACTTATCAGAAAAGACCATCGCCAAAAAGCCCAATCCATACCCATTATCGGCCTCACTGCCAACGCCATCTCTCAACAAATAACAGAATGCCTGGATAGCGGTATGAATGATACTGTCACCAAACCCATCGACCCCGTTGATTTATTTTATAAACTTAAAAAACAACTGGAACCGTGATTGATTTAAGTTTATTGCAAAATTTATTTGGCGATGAAGAACTTGTTCATAAATTTCTCTATAATTTTAACAATGAAGCACCACGGCAACTGGAAAAACTCATCTCGCACATTCAAAATGAAGAATTTAAAAAAGCTTCTATTGAAGCACACAGTTTAAAAACACAATTGGCATATCTTCAGGATGTTGATGCGGTTAATATGGCTTACACTTTAGAAAAACAAACTGATTCAAATCACTTTGACGCGCATGGTCAAATCTTGGAATTAAGTTTTCAGTTAAAAGAAAAAATTAATTCAATCACCGAATTAATAAAAAACGACTATCACATCTGTCCAAAATAATTTCAATTTGAGAATATGGCTATTGATTTACAAGTGTATACAAATTTTGTAACGATATTTTAAAATTGAACCTCCATAACAACTATTGTAATTTAAAAAATATTTTATGTTTTTCATACTATATGCATGTTACTTTCTTTTGGTCGTCAAAAGAAAGAAACCAAAGAAAACTCGCGGCTGGACTCCTCGCTCACCCAACTGCAGCTCTTTCGCTATGCTAAAAAAACTCGCCTCTACCTCTCCTACTGTGCTCCCCAATCCTCGCTTCGCAAACTCCGTCATTGTGGGTAGCTCCTCCGTTGGGCTCAGACAGTTTTTAGCATGACCGCGAAATTCACTGGTTGGGTACCCGAGCTACGGAGCCCTAGGCCGCATTGAAATGCTTGAAAACCATCATTCTTCCTGATATTTCAATCTAAATATTGATTAATATTAAGAGCCTTTTCGTCAGCGGCCCAAGAAGGACAGATTTTGGAAATAGCGCCTTATATTGTCGCTCCTTTAACTGAAACTAATATGATGCACCCATCAAACATACCATCCAAATGAAATGACATTATGGAGCGTCAATATACAGCGCCCAAAATCTGTCCCAACAGAGAACTTTGCAAAATGAACCAAATTAAGCCCAATAGAACCAAGGAAGATGCCGCCTTAGAAAAGGCTGCGTTTTTGTCCACTTTTTGCGCGACAAAAAGTGGGAATGTTGATTTGTAAAAATTATTTTGGACAATTGTGAACGACTATTTAAAATAAAGCTTATATCCTGAACCATGAATGTTCATAATCTCTATGGAAGGATCCTCCTTAAGATAATTTCTAAGCTTACTGACATAAACATTCAAACTTCTCTCGCGAAAATTATTTTCATCAGACCAGATCCGTTTTAATGCCACTTCACGATCAATAATCCAATCTTCTGACTGACAAAATAAGTTCAATAATTTTGCTTCAATGGCGCTGAGTTTTCTGATGGATTGCTCATTTTTTAACTCCCTACTGGAAGGATTGAATCGGTAGATGCCAATTTGATAAATTAGGCTATCAGATTTTGGTTTATGGTGTCCAAGGTATCTTCGCAAAACTGCCCGAATCCTTAATTCGAGTTCCTGCATACTGAAAGGCTTAATGATGTAATCATCCGCCCCAGCCTCCAATCCTTTAATGCGATCCTCTTTATCCGTCTCGCCAGTAAGAAATAAGAAAGGGACCTCCGGGAGTAAAATTCTAATATCTCTGGCCAATTCAAAGCCATCCTTTAATGGCATTTTGATATCCAACACACAAATGTCCACCGAATTTTCATGGAGAAATTTCAAGGCTTCAAATCCATTGTGAAACAAATCACATTGGTAAGATTTTGCCTGTAAATATTCTTTTACCAAAGGACTTAAAGTGCGATCATCATCCACCAATAAGACTCTATACTCCGTATTCATCTAACAATTTCAATTTTAAAAAACACAAAGTCATCCTTACAAAATGAAACCCTGCAAATATAAATACAATAACTTAAATCCATAAACACCAAGGTCTTCAATGAACTACCTCATTCAAGATTGGGTCTAAAAATTTTTCAAGCTCTTGCCACTGCAGGCGTATTTTGGGCTCCACCTTGTTTTATGAATTAGCAGCTCTCCTCAAACGGTCGTTGATTGCCCTGCCAATTCCCTCTGCGGGCATAAGTTCTGCGATGATCAGATCCAAACCCATTGCATCCAGTGCATGCAATGCTGCATACAAATTGGAAGCAGCCTCATCCGGATCTTTGGTGTGTGAAAGGACAACGCAAGGAAATTCCTCAAATAAATAAGCAGGGCTGTTGTATAACACAAAACCAAGCTTTTTTTCATGTCCCAATTCTTTCCATGAGATTGCATCCTCTGTAACTAATAATCTGGTATACGGAGAATAATGCTTTTGCAACATTCCAGGAGCTTCAGTCGATTTATCTTCATCATTCTTAACCTTTATTTTGATAGGCCCCAACCATTTAGAAATTTGCTCAGCGGTGACAGCGCCCTCTCTGTATATATATATCTGACCTTCTTCCATTCCGACGATGGTGGACTCAAGTCCTTTCTTACATGGACCTCCATCTAAAATATACGGAATTTTACCACCGAGTTGTTTCAAAACATGCTCTGCTGTGGTTGGACTGATGTAAGTAAATGGATTTGCACTTGGCGCCGCCAAAGGAAAATCAAGCATCGACAATAATTCTCTGGTCATGGAATGAGCGGGTATTCTGATGGCTACCCGATCAGAGCCAGAAGTCAGTTGATCATTGATTAATCCAGTCTTTTTTAGCAAAAGAGTCAAAGGTCCGGGCCAAAATTCCATCGAAAGTATTTCTGCCCATTCAGGCCATTCAGAACTGTACAACTTGGCTTGATCAACGCTGTTGACATGTAAAATCAAGGGATTGGTGATTGGCCTTCCCTTTATGTTGAATATCTGACTGACCACTTTGCTGTTTAATGCATTTCCAGCAAGACCATAAACTGTTTCGGTGGGTATCGCAATTACGTTTCCTTCTCTTAACAATTGAGCTGATTTTACAACGTCTTTACCAATTATCGTCTGCATCCTGAGTTCTCTGAATTTTTACCAATTCAATTTTCCCATAATTTCTTTACACCAATACTCAAGGAAATACTTCTTGAATGGACTTCATCCAATGGTCCGATCGCCAAATAATCAAAATTGATAAAACCAAAATGATACCTTGCATCTAAAAACATTTCCCAATCTCTAAAGAGGGTCCAGGCGAATTCTCCACCTAGCTGCAAGATGATATCCCACCGATTGACCCCTTTGTAATCGACCCGGTTTCTGATATCAAATATTTCGTCTTTTTCTGAGTAATATTCTCTGTATTTACCTGTCATATAATAAGCCATGCCTGGTCCTCCAAATAAAAACAATTTGGAGTCCCAACTACTAAAATTCATCTTTAACAATACTGGAAATTCAATCAATTGTGTATTGATCCGATAGTCATAAAAGTCCACCTGGTCCCTAAAAAAAAGGCGGACTCCTTTCTGAATAAACTGTGCTTCAAACTGTAAGTACAAGCGTGAATTTAATTGTATTTGAAGGGGAACTGCTACCTGGAAGTGGGTTCTATATTGAACCCCCAACTCAGTTATCGGATCAGAAAACTGGAAACGGGAAATGACTGCACCGCCCCTCAATCCAATTGCATATTGTGAGTGACCGAAATCGACAACACCAATCAATAAAATTAAAACCAGTATATTTTGGAAAAACTTCACCATCCCTTTATCATTCAATATTAATACAAGAGCCCTGACGAATTGAATTCGCTGTTACACATTTCTTTTAAATTTGGCATAAGGCAGAATATCTTTCCCCGAAATAAAAATTAAAGCATTGAAAACAAGCAAAATATAAAATTCAATGACAAAACTAATAACTTTAATCCATGCCAAAGGCAAATAAATGTAATCAATTTATCCATTTTAAGCGTTGTAATGAGATCTGTGGTTGCAACAAAATGCACAATGAACAATCTGTGGAAGCCATTTATCAGACTTCTTCTCGGGTCAATGATATTGAATGGGTCGTTTGCGCAAATCAGATTATCAGAATTTTGTCCTGACAATCAAACCCTGTTGCCGGATGCCTCATTCAAATATGAGGATTGGATTGAAATTTACAATTCCTCTTCAAACTTCTTGACCATCAAAAACCTTTTTCTGACGGACAATCCGGATAAGCCAAATAAATGGGCCATACCCGCGATAAGCATGCCTCCTCAATCCTTCCATCTCTTTTTTGCTTCCGGAAAAGATGGAATTGTATCCTCACAATGGCATACCAATTTTAGTCTTTCCAAAGATGGAGAATTTCTTGGACTTTGGTCGAATGAAAAGGGATGGATCGATTCCTTACAATTTGGGCCTATTCCTGTTGATCACACTTATGTTTCTGACATGATGGGACAATGGTTTTGTTCTGGTCAGGCTACCCCACTTGAAAAAAATGAATCGAATGAAGAATCCCAAAGTTGCGAAGTTCAAAACCCTAAGTTTAGTTTACCATCAGGTTTTTACCATCAGCCAATTGAAGTAGAATTAAACTCAACTCAGGCAGGAATTAAAATATATTATACAACCGATGGGACAGATCCTACGGATCAATCATTAATTTATCATAGTCCCATTCTGGTGAATCAAAGCATGACTGTCAAAGCCATCGCTTATAATCATACACGATTGAGCTCAGACATCGTTCATTCAAGTTTTCACATGGACACCGCAACTTACCGGATGCCCTTGCTTTATTTGTCTGTTGATTCAAAGTTACTTTTTGACAGTACAACAGGTATTTTTATGTCAGGCCCAAATGCCTCTTCTGAATATCCCTATTATGGGGCCAACTTTTGGTCCGAGAAGGAGATACCAGCCCATATTAGTTATTTTTCAAATCTTGGGGAAATAATTTTTGAAGGAAGGTTTGACATTGCCGTTCATGGCGGAAAATCAACCAGAACTCAGGCAATGAAACCAATGAGGATTTATGCAAAAGAAAAATACAGACAAGCCCTGATCAATTTCCCCTTCTTTCCTTCTCTACCTGAGTCTGATCTATTTAAAAGAATTGTTTTGAGAAACTCCGGAAGTGATTTTAACAAAGCACATTTGAGAGATGGATATTTATGCCATTATATAAACAGTCAAAAATTAAATGTAATTGCCAATGGGTATCAACCTGTTATTGTATATATAAATGGTGAATTTTATGGTCTCATGGAGGTCAGGGAAAAACTCGATTCCTATTACCCTCTTGCAAAATACAAACTACTGCCAGAGCAAATTGACTTCCTGGAGGACGACAGTTTGATAATAACGGGAGATCGAATGGCTTTTGATTCTCTGTATCATTACATTGTCACGCATGACTTAAGCAAGAAAGAAAATTATGAATTTACAGAGAAATTTCTGGACATCCCCGGTTTTTGTGATTATCTGATTGCTGAGACTTATTTCAACAATTGGGATTGGCCCAACAACAATGTCAAGTATTGGAGAAAAAAGGATCAGGGAAAATGGAATTACTTGTTTTATGATTCTGACGTATGTCTCAATGCATTTCCATGGGCAGCACACACCGAGAGTAACTTAGGCAGAATTCTCGGGCCTGTGGCAGACCACAACAAACACATCTCGATATTCAAAGCGCTGCTAAAAAATGACTCTTTCAAAAATTATTTTATCAATCGATATGCTGATTTAATCAATACTTCATTTCGACCATCCAAAATGATGGCAGTTTTAGATAGTCTTGAGTTATTCCTCGAATCAGCCATGCATGCTCACTTCAACAAATGGGGTTCGAATGTAGGCGAATGGAAGAACGAATTAAATACGAAGCTTAGAACTTACATCACTTTCCGACCAGAATTTGCTTTTGAGCATATCAGGAAGGAAATGAAACAAGATTCGCTATGTACCATTACAGTTGAAACATTGCCAAAAGATGCGGGTGTCATACAGCTAAATTCCTTGACTTTAAATGATTTTCCATTTTCAGGCCAATATTTTACGAGCAACTCCGTTCAGTTGAATGCCACCCGAAAGCCTGGCTATAGATTTGCCTACTGGCTCATAGGGAAGGATACAAGCTTTTCATCCCCTTTAAATATTTTTCCAATCAATGAGATGAAAATCCAGGCTGTTTACCAGTTGGCACACAATGAAGATACCTATTCCGTTTATCCAAATCCAGCAAATCATACCATTTATCTGGAATACTACTCGGATAGTGATCAACAGGAACAAATAAGCTTTTCAGACATCTCTGGCAAAATTTATTCAAGCCACCCCATAAAAACCAATCAGGGTGTCAACTACAAAGAGCTGAATGTCGAGGCTCTCTCAAATGGAATTTATTTCTTGCAACTATCCCGAAGAAACCCTAAGAAGTTATTGATTATCCGTTAAAAGATCTCGGCTTTCTAAGTTTGTTCTTCATTTTACCAATCTGGCCAGCTCATCCCAGGCACCACCATTGAATACGTTTTGAATTCCATGCTGTAGTAGTATGGACTTAGCCTGAGCTGATCTTGCACCACTTCTACAAAAAACAATGATGTTCTCTTTCCCTTTGAACTTGGAAATGTTGCGCTCCAAAGTATCCAGTGGAATGTTTACTGCACCTTTAAACGTCCCTGCTGAAAATTCTGCCTGCGTCCTGACATCCACCAGAAATGCGCCAAGCTGGATCATTTTGGACAGATCCGTATTTCCTGTACCAAAACCAAATAAATTACTCAATATACCCATGATAATTATAAATTTATAAATTTGAAAAAATTAAATTGCAAATAACTACTGATATGACGTCAAGGACGCCATAAATTCTACACATACCGTTATGGAAAGATATCTAACTTAATTTGCTTTTACACGCAAGCTGAGTTACAGGAATAGCTGTTTTTCGAATGGCGTTGAATCCTCCCTCCACTTCGCTGAAATTTCTAAATCCCCTGGCCTGCAATATGCTGCCCGCTATCATGCTTCGATAACCGCCAGCACAATGAATGTAATAGTGAATATTTGGATCAAGCAAGTGTATCCAATCGTTAATTTCTGAAAGAGGCTTGTTTATACTTCCCTCTACATGCTCGGCGTCATATTCTGACTCTTTTCTGACATCAAGTACAACTGGATGTCTTTCTTGATATAAATTTTTAAATGATTCGGCCCCAATCCGATCTATACGATCCAGTTCCTTCCCTGCTGCTTCCCAGCTCTGAATCCCTCCTTTGAGATAGCCCAAAACATGGTCAAAACCGACTCTGCTCAACCGAATCAAAGCTTCTTCTTCGGTACCTTCTTCTGCTACCAATAAAATAGCTTGCTTTACATCCACAATCATTGATCCAACCCAAGGGGCAAAGTCACCTTTTAATCCGATATTAATGGATTGAGGAATAAATTTTTGATAAAATAATGCAGCATCTCTTGTATCCAAGATCAAAGCTGAACTGGATTCAGCCAATCGTTCAAATTCTTCAGGATTTAATGGAGTAAGGCCTCTGTGAATCACATCTTCCACATTTTCATAACCCTTCTTATTCATGCTGACATTTGCTCCAAAATACCCGGGCGGAGGCAACAAACCTGCAGTCACTTCCTTAATAAATGTGTCCCTGTCCGGCTGATTGAGTGCGTAATTGACCTTCTTCTGATTACCTAAGCTGTCCACCGTTTCCTTCATCATATTTTTTCCACAGGCACTTCCTGCTCCATGTGCAGGATAGACAATGACATCATCTTCCAGGGGTATGATCTTAGTCATCAGACTATCATAAAGCATTCCAGCCAAATCTTCCTGGCTCATGCTACTGGCCTTTTGAGCCAAATCTGGTCTGCCCACATCTCCAAGAAACAAAGTATCGCCTGAAAAAATAGCGTGATTCTTATTGTTCTCATCAATTAATAAAAAGCATGTACTCTCCATGGTGTGCCCGGGAGTATGAAGTACTTTAAATTTTACTTTGCCAAGTTCAAAAATCTGACCATCTACGGCAGAAATGCACTCAAACTCACATTCAGCATTCGGACCATAAACGATTTCCGCATTCGTTTTTCGCTTAAGATCAAGGTGCCCGGAGACAAAATCGGCATGAAAATGGGTCTCAAATACATATTTAAGCCTAACTCCATCTTTTTTGATTCGGTCAAGATATGGTTGAATCTCCCGCAAAGGATCGATAATGGCTGCCTCTCCTTCTGAGACAATATAATAGGCTCCTTGTGCCAGGCATCCCGTATATATTTGTTCTACTTTCATAAATTGTGCTTATTATTTGATACCACAAAGTTCGGACTAATTAAAGATTTGTTCTGTAACAAAACTTACATATTCAGTCAAAAACCCCATCTATATTTTCAATTAAAACCAAAGTTCTTTTACTAGGATAAAACAGCCCATGATCAAAACAAACCATCCAAAGGCTGGTTTAAGGAGTTGGCCATCAATTTGGTTTGACAATTTGCCACCAATAAAAACTCCAAAAATTGCAAAAAAACTGACTGAAATCAGAAACCACCAATCGAATTGTAAAAGTTGTGGGTCTCCAAAAAATCCAATTAAACTCTTAATGGCAATAATAACAAGTGAGGTCCCGACCGCTTTTTTCATGGGAAGTTTACTCAATATCACCAGGGCAGGTATGATCAAAAATCCACCCCCCGCACCAACCATTCCGGTCAGAACTCCCACCACTCCTCCTTCCATTACAGCATAAATCCAATTGAATGAGCTTTTTTCTGAGGCAGGCTGATTTTCAACTCTTGACTTTCGTATCATGCCAAATGAAGCGGCCAGCATCAAAATGGCAAACAAAAGCATTAAAAAAACAGATTTGGTGAGTTCGTATCCGCCCAGCTGTAAAACAGTCTCAGGAATGGATGGAACGATAAAAGCTCTGGAACAAAAAACTGCAATTAAAGAAGGAATCCCAAACCATGCCACCATTTTGAGATCGACCAGGTCTTTCCTAAAACCATCCATGGATCCAGCCAAACTGGTCAGACCCACAATAAAGAGTGAATATGCAGTAGCAGTAACCACATCAACTCCAAAAAGATAGACCAGCACAGGTACCGTCAGAATACTTCCTCCTCCTCCAATTAAACCCAAAGATATTCCGATCACAACAGAGGCTATATACCCAATAATGTCCATGGCATTTTTTAAAGCCCCAAAGTTAAACTCTTCTCCAACAAAAAAATGTAACATTCATTACAATTGACCCATCCTGCTCATCTTAAAATATTGAGGAATGGCGATATACCCTGGTTTAAACTTTATCACATTAGATGGGTCTTAGAAAGATGATATCCATCAAATCATCCTTTGTGCTGTCTTTACTTTGGATCCTGTTTCAAATCTCAGAAATTTCCGGACAAAATCCTACATTCAAAGTATATTTTTTTATGTTGGAAGAATGTAAGATTACCCAATCCTATACACCTGAAATAATCCGATTGTGGTCAAAATATCAAAACGACAGCATCCAAATGGAAGCCATTTATCCGGCACCCAGTTCGAGCTATTCCGAAATTAATCAGTTTCACAAAAAGTACCAAATACCCCTTCCTTGGAAAATGGATAGTTTACAATCATTGGCAAAGTTCTACCACATTAAAGTCATGCCCGAGGTGATTATTTTTCATCAACCTACCAAAACGGTTCTTTATCAAGGGCGAATCGATGACCGTTGGGCAGCAATTGGTAAGCGAAAATCCAGAGCTTCAAACAGAGAATTGAACGATTGCCTTGAAAACATCAGCAAGGGTAAGCAGTTTCAGCCCTTTCAAACCGAGGCAGTTGGTTGCTTTTTGACAAAACTTTAATCATTCGTGATAATTTTTGGATATTTACAACACCAATTAATACCTTTTATGACAAAGTACATCAGCTTCTGCTTTTTCCTTTTCATTTTCGGAACCCTTCATTCACAAAATTTTGCGGAAGACATTGCACCGCTTGTTTACAAACACTGCTCAAACTGCCATAGACCCGGTGAAATCGGACCTTTTCCTTTGACCAATTACAATGAGATCCGCGATCGGGCACTTAATATAAAATATGTGACCCAATCTAAATACATGCCCCCCTGGAAACCAGATCCGACCTATCAAAACTACCAACATGAAAATTTTCTGACAGATGCTCAGATAAAAATGATCGGTGCATGGGTGGATGCAGGAATGCCTCCAGGCGATATGTCCAAGGAACCGCCCTTCCCCAATTTCCCAAAAGGTTCTCAAATTGGTACACCTGATCTGACTTTGAGTTTTTCGCAATCCTACCTTCACAAGGGCACAGGATACGATGAATACAGGTACTTTGTGATTCCAACCCAGCTTGCAGAAGATAAAGATCTTGTGGCTTTGGAAATGAGGCCAGGAAATGGCAAAATAGTCCACCACACCTTGTTTTGGGCGGATCCAACCGGAAAAGCCCGGGAAGAAGATGCCAAAACTCCTGAATATGGGTTTACCAATGGAGGTTTCATTTCCGGCAACCCCCAATTGCCAGGATATGTTCCGGGGCAAAAACCAAATGTATTTACAAATGGCATGTCACAGAAACTGCCAAAAGGCTCAGATCTGGTCTTGCAAATGCATTATGCACCTACCAGCGTAGATGAATCAGATAGTACGGTGGTGAATTTGTTTTTTGCTTCAGAACCCGCAAAAAGAAATGTACTTTCCAAAATTTTATTACCCAATGATTTGGTGGATGGGCCCTTTATTATCCCATCCAACCAGGTGAAAAAATTTCATGCAGTTTATCGGATTCCAACGAAAATTAGCCTGATCGGAATTTGGCCACATTGCCACATGCTTGGAAAAGACTGGGAAGTATATGCCAAACTCCCTGATGGAAAACAAATCAACCTGATCAAAATATCCGACTGGGACTTTAACTGGCAGGGTGGATACTACTTTAAAAAATTAATTGTATTGCCACAAGGCACAGAAATACATGCTTTTGCTACCTACGACAATACAGTAAATAATCCGGTCAACCCCAACAATCCCCCTAAATTGGTAACCTGGGGAGAAGGTACCGCGGACGAAATGTTCTATCTTCCACTCTCCTATGTCCTGTATCAAACTGGTGATGAAAACCTGGTGCTCAATTTAGATGATCCTGATGCAAATCCATTGGACTTTCCCATCAAATCTGAACTATATTCTATATTTCCCAATCCAGCAGTTTCAGAAATCAGCGTTCATTTTACCTTAAATAAAGACCAAAGTATTCAAATAAACTTATTGGATCCTGAAGGAAAAAAAATCAAAACCCTCCTTGCAAAAACGCATTATATGCAAGGGCAACAAATCGCACATTTAAAAATTCCTGAAACTCCATCCGGTATTTATCTGGTAGAATTGGTCACCCAGGATGGTGCATTGGTCCAAAAATTTAATATTGTGAAATAGTTATTTTTACTAATTTTTTTAATACTTCAAACAAATTTTATGAATTGGATTGCCATTTTAGTAGCTGCATTGGTTCCCAGCTTTTTGGGATTTATTTGGTATCATGAAAAAGTAATGGGCACTGTTTGGATGAAAGAAACGGGCCTTACCAAAGAAGCCATCGAAAAAGATTTCAACATGGCCAGAACCATGATTCTTTCCCTCCTGTTTTCATTTATGCTATCTATGAGTTTAAACCCCATTACAATTCATCAATTAGGAGTACACAGTGCTCTGTTAAATGCAGTGGAAGATCCTGCCAGAGCAGATGCTGCAAAAGAAGTTTTGGCCAAATTTGAAGGTCAGGGTGAATACGCCAATGAGTTTCGAACTTTTAGGCATGGAATGGTTCATGGGATGCTCGTGGGAATATTTTTGGTGTTGCCCATTATGGCCACCAATGGGATGTACGAGAAAAAATCATTCAAACTGACATTTATCAACACTTTGTTTTGGACCTTGACATTGATGCTGATGGGAGGTATTATTTGCGCCTGGAAGTAATATTCGATCTTAGGACCCAAACCAATCGATTGCATTTTATGAGTCAAAGCTGTTTGCATTGAATGCACGGAAGAGCTGAATTTAATTTTTATTATTTTCATTTATTTGTGCATTCCTGCGATTCAAACGTTTAAGTTCTATAAAAGACCAACATGCTTCGTTTTCAATCAACTTTAGTTTTTCTGCTCATTCTGCTGAATGTTCATTCACAAAATTCAAAAGTGGCGCAGAACAATGAAGGTATTTTTGTGGACATCCACTTGGGTTATGGCTCTGCTCTTGCGCAACTGAGTGATCGTTATGGTCCAAATCAATGTGTTGGATTGGGTTTGAGCTATGAACCCCCGCAATATCACTTTCCCATTGGGATAAAGTGGACCTACTTGTTTGGAACAAGGGTTTATGAGGATGTGCTGAAACCCTACCGCACATCAGACCTTGGGCAAATCATTGGAGAAGATGGATTCCAAACGGATGTTCGATTAAGACAAAGGGCTTTCAATATCCAGATTTTTACGGGTGGTATTTTTTCCCTCGGATCGCAGTCAATGGCAAAACACGGGCTCAAGTGGTCTTTAGGGCTAGGTTTTTTGCAACATCGGATAAGAATCCAGGATGATTCACGATCAGCAAGCCAAATCAATCTGGCCTTTAGACAGGGGCACGATCGACTCACCAATGGGCTATCTGTCACCGGATTTATCGGTTATGAGTTTAGAAGTCATTCAGGCAGGATTAATTTTTACACAGGATTCGAACCCATCTTGGGTTTTACACAAAGCAGAAGATCATATAATTACGACACCATGCAATCAGAATCAGGAATTTCAAGAAAGGATATATACCTGCAATTCAAATTTGGTTGGTATCTACCCTTTTTTATTGGGGATTATGGTGAAAAATTCAATTATTGATGTGGATTTACAGATTGCTTGTATCTCTTTATTTTAGTTTGATAAGCTTTGCATCCTATTTTAGAAAAGATGCATTGTTGTGGAAAAAAGGAAGAAATCAATGGAAGAAGAAATACGTCCATTTGAATCCAGATCATAGAGAATCCATTTGGATTCATTGCTCTTCACTTGGAGAGTTTGAACAGGGAAGACCATTGATTGAATCAATTAGAAAAAATCATCCGCAGGCATTTTTGTGGCTCAGCTTTTATTCTCCTTCCGGCTTCGAAATTCGAAAAAATTACGATCAGGTCAATGTCGTAAGCTATTTCCCATCGGATACAAAAAGCGATGTTTCTGCCTTTCTTCAAATGGTCAGACCCAAATTGGTAATTTTTGTAAAATACGATTTTTGGTACGAGACACTCCATCAGCTGAATTTAAACAAGATTCCCTTTGTGTATATTTCGATGCACCTCAGGTCAGATCACATTTTATTCAGATCATTCATGAACCATTTCCGCAAAATCCTTCTGCAAGGAAGGCATTTTTTCCTCCAGAACAATGAATCTTCCACTCTGGCAAGTCGGCTTGGAATCGAACATTACACAGTTTGTGGTGATACCAGACTAGACCGGGTTCTTCAAATAGCCAAAAACCCTGAAATTTCAGAACTGGTTAACCATTTTTGTGGAAGTAAAAAAATTTTAGTCGCAGGAAGCGTTTGGGAAGATGATGTGGCTTTAATTGCTTCTTCCTGGAAGAACATGAATCATAATCTTTGGAAGTTGATCCTTGCGCCTCATCAACCTGATGAAAAACATCTTGCAAAAATAGAGTCCCAATTTCCGGCAGCCACTGTAAGACTTTCAAATCTTAATCTAGCTACTGATCTACCCATTCTGATAATTGATGGGATAGGACAACTTTCGTCCATTTATGCCAAAGCCTCCCTCGCTTATGTGGGTGGGGGATTTGGAAAAAGTATTCACAATATTCTGGAACCAGCCGCTCATCTTAAATCAGTTTGCTTTGGACCGGCCCACCGAAAATTTCCGGAGGCTGCATCAATGATCCATTTAGGTATAGGATTTGAAATTCAACACCCGGATTCACTCACCCAACTGGCTCAATGTGCAGAACAGGAATCCTGGTGCACCGATAAAGCAGTCAAGTTAAAAAACTACCTTTTGGAGCATTCAGGCGCTACACATTGTATCTATCAGAAATTGGTGGAATTGCAACTGCTGTGACTTAAAATCGATTCCTCGGCTTATTGGCTTTGCCATTTTTTTATTGCACGTAATTCTGCTTGAAGAATTCCTGGTATTCCTTTAAAGATCTGTTTTCTAAAATTAATCGATAATTGGCTTGCGTGGAAGTGTATAACTCATAATTGGATACTCCGGGAATGTATTCGGCCTGGTTTCTTTGAGCAGATGCAATATATTTCATGGCAGCTGATTTATTTTCAAATTGCCGAATCAAAATCAAGGAAGTATTTTTATCTTTATCAAACTCAAGGCTGGTCATTTTTAAATTGTCCAATTTATGGTATTTGGCATGGTAATCGGATAAGGCAATTTTGGACTTATCCATTTGTCGTTCCGGAGGGTTAAAAAATATGAGAAACACAAAATGGGTTTTATTGTCCTCCTGCTTGAAGTCAATTTTTTTGGCTTCAGTGATGGAGACTGTTCCAAATGCTTCTTCATCCCCTTTTAAGAATCGCATAATCTCCTTGGCTTTGCTTTCCTCAGGAGTTGACGGATATTGAGCAATCAGATTCTTTAGCTCTTCCATATAGGCATCTTTTCCGGAGACCTTTGCGATGCACAAAGCATATAGCATTTGAATCTTTGGATCGATCGGATGCGGAGATCTGTTTCCTGCTTTTATGATATTTAATATCTGAAAAGAAGATTCAAATGCTTTTTCATCGTACAGTTTATAAGCCTGATGATAGGATTCTACCAATTCATCTTTCTTCTGACCCAGACTTCTGGCAAAAGCAGGATCGGTAAGAATGCGGGTGTATCGAGAATTCTTATATTGTGTTTGCAGTTCGTTCGAAGCCCAATCGGCGCATTCCCGTTCATTGAGTTCGACACAGTTCAGGTAAATATAATACAAGGCATCTTCTCTCCTGTCAAATGTGGGGTACCTGGTCAGCAAATCCTGATGAGTCTCTTTGGATTTTTTATATTGTTCAATTTTCTCCCGGTACAATACACCCAATTTAAACATGGCTTCCTGGATCTTTTTATGGGCTGCATCAAGCTCTTGTTCAGTAGTAGGAATACCGCGCAGGATGTTCGCCAGGTCCTCTTCCAGGTTCTCTCCCGCTTTGTCATCCGATCCCTGGGTAATGGATTCGAATTCTGAAACAAATGAAGATTTATTGGATCTTCTCCAATTGTCTTCCAGATTTCTCACTCCCCAAACTTGTTCAAAGGTACTTCTTCCTTTGTTTAATGCCCTTTGGTCGTAGGCAAAGTAACTACTTGATTTGCCATCTTTACCACCTGCATTGGCATCTGATTGCCCCACCAGACTTCGGTCAAATCGCTCTCCGAAACCGCTGCTGCCGATTCCCATTTTATCAAATGCATTTTCAGGAATCATCGATCCACCTGCTCCGGTTGGATTGACCGTTTTGGGTTTATTGCGATTTTTGATCTGTATTGCCAAAGCCCTCTTCTCTTTTGTAGAAAGGCCTGCAATTTTGATCAGACTGTCTTGCAGATAAATGATATCAAGCTGGGTGGCAATTTCACTCAGGTTAGCCACCATTTTAGATGGATAGGCCCGTCGGGGATCATTTTTGGCCAAAAGCAACAAAGTGCTGTCAAAATAATTTTTTGAAAGTCCATATTGTTGGGATTCAAAATGAAGGTCTGCCAAAACTTGATACGCATTGGACTTGATCCCATTGTTAGTAGCCTGCGCTGAAACACATTGTTTTAAATAGTTAATTCCCTCTTCTCTTCTATTTGCCCTCAATGCAATCTGCCCCAGGGCAAAATAAATCTCGGGTTCAAAATCCTTGTTCTTTGGATCCTTTAATAATTTTAAGATGGATTTTTCAGTTTCAGCCACATTGTCTGTCCCCAATCCTTGATTGAGCAATAGGTTCATTTTGGATTGAAATCTCAACTCATACCCCGGATTCATTTTGAGGACCATGCCAAAATATTCATCTGAACTCACCGGCCGATTAAACCTTTGGTACAATTGACCTAAAATAAAAGCATACCTGGCCTTGCGTTTTTTCGATTTTCCAAATTCAATCGCATTCTTCAAATAGGGAATGGCTTGCTCATATTTATTTTGACGCAGATAGACATGTGCAAATGTGGCATTCAGATCCTCATAAAGATATTCAGGGGTGTTGGCATCCGAATCGATTTCTTTCAGGATGGATGCGGCTTCATAGTATTTTGCCCTTTCTATTAAATTCTTGGCTGACCAGATGGATGCTTCCCAATATACCGGTCTGTGTGGTACCAACTTTGAACCCACATTTTTTAGGTTGGGTGTTTTTTCTGTCTTCTTAATTTCGGTGATGGGTGCAAGTGCTCGATCCTCTGATTTTTTAACCACCGGATTGGTATCCGCCTTCTTGCTGGAAGCAGGAACTTGGTTGACTTTGGGCTTCGCGGCCGTTTTTCCTTTTTTCTTCTTTGCCTGGGCTTTCTTTTTGGCCTGTTGCTTTGCCTTTGATTTTGCCTTGCTGGATTTCGCCTTTTCCTTTTTTAAAGCTTCAGCAGCTTCTTTTTTTTCTTCTAACTTTCTTTGCTTCTCCTTCTTGAGATCCAGCTTGGACTTTTCCTTCAACTTTTTTGTATTCCGTATGATGCTGGCGGGACTATACTCTTCCAGTAAAAATTTATAGGTTTCTTCTGCTGTCTCGTAATCCTTTTTCAGGTACTGGGATTTCGCCAAAATAAAATAGCAATCATCCGTCCAACGGCTGATGCGGTGCATCGAGATATCCGTAGAAACCTTCAGGATGGCTTTATCAAGATTTGGTTTTTCCGAGTCGGGGTTGGCTATGGCATTGTAAGGAAATACCGGGAGTATCTCTGAATAATTATCTTTATGGTTTCTCTCAAAGTTGAGAAGGCTGGTTTTGAGTATTTCATTGGCATTAAACCATGCGTTATATTTTGCGGTTGTGTTGTGATAAAAGCGACCAAGAGCAGAGGAATCACCTTTCTTTCTTTTAGTTACGCAAGCACTAAAAAACAGGATAAGGGAAAAGGCAAAAAACAAAAAGGATGATTTGTTCACAAACATAAACCAGTAAATTCGGCTTTTTGATTCTGCAGATAACAGATTTTCAAGGCTTTTTATTGTATGAAAATGTAAAATTAATGGCATTCGATCTAAAAAAAATAAAAGATAAAGTTAAGTCGCATCTTAAAAAGCGTTTCTTGCTGATAATCAGAGAAGAAGATACCTTTGAAGAAATTGAAACCTACAAATTAACCCTGTTGAATGTTTATATTTTACTCAGTTCCTTGTTTTTTGCTTCTGGATTAATTCTTTTGGCATTAATTATAGCAACACCTCTTAAAACATACATCCCAGGGTATGGCGATGTCAAAAACACAGGTGAATTCATCCAATTAGAAAAAAGATTGGAAAATTTGGACAAGGAACTTAAAGCAAGAGAGGTGTATATTGATAATTTCAGGAGGATGATCTCCAACGAACCCATCACAACTGCCGATGTCACCAAGGACATTACTATTAATCAGGAAGTTAGCAATCCAATTCCCAAAATAAAAGAAGATTCTTTGTTAAGAGCCAATTACCAGCAAAATCTCGGGAAATCACAAAGCACGAAACAACAAAGTAAACCGATCAGAAATTTTACAAACAGCGGTACTGATATTGATAAAGATCTGTACGATTTGCCTTTTAGCTCTCCATTAAAAGGTACTCTTGGAGCTCATTTTGGCCCGGACAAGGACCATTTCGGATTGGACATTATTGCTCCTGAAAATTCGCCCATCAAATCCATCCTTCCCGGAGTTGTGATCCAGTCAGATTGGACCCTGGAAAACGGGCATACCATCTCAATTCAACACGCAAACAACCTGGTTTCAGTTTACAAGCACAATTCTGCACTACTCAAAAGGACAGGAACAAACGTGCGCTCTGGAGAAGCCATTGCCATCATTGGCAATACAGGAACCCTCACCAAAGGACCGCATCTTCACTTTGAACTATGGCACAAAGGCAATCCCGTGGATCCTGCTCAATACATCCGGTTCTAAAAGAGATTCTAAGAATCCCCTTTTTCTAAACCGTTTGATATTATGTTGTTTGATCCGATCGGTTCTTAAATAATTCTTAAAATGAATAAATTCAAAACATGTCTATTGGATGCTTGTTTTATTCAATATTTTAGATCACATTTTAAAAAATAAAACGATGGTGTCAAGTAAAAACATTGGTTTCCTCTTCTTTCTATTGCTTACCCTGCTCCTGAGCTCCTGTACAGTTGTAAAGCAAGGTCAGTTTGGTATTAAAAGGACTTTGGGTAAATACAATGACAAGGTCTATACCAGTGGTTTAAAAGTGTACAATCCGTTTGTGAGCACTATTATTAAAGTTTCAGGCCAAACTGAAAATATTGAAGTGAATATTAATATTCCTTCCAAAGAAGGACTTACCATTCAAAGCGAAGTTTCAATTTTGTACAGGGTGATACAGAAATCTGCAAAAGATCTATTGATCGAAGTGGGATTGGACTACGAAGAGACCATTATCTTACCGGTATTCAGATCAGCTGTAGCAGATGTTACCAGCAAATATTTTGCAAAAGACATGCACAGCGGAAATCGTCCCGAGATCGAAGTGGCCATCCGGGAATTAATGATGCAAACCCTCAAATCCAAAGGTATTTTGGTGGAAAATGTGCTCTTAAAAAGCATCTCTTTACCAAAGAATATCAACAAAGCCATTGAAGATAAATTGGAAGCTGAGCAACAGGCTCAAAGAATGGAATTTGTCCTTCAACAAGAGAGAAAAGAAGCAGAACGAAAAATTATTCAGGCCGAAGCACTTAGAGATGCCAATAAAATTATAACAGAAGGGCTTACACCCAACATACTTCAATACAAAACACTGGAGGCATGGTTGGAATTAAGTAAATCCAGCAATTCAAAAATCATTATTGGCAATGGGACCTCAGTACCGATGATGATGAACATCGATGACAACAACCCAAAAACTGGACTCGGGGCTTCTGACAAAAAATAAATTGGGAAGGAAATATATGTAAATTGAGATTCGTGAATTGGTGAAAAGCTGCTTGCAAAACAAGCAGCTTTTTTTTTCAATAGGCGGGTCTTCGCTAAGATCAATGGATTTAAAATGGGGTCAAAAAATAGAACAAGAGCATGTTTCTTCTCAGTAATTTTTACATCCATGAAAGGCTCATCAATTCTTTGAATACGGGCAAATGAGTTTAGCCGACAAAACCAATCCAAAAGATCTACTTCCTGTATATATCAGAAAAATAAGAAATTGTAAAAAAAAAGTCCGGCTGAAATAACGTTTCAAGCCGGACAACTATGTTTTTAAAAATGAAGGATCTAATTATCTAAGCACGCTAAACAATTTTGTCTTTGTTCCTTCTTCTGTAGAAACTCTGATAAAATATTGCCCAGCGGCCAAACCTGATACATTGAGTTCCTGATTAAGATGTACTACATTTTTGTGGCTGATAAAATCAAGCAGTCTTCCATTTACATCAAACACAGTAATGTTTGCGTTGGTGGGGTTTTCAAATTCCAATTGATATTGAAGATTATCATCCACCACCGGATTGGGAAATACGCGCAATACATGATCTGCCAGAGCTACTTCATCTGTCTTAGTCACCACTTCAATATTTAATCTCAAGAATGGCGCCTCCCCTTCAGGCCATGATTCAAACCAATATCCGGCATTGTCAATGACCGGCACTGTAAATGGATGTCCGCTATAATTTTTCTCCTGACTGGAACCGTGATATCTCCAGGTATTTTCATCTTCACTTGGTTCATTTTGATGACTGGCCACCAGAAAATAACGGCTCTTTGGAGATAGAACCAGATCTCCGCCTGTACGGCTGTCCGTCAATGGAATGGCAATGATTGAATAAGCAGCTTCATCATCTCCTGTAAACAATTCTTCTGACAATAGTTCAGTGGACGCACCGGACACACCTCCCTCCGCTGAAAAATTACTGAAATCAGCATTGACGGTATCCTGAACTTTCAAAAGTAAAATTTTGAAAATATAATTTTTGATGGTAGCACCAGAGCCATATACCAGCGAAAATTCAGCTCCCTTGGCAAGGAATTTATCATTTTGATTCCAGCAATCAGAGGTCTTATAGAGCGCTGCCACAGAATAGGCAGTCCCTCCATTGGCTCGTACACCACCCCTCACTCTTGGAGCGACAGAATATTGACTGGATGAAACCTCAAAGGAATCCAATCTGGCATTGTTTCTTGGATTATAGTCCGTTCCAACTCCTCCCCTTATGGTCCAACGGATGAAATATTTTCCCAAATCCAATTGGTCTGGAACAAAATGTTCTGCCATTGCTATATTGCGGTTGTCGTCATTTACTTCCAGGGTTGAAATCACTGTGCTATCGGTAAACAAAACACTGGTTCTGTCTTTATCCAATACCTCCACTTTAAGCACCACTTCATTTTGTGCCAAACCTCCAAGGTTGCTCACAGTAGAACTAAACCTAAAAGTATCTTGGCATATTTGTGAACGTGGCTGGCTATAAGCTGAAGGACTGTAAAAAGCCTGGACAAGCGCAACATCCAAATCAGGAAGGGACACCAGGCTTACATCGTCAATGATCCAAAAGTAGTAATCACCTTCAAAGATAAAACGCAGTTGGACGCCTGATTTTCCAGCCGCATGGGTAGTAATGTCAATTACCTGATGATTGTTTCTGGCAGTGCCATTACCTGGCAGGATGTCTTGGTTTATTCTGATTCTGGTCCAAGTAGATCCGCTGTCAACGCTCACTTCCAAAAAACATTCGGACAAGAAATTTTGATAATACTGATAAAACGAAACTGCTACTGAAGTAAAACTTGAGCAATCTATCAAAGGACTGGTGAGTGAACCACTGTGTGGGGAAGGTGCGACCCCTTTTCCCTCATTCCCTTCCACCCCACCATTGTCGAGAAAATCCGAATCAAAAATGATGGCACCGTTGGCAAAAGTGGGTGAATTGATCCTCCCTGCCAAATCGGAATAAGCTCCCCGGGAATTTCCGGAAGCCGTATAGGACCAAATGGCATTGGAGGCAGAATCGGATATACTGGAACTTAAGCCCCTTGTGGTCCAATTGCCCAAGCCGGCTGAAAAACTTGAGTTGGGGTCATTAGGGCCTCCCCACAAAACGGTTTGCGCGGGTAGTGCAATTCCTAAACATAAGGAAACCAATAAAATAGTAAATTTTTTCATTGCTTTGAGAGTATTTATTCTGATTAAATTAAAAATTAGCGCCTAAAGGTACAATTTTATCACATTTTGGCTGAGCGAAGTGTGCAATCCCCGGACACCGGTCTGTGATTATTTAACATAAAATCGCTGTACAAAATAATCTATTTGATTATAGGCTACCACAAAATACCAGCCTTCCGGAAAATCAGAGACATCAAATTCGATTCCACCATAGCTATTTTCATCTTCTATGACCTGTTGAATAAATACACCATTGCCCCTGAAAAGCCTGGCAGAAAAATTGCGATTTTTGTGATTGGAAATCAGGATTTGATCGGTGGTTTCCGAATAGCCGGCCTGCCAAAAAAGTTTAATGGTTTTGTCATCTACATGGGCAGGTTTGTAATTTCTTGGATGTGGCTTGGAGCCTATGTACTCGTATGCCCCAATGTCAACCTGACTGCCATGAATTCGAACTGATCCCGCATGGTCATAAGCTGTGGTGTAAAGCTTATTTCCCGCATCTATGGCAGGACTCTTCGACTTCAGTTGAAAATCAACCAATGATTCAAAATTATTCGCTTTAACAAACATTGGATCTGTCACCAAATCAACTTCACCCCTTGTAAACTGGAGAGAATTAAAATACAAATTGTGACTTATGAAAAACCTTTCAAAATTGTTGATCTGACTTGCTCTTTTGTCCTGATTTGCATAAAAGATATTATTTGCTACAACTCCATTTGTAGAATTTCGAATATAGAGTTCTCCACATTTCACAAAAATATTGCGGTTATTCCGGAAGCAGGTATTGTGAATGATTTTTAGATGATCCGTCTCAATCACATCTATCCCTATGCCTGAATTGTTGTGAATCACGTTGTTGGAAATTTGGATGGGTTGAAGATAACCTTTTGAGGAAGCGTCTATCGTGGCATAGCGATTGTCGCGAACGGAGATCCCACTGCCGCTATATGTTTTGTCGCAATCGGCAATTTCTTCTTCCAGCCTGGATTTTCTTCTTTGATGATGAATGGTGTTACCATTAATCAGTATATGTACTCCTTCGTTTTGATCAAATTCCACCAAATGTTGAATTCGAATTCCGCTGTTATTGGTTAGATTAAGCTCTCCATTTTCGTAAATCTGGTTGAATTGTATGGTCAGGTAATCTGCGTGTTGAAAAAAGATACCGGACCCGGGACAAGAGTGTATCAAATTGTCCTGAATTTTGATGTGATGGCAGATTTTAGATTTGTGGCTCACCCTCTGGGATGTAATTCCATTGCCTGTAGAAGTTTTAAAATCGGGGTCAGCCCCCAAGAACATTTTGTCATACCACTCATCATCCTGTTTGATTTCAAAACCTTCAATGGATATATACGACGCTCCGTCAATTAAAATGGCAGCGTCAAATTGAATTTTTATAATGGGTCTGTCTTCAGAGATGGATTTATAGACAATCCACTTTTTGTCGGTCCCCGAATTTTTTATCCGAAGAATCTCTTTGGCTTTTGACTGATATATTCCATAATCCACCCAGACTGTATCACCGGGTCTGGTTTTGTCGGCGGCTGCCTGCAGCGTCTTAAAAGCATTGGTAGGCTTACTGCCGTCATTGTTGTCATTGCCATAATCTGCTGAAACATACAGGGGTCTTGCGTGGATTTGAATCAAAGAAAAAAGGACAGAGAAATAAAAGAATTTTGCCATGAAAAAATTGATTTTGCCAATTGACCCATTGAACTTGTGCTTTCGCTGCAAACCTAAAGATTATTTTCGAGCCACAGGCGATTTGAAAAGTTCATTTTTTACAAAACAAATTATAGTGGCTTGTTAATAAATTGATTATGCCTTTTGCAGATTGGCTGGCCTGCAAACCATTGGCCCCAAGAATAAGAGCGAATGCATCCGAAAATATAGGAAACCGGGGCTTTCCAAAAAATTTTTCTCAAAGTTGGCAATAGCTTGTAAATTTGCACTTCTTTTGAAGGAAATTGACCCATGGTGTAACGGTAGCACCACAGATTTTGGTTCTGTTTGTTAAGGTTCGAATCCTTATGGGTCAACTTTTTTCGCTACTTCATTTTTCAATTGTCTCATTTTCAGTTTAGTAGTAGTAATCGATGGTGAGACGACAAAATCCTTAGAAAATTAAGGATGGTCCTATAGCTCAGTCGGTTAGAGCATCTGACTCATAATCAGAGGGTCCCTGGTTCGAGCCCAGGTGGGACCACTTTTCACCCTTTAAAAGCACTGACAACCAACCTATTACATTTGCTTGCCTCCTTTTTTGCCACCCTTTTTTGTGAACTATACTAAACTTTAGTAAACAAAAATAACTCCAAAATTAATTTACCTCTAGTTGATTCACTATTTTTTTCTAAAGGTAGTTCAATTAATACCTTTAGTATACATATTCAACTCACCATTTTTTTTATAAAATAGACTTGTCTTTTGCATTGAAAGACTTTACCTCCCAACCAACGCCCCCGGCTAGTTCTTGGAGAGTAAAAATACCCTCCCCCCTGCAACCAGGGGATTTTATAACTTTTTTAATTTTTTTCAAATGGTAACAGTAGTTTCTTATGCCGTAAGGCAAAATCAGGAGGGTCAGTCTTTTGTGGTACTGGTCCTTCAAGGTGATCTAGAGATCATCAAATCTCAAACCACAGGGAAATTCTATGCAACTTCCAAAAAGTGTAGCATAATGTCCACATTTTCTGAACAGATTGCAGCCACTATGGTAGGTCAAAAAATTCCAGGTGCTATCATCAAGCAAGAGTGTGAGCCTTACAACTACACAATTCCTGAGACTGGTGAGTCAGTGGTACTTTCTCACAGGTGGGAGTACACTCAAGATCCTCTTGGTGAAATGCTAAAGGCAGATCTGAGAACATTCAGCACTAATGGCAAAATGGTTGAAGCTTAGCTGTTGCCATTTCAGGAGGGGCGTATGCTTTGAGTGTACGCCTTTTCCTCTTTTGTATTTATTTGATTTACAAATGTAATAAAATTTAAGACATGAATATACGCAAAGCACAAAGAAGACAAGCCAGCATTAAGATGGCCATTCAGGGGCCTGCAGGTTCTGGTAAAACCTATTCCTCACTTTTGATCGCTAAGGGTTTATGTGGAAATCTTGAAAAGGTGTGCATCATTGACACTGAAAATGGCTCATCTGATCTTTATGATCATCTGGGCACGTATTATATTATAGCTATTCAATCGCCCTTTAGTCCTGAGAAATACATCCAGGCCATCGAGCTTGCTGAATCAAAGGGCATGGAGGTGATCATCCTGGACTCACTTTCCCATTCCTGGGAATTTCTGATTGATTTTCACGCATCTCTTACAGGAAATTCATTTTCCAATTGGGCAAAGGTTACACCCAGGCACAATGCCTTGATCACTAAAATCCTAAGCTCCAATGCCCACATCATCGCCACCCTCAGGGTTAAGCAGGATTATGTACTCAATGACAAGGGCAATGGTAAGCTGGTCCCAGAAAAAGTAGGTCTGAAAGCCATTCAAAGAGATGGAGTGGATTATGAATTTACCCTGGTATTTGATCTTGATATCAGGCATCATGCAAGTTGCAGCAAGGATAGGACAGGACTGTTTATCAATCTGCCTGAATTTATGCTGACAGAATCCACTGGCAGAAGTATCAGGGAGTGGTGTCATCAGGGTGTAGAGGAGGTTATCAGGAGAATAGAGGGAGCCCAGGATCTCAATGAACTTAGCCAGGTGTATTATCAATCCAAAGATCGCTTCCCAGAACTTCTGGGACAGTTTACAAGTCGAAAAAATTATTTAATTAACTCAAAATCAATGCAAAATGGAACTACAAACAATTAATCCTCTATTGGATGAAATGGATAAGCCCTTTATAGTAGCCAATACACTGCCCTGTGAACTGGAAGCTTTAAGGCAGGAGCATATCATCCCTGTATTCACCAAAGACAACCATCCTTTGATCTCCCAATCCCAATTGATTGAAATTACAGGGGATGTGCTGTCAAATTTTCATGATTTCAGAGTATCAAAGCCTCAGATCAGGGTATCTCATCCAATCATGGGCAGAATTCCAGAAGCCCGCAATAAAAGGGCAGTTGAACTGTTGCCCCATGAAAAGACCCTCTATTACGAAAGGATGATGTATTTGTATCAGATTGGAAATATTAAATCTGTAATTCAAGGTCAGGAGCTCTCCTTAGTGGTGGGAGGCGTAAAATCCTATTCATGGGATAATCTGAGCAAGGATAACAGGGCCCATCAGCACTTCAAATTCTTCGTGGGATTTCAGGTATGGGTATGTTCCAATCTTTGCATTTGTTCAGATGGGGTAGTGTTGGACTTAAAGGCAAACTCTTTAAGAATAATCGCTCAGCAAATCAAATTGATGATTGAAAAATATCAGTTTGAAAATCACTTAAACTGGATGGAGGAGTTGGGTAATTATAGCCTGACAGAAAGTCAGTTTGCACATTTTATTGGAAAATGCAGAATGTATCCCCACCATCCAGAGAGAGATTCAATTCCAGAAATATTGATCACAGACGCTCAGATAAACTCAGTGGTCAGGGGTTATTTTTCAGACCCCAACTTTTCATCCAAATCTGGAGAGATAAGCCTTTGGAATCTATACAACCTGATGACGGAAGCCAATAAAAGTTCCTATATAGATGGATTTATAGATCGAGGAGTGAATGGGGATATAATCATCAAAGAACTGGCTGAAGGAAAGGCTGGAAGATTGGAAAGCTGGCTGCTTTAATATTATACATTATGTTAGTAAAAATTTAAAATAACCCGGGTTTGTATTTAATCATACAGATCCGGGTTTTATCTCAGTCAGAAAAAATTGAATTTTTTAATTCTTTGAAATGCTCAGCGAATCATCTAAATGGGAATTTTTCGTAAGTTCTTTTTTGGGACAGGATGATTTCTGACATCTCATTCCATAATTTGAGCTTATCCTTGACTGGAGGCATTTTTTCCATGTAGAGATTTTTGATGTACTCCATATCCTCGGTGAGATTATACAATTGTCTTAAGGAATTGAGTATCACCTCTCTTTGACCCTCATCAAAATTGTCCATTAATTCAGGGACTTGGTTGGTCCTAAAAAATTCCAGTAAACATTGCTCCAGCTGATCCTTGTCTCCTTGGGCTTTGGGGACAAATTTTCCATTTACGATATGTAGATAATCGTTATAAAATTTATAATTGCATTCAGAGAAGCCAAAGGCGTATGGGCAATGAAAATATTCATGCCATAGGTTCACTGTAAATGGATAGTCTAACTTCATAAATTCGCCATCAAAGGACATTCTGTCCAAATAGTAATAAAAATCAGACCCTCTATCTGGTTTGAATGCCTCTATTCGCACACAGCAGTGAGCTCCTCCAGTGTAGGTTGAGATAAAAAGGATGTTATCACCCAACTCTTCGATGTACATAAGCTTAGCGGTGGTTTTAAAGTCAAAAGTGTTGATGTACTCCCTAAGCGAGATAAAATCTCCTAAATTGAATTTTCTTATGTCCTCTTCCCGCATTTCCTCACTGACTCTTAATTTGACGTTTCCATCTGTATTGATGAATACAGCCTCGGTTACTCGTTTTGATTCAGCAGGGGGTATTGCACTTTGGTGTTGCCAGCACAGTCGATTTGGGTTATCTGTTACTCTTTCACATTGAATTCCATTTTCCAAAATCGCCAGACATTGATTTAAGGCAGGCATGCCAGAGAAACAGTCATCAGCTTCGCCAATAATTTCCACAGAATACTGATACCCCTTATCATTCACAAATTGGGTATTTCCGTTGGCATCAAACTCTACCATTGAAAAATTAGACTGATCCATCCATCCTTGTGGAAAATTGATCCTCTGCAGCTGGTTGTCAGATACCTCAACAATCAATTGGTAATCGGATTGGGTGCCTGTATTTGGGTTGAAGTAATGGACGGTTGCGCAATAGGGTCCATTCAGTATTTTATTCTCCTGAATTTCATCTTCAGGTTCAGATGAATTATCTGAATAACTGGAGCTTGTGGAACTCCCTCCTCCAAAGCAGCCAAGGCCTGACAAAAAGACCAGCATCAAGAGTATTTTCAATTCCTTTTTTAGTAAATCCATGCCTTATTTTTTGAGCGCACCCATGATCTCCATGAAACACTCCACACTGGCCTCCAGATTTTCGATGATCTCTTCAGCCAAGACATCAGGGTCTGGCAGGTTGTCCAGGTCAGTGAGGCTTTTATCCTTGATCCAGGTGATATCCAGGCTTGTCTTATTCCTGGCAATAATATCCTCGTAGCTGAACTTTCTCCAGCGTCCTTCTGGATTTTTATCTGGATCAAAGGTTTCCTTGCGTTTGTGGATATTTTCAGGGTTGTAGCATTTTATAAAATCAGCCAGGTCGTCATATTTAAGGGGATTTTTTTTGAGGGTGAAGTGTATGTTGGTCCTGAAGTCATAGAACCAAATCTCTTTGGTCCAGGCAGTTTTGGAGCTTGGTTTGTTGTCAAAGAACAGCACATTGGCCTTTACCCCCTGCTTATAAAATATCCCTGTGGGCAGGCGCAAAATGGTATGCAGGTTGGTTACCTCAAGCAATTTCTTGCGGATGGTCTCACCAGCCCCTCCTTCAAATAATACATTGTCTGGCAATACCACAGCAGCCTTTCCATCGCTTTTCAGCATGGTTTTGATGTGTTGTACAAAATTGAGCTGTTTGTTGCTGGTGGTCACATAAAAGTCCTGACGGTTGTACGTGAGGTCTTCAGAATCCTGCTCTCCTTCCTCATTGGTAAAGGTCATGCTGCTCTTTTTGCCAAAGGGAGGATTGGCCAGCACATAGTCCACTCTCAGACCACTGTCAGAAATCAATGCATCTGCAGGGGATATGAAGGTGTCGCTTTCAAAATCACCAATGTTGTGCAGAAAAAGATTCATCAGGGCCATCCTGCGGGTATTGGCCACTATCTCATTGCCATAAAAGGTCTTCAGCTTCAAGAACTCCTTTTGCTTCTTGTCCAGACTGTAGTTTTTGGGATCTGCTATAAAGTCATAGGCAGCCAAAAAGAAGCCTCCTGTGCCACAGGCAGGGTCTGCTATGGTTTTCATAGGCTCAGGCCTTACACAGGTCACCATGGCCCTGATAAGTGCCCTGGGCGTGAAATATTGCCCTGCACCACTTTTGGTGTCTTCCGCATTTTTCTCCAGCAGGCCCTCGTAGATCTTGCCCTTGAGGTCAGCACCCATGGTGCTCCAGTTTTCATTGTCTATCATGGCTATGAGCCTTGCCAGCTTGGAGGGGTCATTGATCTTGTTTTGGCTCTTGGTGAAAATCTGACCTAAAAATCCCTTAGCATTGGACAGCTCATGCAGGGTATGCACGTAATGATCAAACAGCTCAGCCCCTTTTTTGTCGGTCAGACTTTGCCAGTTGCATTTTGGTGGGATTTTAAGATCTCTGTTGTAGGGAGGCTTGCTGAACTCATCTGCCATTTTTAAAAAAAGCAGATAGGTCAGTTGCTCCAGGTAGTCTCCGTATCCTACGCCATCATCCCTCAGGACAGTGGCAAAGCTCCATACCTTGGAGATGATGCTTGAAGTATTATTTTGTTCTGTGCTCATTGTATTACTCTAAAGTTATTAATCCAAGTTTTATTTTCATATAAAGTTGACATAAAAATCTTTCTTTTCAAGCTAGGATATCTATCCATCAAAATAGATTTAACAGTTTCAAATACGGGTATAGGCATTTGCTGACTGAAAGTTATTCTTTGAACAATATTAATGGGTACATTAATTTCAAAGTTGTTTTGATTGTTTCCTCGCCAAATAACCCGATACTCATTTTCAAGTTTGTAGGGCAATCTTTTTATAAATGGAATTTCACCCAACGCAAAACTACCTGGCTTTGATTCATTGATTTTTTTATATTTTACTTGACCATGGAGAAGTTGACTGTCATTGTTGAAAATATTAATCAACTGGACTGCATCAAATTCAATGCAACATCCACTTGAGCCATTTGAAAATGTTTTCCAGTGGTGGATTGTTTCATGCCCCAAGACAAAACATAGAGCAAATAAATATTTCACTGAGGCTCTTTTCTTATACTCTTCAATAATCAATGAGTCGTTTTTATCTTCCCAAGATTTAGGATCCAGTAAAACCAATTTTTCTCTCTCTAAATAATCGAGAAGGACAGGTAGTTGGGTATATCGATTAAGTATTATCACGTTTGTTGATGCCATATCGCACTTTTTCCTTTTTATTTTAGTCGTCAATTATTTTACTAACTTTTTCTTATTTAGTCCAGCTCGTTCAGCTTTAATTTTTTCCATGAGAACAGATGCAGGCTCATCACTGGGGTCTTGCGGGACCAACTTACCCTCAAATGCTTTTTTCAAGATGCTTTGCCTAAGGGCTTCTGCCTGTTGCAGGCTTTGCGCTATGTTTTCCTCTATCTTGTCGCAGACGGAGAGGCGGGATTCAATTTCTTGGACAATTTTATTTTGCTCTTCCAGAGAAGTAAAAACAATTGGAGTTTGTCTGATTGTGCCCATTGATAATGATGGTTGGGCAACTGCTTTAATTGTTGCTGTGAGCATTCTTTTACCAAGTGCTGACTGCAGCTGATATTCTAAATACTTAGAGTTGATTTCTAGATATGGTCTTGCCATCCCAATATTTGGTCCCAAAAAATATTTTTGATCATTTGGAACAGCTGCAACATTTCCCGTTCCTGCACCAACAAATACCACTAATAATTCACCGCCAAACAAAAATGATCTTCTAAGCATTTGCACTGAACTTGAGTAGACTTTTGAATACTCAGTTCTTTTGAATCCATTTGGTCCTGCATTTTCTGCTTTTAAAACAGATAAATCACCATTGTCATTATACTTAACGTAGTCTGAATATTCAAAACCAGCAAGCTTGGTAACAAAACAGATAGATCCTATTTGTGTCCACAACCATTCATGAGGTATTGCCCATTTTTTGTTTTCATGGTCAACACTTGGAGGTTCAGGCTCAATTAACTTAGAAGGCTTAGAAGGCTTCTTAGATTTATCTGCAATCTTTTCCCACATACTAACTGCTCTCTCCCATTCAGCAAGTTGCTCTTTATAATATTTATTTCTTGCTTCCTCAATTTGGCTTATAAGCATTTTATTACGCACAGGGTGGCTATTATTCCTTCTCCATTCCTCTGTAAGCCGACCCTCAAATGCATATTTCAACACTGCCTGCCTGTACACCTTGAGCTGCTGCTGCGCAGTTTTAAGAGCCTCGATGCCTTTGTCCAGACTGCTGAACAGCTCCTCTATTTTAGCCACTATGCGGTGCTGTTCAGCGAGGGGGGGGAGGGGGAAGTTTAAATTGGTTATATGTTCTCTTTTTAGATTATTGATATTAACACCCTTGGAAATATTGCTGATATAAGTCTTATACGATGGGGCTTGAAAAAAATAAGCCACAAGATTGTTGTCGACAAAATTATGAGTTCTGAAAACAGCACAAAATGCGCCCCATCCACCTTTAAAATCTTCTTTTACTTGAGCTGATTTTCCAACAAGATTTTTGCTTCCGCTGCTCATGGCAAATAAAATGTCGCCTTTCATTAAAAAGTGAAAATCTGAAAAATATAATTTATCAACGTAGACTAGGTCTTCATGATTGATCACACCATTAATATTATTTGCTCTTAGAACTGGCAAATAGTTTTTTATTGGAGCTATTGAAGAGTGTTCCTTTTTATACGTAATTCCTCTTAAAAGTTCTCCTATTAGGTCAATTTTTATAATTTCCCACTGATTAGGCTTGTCAATAACTCCTTCTATCATGCCGCCAGTACCTCGTTTAATTCATTAATGATTGTCTCCATCTCTGCGCCAAAGAGCTGCCACATTTTGCCCTTGCCACCCTTGGAGTCAAAGGGAGTGTAATCCAGGTCATCAGCCTCTATATGGATGGAGGTAGCGATCTGCTCCTTGAGCATGTGCAGCCATTCCATTTGCTCCTTGGTAAATTTCAGGGTGCCTGCCTGTTTTTTAAACAGCCATTGCTGGAAGTTGCGGTCCACTGTTTTGTCATAGCTGGTCAGGGCTTCATCGATGCCTGCCACCCTGCGTATGAGGGCTACCAGGGCTACCAGTTCATTTTTGGGAGAGCCCACTGCTTTCTCCAGTTCTGCATAGGCATTCCAGACCTTCATGGGAGCGAGCGTAGGACGCTCCAGGAGTATTTTCTCACTCAGGTCCCTGATCATCTGATAGCTGAGCTCTCTGCGCCTATAAGGCTGGTCGTAGAATATCTGCAGGGCTGTGATTTCATTTTTATGTTCGTCTATCCAGCTTCTGAAGTGTGTGACCAGCTCCTCTGCATGGGCTTTCTGGTCTTTCACCCAGCCACTCTTCGTCAGGCTGTCCATGTTCACTATATCGATAATCTGGTCATACTTTTTTCTGACATCTACGAGGTAATCCCTCAATTCTGGATTGTGGAAGCACTGGATGGCTTCCTCCAGTACCTTATGTGTCCTTTTTTCAACCTCCTTTTCTATTTCTGCGGGAGCCTGTCCATGCATTTCCCTGTGCACCTCCTGTTTGATGTTTTCTTTGGTATCAGGGTCATGGGCATTCAGTAGCATCCTGACTACCTGAGGGATGTTGCGACCTTGGGCTTTTTGCTCAAACTCCTGTTTTTCATGCTCGTTGATTTGTTTATCCAGACGCAGGAGACGATTGGCCAGGGTGCTCATCATTTCCTCAGAGCGGTCTCCCACTGCTATGCGGTGCAGCACTTCCTTGAGGGATACACCTGGGGCTTTTTCCAGAGGGCGACTGTCTGTCTTTTGGGATTGTTCCACCCCTATGGCATCAATGATCACAAAGTGGTCCTTTGAAAATTTGGCACTGGGCGTACCCTTGTTTTTCAATTCTTCCAAGGAGCAGGTGCGGGTACCACGACCTTTCATTTGCTCGTAGTAACTGCGGCTTTTCACATCCCTCATAAAAAGAAGCACCTCCAGGGGGCGTATGTCCGTACCTGTGGCTATCATATCCACGGTGACTGTGATGCGTGGATAATAATCATTTCTAAACTGGGAGAGGATGGTTTTGGGATCTTCCTTGCTCTGATAGGTGATCTTTTTGCAGAAATCATTGCCTTCGTCAAACTCCTCCCTGACGATCTCTATGATGTCCTCTGCATGGCTGTCCGTCTTAGCAAAAATGAGCATCTTGGGCACTTCAAACTCCCCTTTGCTGTCAAAACGGTCTGGGAACATCAGAGGTAATTTGTCTTTTACCTCCCGTATGATGGTCCTAATGGTGCTTGGATTTACAATGTCTTTGTCCAGTTGTTTGCCACTATACTCCACGTCCTCATCCACTGTCTCCCAGAACCTCTTGCGGGTAAGACGCTCGCGCTTATCCACCATCTCACCCAACTTGATGCTGGCTCCTTTTTGCGTGATTTGGGTTTCTATGGTGTACACATTGTAAGGGACCAGCACTCCATCGATGACCGCTTTCTCATAGCCATAGTCTGATACAATGTTTTGATTAAAGTATCCAAAGGTTCTGTTGTCTGGAGTGGCGGTGAGTCCCACCTGCATGGCATCAAAATAGTCCAATACCTGTTTCCAAAGGTTGTAAATGCTGCGGTGGCATTCATCGATGAATATAAAATCAAAAAACTCAATGGGCAATTTTTCGTTGTACACCACTGCCATGGGTTCTCTGGCCTGAGAGGAGAATTCACCTGGATTTTCTTCTTCGGCTGATTCATCCAGTTCAGTGCCTTTTAAGATGCTGTACAAGCGCTGGATGGTGCTGATGTACACCTGGCTATCCTGTGGGATGTAAGAGCTGTTCAGGCGGGTGACACCATACAATTCAGGAAACAGGCGGTTGTCATCCTGCGGCTGGTATTTTCTAAACTCCCCTTCAGCCTGTTGACCCAGGTTTTTGGTGTCCACCAGAAATAAGACCTTTTCTGCTTTTGCATGTTTGAGCAGACGATAGACTGTGGTAATAGCCGTAAAGGTCTTCCCAGAGCCTGTGGCCATCTGCACCAAAGCTTTGGGTCTCGCAGATGCAAAAGATTTTTCCAGGTTGGTAATGGCCTCTATTTGACAATCCCTTAGGCCTTCTGTGATGAGGGTTGGCAGATCTTCATGCAGAGCCTTACGCAGGGATTTTCCCTTGCGCAGCCACTTGGCCAATGTCTCAGGACGATGAAAGCTGAATACCTCCCTGAATCTGGGCTTGGGGTCTCTTGCATCCGCAAAGCGATTTATTTCACCTGTGCTGAGGTATATGAAAGGCAGGGGTTCGTTGTTGATGTATTTCAATTTAGCCCTGGAGTAATCCTCCACCTGTGATTCATGCATAGACATTTTGCCACCATCCTCCACGCGCTTGGCCTCCACCACACCTGCAGCCCTGCCTTCTACAAACAGGACATAATCAGCAGGACCCACATCTGTTTGGTATTCACGTATGGCAATGCCCTGGCCTGCAGCAAGATTTATCCTATTAAAATCCTGGATCAACCATCCACTGGCTGTCAGGAGGGCATCAATCTGATCTCTCGCCTTTTGTTCAGGATTTTGATTGGGCATATGGTGTTGGGTGGTTTTCAAGGGCTTAAAATAAACCAAAAGCTCTAAATTTTAAAACATTAAATTAATTATAATATATATTATATTTATATACAATAATATGATTAAATTATATTGATTTTAAGCCTTGGGCTGATCCTAAAATTTTCCATAAACCATTGGTTAAGATCAGGATTAATATGCAGGGTATCTGCCAATTCCCCATTTATCCCATTCAATTTCTACATTACCAGCAATCCCTACTTCCTCTTCAAGAATTCTCTCCATAATAGACTTAACAATGTACTGATTTCCAATAGAAGTTGCAATTCCATCATGGATAGTTATTAAAGGAATATTAGGATAAGATTTTTCCAGCTCTTTGCAAATAACATCCAGGACAGTTTCACTTTCCATAATTTGAAGAATTCTTGATAATCTATTACCTCTATAATTCTTTAAATTGGAAGTTTGAGCTTTAGTTTTTCTGAATCCGTAATTTATAAGGGTAAAAAACCTTAAAACTTCAGGAAAATGCTTTTTCATAATTTTTCTACCAAGGATATTTTTATACCTAGGTGGGCTAAATAATACCTTAAACAATTCCAATTTTGCTGCTTCTCTGGACCATTTTTTATTAGTTAAAACTGATAATTCTTTAGCCATAAACTCATATAATTCACCACTTGCAACAAAATCGATATAATTCCTAGTTGAATCAAGAAATATTCTAGTTTCAAATTTTACTAACATATTGGTGACTGCTTCATATACCCAATCTAGATTTGTTCCTTTATAATGGTGTATTGAATCTAATATTATATTTTCAAATTTTTTAGGATTTAGAAATAAGCCAGTGCTGAAATATGGTTGGGAATTCTTTATATCACAGGCTACTAATCTTTGACCATTTATCATTAGGTGCTTTCTAAGCTCTTTTTTAATGGATACTGCACTGGTATGTAATCTAGATGAAGTCTTGTCCTGATTGAAGTAAAATTGCTTCTCATTGATTTTACAAAGTGCATTTTGCCAGCTGCTAATTTTATCAATAGCACGCTTGTGAATTGCATTTTTCAACTGTTTTTTATTCATTCCAATGTACACACTCTTTTTAACCTTTATTTTAATTTCTTCATTTATTTCTGATTCAGAGATTTTGTAAGCCAATTGTTTATATTTTCCAATATTTGTCTCCTCAATTACACCTTTATAGTTTTCTATTGTTAAGCTCTTAAGATCATGTAACAGCTTTGGGTATTTTTGTTTTGAATGAGCATCAATATTTCCCTTTCCTAATTTATTAACTAATACAGGGTAAGTAATCACATGATTCTGAATACCCTTTTGTTGGTACTTTAATCCTAGTTTATAGCCTCTAGAATGCCCACCTAGAATATAAATTGGGTCCCAATCCAATATCCCATTTTTCACCATCCAGTTTAGATAAATATCATAATCTCTTATGGTTTCCTGCATAATTTTTGAATTCATTCTAACATATTCAACACCTAATTGACTTTGTTTCTTAAGTGCTTGCCTATCTATTATCTGTGAAATTAAATATGCTACTTTGTCCGCCTGTTGATTAAGATTTTCAGAACAATGCTTAACTGGAATAGGGGACTCTCTAATGAGCCCCCTTATTTCCAAGTTACTAGGAATATTTACTATTGCTGTAACATCCTTTATGCTAACTTTCTTGTTAGGAGTATTTTTTGCTCCTATTTGTTTTGTAAGGAATAATACTTTCATGGAAATTGTCTTATTTGATAATTTGGATCCCATTCATTAATATTTCCACCTTGTTTGTCTTTAAGTTTGTGTACCCTAGCAAGATGATTCCCTACTTGTTTTAAGAAAAATGGCATATTGTGTAGCTTACAATCTCCAATTATTTTATCAATCCATTTTAAGTCACAAGGTCTGTAACAGAATGGTACATTTGGAGTCCCTACTGGTGCATCACCAGACTCACCACCTGCTATAATCCAATCTATTTTCACAAATGCAGCTTCAAGTGTTGGATTTTGAATAAAATCTATTTGACCAATTAATGGTTCTGCACTTATAAATAGCTTGAAACTACTTACAGGCGTTTTAAGATTTGACAAAACCACCATTCTGTTTATTACTGCTTGGTCTTCTATAGAAGTGCCTAGTATTACATTTGGATATCCATTCCCCCAATCAGAAGGTAAATGATTCTTAATTCTTCCTACTCTTTTTGTGAGAATTAAATATGTATGATGAGGTGTATTTTTAATAATTTTCCAAGCATCATCTCTCCATGGATCTGCTGCATCAATAAAAAAGTCAGACATACTACATGTGAAAATTAAGGACCCTCTAAGTATTTGAATTGGACTATTGAATGTTTTAGGATTAGTTCGCCTCACTATAGAACCATTACTTCCATTTTTTGCCAAAATTCTATGCATGTAACAATAATCACAACCAGCTGACATTTTTACACATCCCATCCATGGATTCCATGTATGTTCAGCCCATGGAATTTTTGTATTAATCATTATTACCTCCTTTTTTTAATTGATTAAAATCTATTTCAAGCATATGTCTAAATTTTTTCATTTTGCATCATTTTTGGTTTTAAAATTAAATTCATTTGAATTACGATCTAGTAATTCATCAATACTTTGGTTATTGTAAAACACTTTCCTACCCACTTTGCTCCACTCTATTAAATTGCGTAATCGCATTAAATAAAGAGTGGTCCTTTTAAGGCCTGTTTTGGCCATAGCATACTCCTGACTAATCCATTTTTGTTCAGGTGACAACATTTTCAAAAACATAATATTTATTTAAAAAATTAAAAAATCAAACATCAGCCTTACTATATGGTATTAATAAATAGCCAGATTCTTCTATCATTTAATACCATAGGGTTAACCGCTAATAAAAATTAACCACAAAATAAATTCTTCTATTATTTGGAAACTGTCACCTTCAGGAGTCCTCAGAAAAAGGTATCCGTAACTACCTCCACTTAAGGAACAACTTACTGGTCTTTCATTAATCTTGGTAGACCATATTATTATTATTCCAAGATTAAGATTTCATATTTGCACTTTTAAATATTTGGCAAGAGAAATCAGTTTCACTTTGATAACAATTGCACCAAAGTTCTTCAAAGGTAAAGGGAAGTATACTACAAAGTATATATATTTATTTTCATAATACATAATGTATTAATAAATAACAATCTAAAATTAAAAAATGAGATGAAATCAATAATTTATTCAATTCTAATATTTGAATTTTCCTGCTAAGCGATCAATATTAAATTGAATCAAATTTTGACATTGCTTCATTTTTACGAGTGTCTGTTACCTTAAGATATTCCTGGGTTACCTTTAAATCACTATGGCCACCAAGCTCCTTTAAGCTCATTAAGTCAACCCCTAGTTCAAGGGCTATACAAAAGAAAGTGTGCCTTGCGCAGTGAAAAGACAAATGATCCTTTATCCCAGCATCTTGGTAAATAATCTTTAATCTCTTATTGGCAAGAGCATTGGCTGATTCAATTTTCATTGCCATTTTATCTGAGCTTTTGGCCAAATCATTGGGTGATAAAAAATCAAATACCATTAGTTCACTACCAACATTATTGATGTTTATCATTTTCAAGGCTCTTTGACACAGCATCACATTCATTTGCTTTCCAGTTTTACTCATTTGATATTGGAGCCTGTATTCTGGAACGGTGGATTTTTGTAAAATCAATATGTTCTTATAGGTGAGGGTAGCTAAGTCAGAAAATCTCAATCCTGTATAGCAGCTAAAAAGAAAAGCTTTGTAAGTATTAATTAGAGTTCCATCAGGTGCGATGGACTCTAATATTCTAAGTTGCTCCATGGACAAATGCTCCCTATTAGAAGTTGCTTTAGATAATTTAAACCCTTCAAGTGGGTATTTTAAAATAACCTTGTTATCATACGCATGTTTGCATATACTCTTAACATGCTTTAGTCTTGTATTTATAGTGTATAAGCCTAATTTCTTTTCTTTTAAAAGAAACTCTTTAAATCTAGAAGCCCAATTTACATCCATTTTATCCAGTGTAATTTTGGGATCAAATTCCTTAAGTACCTTTATAAAACTATTGTAAGTTTTCCTTGTGCTATATGCTAAAGATAAATTTTTCATAAAATGGGATTGACAGTACTCAACAGCATTTAATACCGGAGCTGTAGCCTTAATAGTACCACTTTGGACTTTTTGGAGGATGTCTACAGGTAAGACTGGAATATCTTGGGCAAGACATTTGTTTATTTCCTGATTAAGCTTCATAATGGTATTCTGAATTCTAACATTTAGCATTGGATCATTGATCAGTCTTTGTTTGGTAGAATCCCAATTGCTTGGCTTTACCTTTATATCTGGCAAATAGATCTCTTTTCTAACTCCTCCTTGGGTCACTCTTACTTTTAAAGGACACAAGCCCATTTGATCCTTCTTTGACTTATTAATAACTACTCTCACTTTACCCATAAAAAACATTGATGATTTAAAATTTGCCACCCTATTTGCCTCCTTTTTTGCAACAGAATAACGTCTTTTAATAACCACGAATAAACAATTAAAGTTCTGTATTTTTTATATTTATTTGATAATGTGTTTGTTATTGTTCATTAGTGTTTAATAATATATTGAGGTTCGAGCCCAGGTGGGACCACTTTTACTGAAAATTTAATTTTGCCTGGGCGAGAAGTTTATCACGCCAGAGGCGTGAAGCCCAGGTGGGACCACTTTTACTGAAAATTTAATTTTGCCTGGGCGAGAAGTTTATCACGCCAGAGGCGTGAAGCCCAGGTGGGACCACTTTTACTGAAAATTTAATTTTGCCTGGGCGAGAAGTTTATCACGCCAGAGGCGTGAAGCCCAGGTGGGACCACTTTTACTGAAAATTTAATTTTGCCTGGGCGAGAAGTTTATCACGCCAGAGGCGTGAAGCCCAGGTGGGACCACTTTTACTGAAAATTTAATTTTGCCTGGACGAGAAGTTTATCACGCCAGAGGCGTGAAGCCCAGGTGGGACCACTTTTACTGAAAATTTAATTTTGCCTGGGCGAGAAGTTTATCACGCCAGAGGCGTGAAGCCCAGGTGGGACCACTTTATTGAAAATTTAATTTTGCCTGGGCGAGAAGTTTATCACGCCAGAGGCGTGAAGCCCAGGTGGGACCACTTTCTAAAGTCTGCTAAAACGTATCCCATGCCGCTCCAAAGGTATCGGTGTTTTTAGAGAATAGCTTCATATCTAAGGCATCAAATACAATGCGGAGCTTGCGAATGGTTGCGAAATGGGTGTTGATTACTTTCAGGAATTTGGGTACTTGCTCCTGACTCCGTGCATATATTTGGTCAAACGAACCACCCGGAAGGCCAAGAAGCCAGAGCCAATGTCTGTTTCAAATTCGAATTTACTTTAAATTCAAATTTTAAATTTACAAAATAGACCATACTCAAAGACAACAATAAATACCCGGCAGGTAGAAATTTCTTCTAAGTAAGTTCAATTGCTTATAAAGATTACTTGCAAAACCTGGCTTAAATTGCTCAAATTACTAAAGGAATTTATAATTTCCCCATCCCTCCTGATCGCTCCTGGGCAAATAAAGAATCTATGAAACTCAGTGCTTTAAACGGATATCTTTTCTTCAAGCCTTATACCTTACCCTAACAGGATAATTGCTAAATCCAATATCATCTACTCAATCCAAATGACCTCTATGAAATGGGAGAGAGATCAATAAAATTAGTACAAGCCATCCCGAAACACTGCTCAGTGAAATAGATCTGCCGACTATCTTTATGGTTTTCATGTATTACAATATATTTCTTTTTGCTCTTGACAGGAAAAGGATAATTATTTACAATGATAAGATTTAAAGAAAATAAACGATAGTTCTGAATTTTGTGATTAGGGAAGTATAAAAGAATTCTAATTTTATTGGTTTTACCCATTTATTTTTGAATGATCTTCCAGCATTTGATCAAAATGCAATTGAAAAGAAATTTTGATGCAAGATCCTAATATCAATTTCGCTATAAAAATCTGAAAGAAAACAAAAGATGAAAAAAATTGGCATACGCTTCTGCATCAAGCAATCCCTGATCATTTTTAGTATTCTTTGCAGTAATCACTCTTCTGATGCAATATAAAATTGGACTCATGTGAATTTACTCCTATTTAAGTGAACATAAATATTCTTTAATATTACTATCAAATCCATTTTAACTTTCCTCGCAAACATTGCTTTGGGTAAAAGAAATTCATGTCACCGCCTTTGCTGTTCTCTACCCATGGGTGACACAACAAATGCAGTCACTTCAGCTCCCTTTTGATAATATATTGCATCACACCTGTCCAAAATAAGTTTAAATTTGATATGTGACCAGTGATTTACAAGTGAATACTAATTTTAAACCGTTATTATCAAATTGAACCCCCATAACAGTTATTGCAATTTAAAAAATTTCCTTTGTTTATCAAACTTCATGAATGTTACTTTCTTTTGGCCTGCTAACAAATTGGACACAAGGCGCAAGGGATAAAACAAAGATAGTTCTCTGCTTTAATTATCCGCTTTCGCGGCTCCTTCACTTAGAGCGCTGTCGCACTCTACCAAGCTTTTAGCTTGGATCGTTCAGTCGTGCGCGACAAAAAGTGGGAATGTTGATTTGTAAAAATTATTTTGGACAGCTGTAATATTGCATGGAAGTTTATAAAATATTTACGAACTCAATATTGGACAGCATCCCAAAACCCAAATTAAATCGAAAACACCGATACTCAATCCTTTAAGTCAAAAATCTCAAAATGTTGTATTGAATAGTAGCTTTCAAAAAATCGAAATCTCAATTTGTCAATTGATCTATATTCTTTTGGTGTATTTTTGTCCATTGCAAATGCTTGTATTGAAATTGTACAAGGCCAAAGCAGAAATGTTTGCAAGCCATATCATTCAAAATTGAATCATTTATCAAATCTGTTAAAATGATACATGAGAAATAGTAAATGTATATTATTCACTGAATATTACGTTTATATAAACAAATTTCCACAGCATGAATCCTATCAAAGTTGGTGTAAAAGTTGCAATTTTTTAAGTTTGAAAGTCAAATGAATAAAATAAAAGCCAAAACAACCAGTTCATAATAAAATTAAATCAAATTCAAATCCACTAAAACCCAAGACCTCACGATGGAAACTTCACTGATCATAATTATTATTGGGCTCTTCATTTTCTGGGGTCACTATCTGAATGGAGTTTTTGAGCGCAAAAGCATTCCGGATGTATTGGGTCTAATTCTCATAGGGATTTTAATTGGTCCTGTTTTTCATTTGGTGGATCCTTTGTCCTTTGGCAAATTTGGTTCTCTGTTTAGCAATTTGGTATTGATATTTATACTTTTTGAAAGTGGCACTGATTTAAAATTTTCTGAAGTCCGATCATCCTTTAAAGAATCCGCCGGAATAACGACCGTTGGATTTTTTACGACATGGCTCAGCATTTTCGTCTTATGTAAAATTATTTTTGACCTGCCTGTATTAACTTGTCTCTTTATCGGTTCGACCCTGGGTGGAACTTCCTCTGCTGTGGTGGTGGGATTGGTTCGCAAAATTGCCGTTCGGCCAAAAACTTCGACCACCCTGATCATTGAATCCGCTGAAACCGATGTTTATACGCTGGCCGTTCCACTGAGCATTCTGGGTTTAATGATCACCGGGCAGGTGGATCCCAATCTGGTGGCTTCTCAGTTTATTGCTTCCCTGATTATTGCACTGTTTATTGGTATCGGCGGAGCGTTTGCCTGGTCATTTATCATCAATCAATTTCCCACCCTGAAAACAACCAAATTTTCAACCCCTGCCTTTCTGTTTATTCTTTACGGCCTTGCAGAATATCTGCATTTTAGTGGCCCACTGACGGCACTCTCGTTTGGAATTGCCATTGGCAACCTGCAATACTTCGAACCCAAACTATTGGAAAAAATCATTCCCAATCAAAGTATTGTATTGCCTCAGGTAGAAAAAGAGTTTTTTAGTGAAATGGTCTTTCTGTTGCGTACTTTCTTTTTTGTATTTATCGGCGTCAGCATTCAAATCAATCGACTCGACTGGCTTTTATGGGGGGCAGTTATCACCCTGGCCCTTTTCGTAGTACGAATATTTGCCGTCAAGCTTGTCATCTCTAAATCCACCCCGCTATTGGACAAAGCAACCCTGTCCATCATGATTCCAAAGGGACTTGGAGCAGCTGTCATTGCCACCCTTCCGCTCCAGGAAGGACATGAGGATGGTATTGTCATTCAAAGCATTTGTTTCGCAATCATCCTTTTCAGCACTTTGTTTTGTGTCGCATTGTTTTTTCTACTTAAAAAGGGATATACCATTCCATTTTATGATTTTATATTTGGCAAAGAATTGGATCAAAATATTGCATCAAAAAATGAAGCATCCTAATCCTAGGTCTTTTTCAATTTTTCCACGATTCTAAGCAGGAATATAACATTCTCAAGAATCTCACAAAACAATTGAACCGACTTTATCAAAGGGATGGTTAAAAAGTAAACGATGGTCGATAACCACACTTGTTGATCAGAAATGCGGATCAGTGGCCTTGATTTTTAGAGTACTTAATATTTCTTTTCTAAGGCCAGCATCTAAAAAGATATTCTGGAATTTAGAATCAAGAACTGAGTCAAAAGATAAAATCTTAAAGGCTTGGATTTTCAAACAGATTTGCTTGCTTGTTGCGATTGTCCAGGGATGGATCCTTTTGACAATTTAAGATTATAAACATTGAATATGCATACCTGAAAATACAGACATCCAAACATTTATTCCAATATCAAGAAGCAATTTCCCAATTGGATACATTATTGCTCCGCATGAAGATTGGGACATAAAATGCTCACTTCATGCAAAAACAAAGAATCCATTTTTTTCCGCTCAGTAATATCAAGATCCTTATAGATCTTATCTTGGACATAAAGAATAGAATCCGCAATCACTTTAGTCTCTTGTACCAAGTCATTCATTATTTCCATCAAAGAGTCTTTTCTCTCTCCGCTGAAATAATTATCTTGAAGAGAGTTTTGAGAATCTCCGAATGTATTGAATTCTGCCGCAAGCTTGAATCTTTTTTCTTTCAGGTTTTCAGCTTTACAAAAAAGGGAGGCAAGCTTTTGAAGCTCGGCTTTATTCTTTGCAGTATTATCTTTTAAAAAGCAATTTAACCAAAAGAAAGGAAATGAACAAAATACCAGAAAATAGATGAACCTCATTCTATTGTTTCCATTCACTCTTGCCCAATTAATTATTGGGCCAACGGATTTTTTTATTGACATTATCCCCAACACAACGTCCCATTTTCAATCCATTGAGGTTGTCCATGTTGTAATGGATACCTGCAAATAATCTTGAATCCGCACATTCTGCAGCCATTTGAAAGAAATTGTTGTAATTTCGAATCGAAAAACCAAACTGGATTTGGGTGCGATCGGTAAAAGCATAGTTTCCATCCCCATTCGTAAATAAGTCTGCAAAAATGGCGGCACCTGCAGCTGCCTCTGTAGCATGTCCGGAAGTGAAGGCAGGAAAAGGAGGTGTGCCAATGATCGTCTGAAAATTGGGATCAATATTCTGTCTTATATAACTGAAAGGGCGAATCAGAAAATAATCATATTTCGTTTTCCAACATGCAATAAACGCATCATTCTCTGCAATACCCAATCGTCCATACGCAATCGCAGCCATTCCAAGATCGGATCTGTTTTCCTCCAACAACTGGGTAAGAATATTAAAAGTATGCCCCGCAGGGGTACAGGTATTGAACGGATCATCTGCCCAAAAACGCGCTATTTCTTTTTGCTCCGAATTGGCTTTGGTAACAACATTGTAAACTTCCTGTGCTTCTTTAAAAAATTCAGAACCAGAATCGGTTGAATAAGCGACATGCGGCAAAGGTTGCGCCTCGCGAATATTGTCCGTGAGAAAAGGTCTGTTTGAGGGCCATTTTGGGGCCAACGGATTCATCGCCGGACCTGTTGGAATCCAAGCCCCTTGTACAACCGGCCATGTATAAGGAAGTTGGAAAGGGTCTATATATTGTTCGTGGCCGCCATCTGTTTTAGAATACTCAAATATGGCCAAAGCCATCGACCTCCCAAAACTTACGGACCGATTGATCACCGCAGCATTTTGGCCTTCAGAATAGTGATCCTCCCATTTGTCCTCCAATTCATTTATCCTGGTCTTATTTTCCTCCGTGATTCTCTTTTCAAACATCAATTGGTTTATTTGAGACAAGCAGGCATTTGCAACTAGCCCCCAATGGTATTTTAAACCAGACTCCAATTTTGGCAACATATCCGTGTCCAGACCATTGATTTGCCCGGCCAAACTTATGGGCTTCTCATAACCAGGTGCCAGACTTTCATAAAGTGCAACTCCGGTATATCCCAAAGCCCTGGCTGCCTGCGGCGGGAAAAACCCCGGTGTCTCTTTGATAATTCTGCATTCCAGGCGATACCATTCAAAAACTGCCTCTGCTCCATAAGTAGCAACAGAATCGTCCACTTGAATGGAATCTCCGGTTTCTTGATCACAAGAAAACATCGAAACAAAAAGAACTATAAGCCAAAATTGATTCCAATTGGTTTTCATAGAATGAATTTTTGAATTTTACAATAAGCTTACAAATATAATATATTTCTACAATTCACAAAATAGACTCTTTTGAAAAGGTACAAGGCCTTCGATCCAACTGGACCCAGGAATAAATAAATACTACAGTACAACAGGTTTGTGGTGGATCGGCACATTTAGACTGTTGGCGATAAAACACCTTTTGTTGGCTTCCTTGTGCAACTCTATGGCGCGACTGGCATTGCTGTCCGGTGAAATAGACACCTCCGGTTTTAAGACAAATCCCTCCATTCTTCCGACACCATTCTGATCAAAAGTCAAGGTGGCCTCCGGTCTGTCGATGTAATTCATCACAATGACTCCTGCATCGGCACATAGATGCAAATACCACAGCATGTGGCAGGATGATACTGCCATCAGCAACATCTCTTCCGGATTGTATTTGTTTGGTTCTCCTCTGAAGTGCACATCCGCAGAGAGATCTAAATCGGGTTTGCCATCCATACTCACCCGGTAGGACCTGTCGTATTGAGTGTAGCCGAATGTTCCTTTCCCAAGGTTGCCGGTCCATTCCAATTTCAAGCGATACTCTATGGCCTTCATTTGGTCAAAGTTTTAAAAATTTAAACCAGCTGGCTCTTCCGGAAGAGTCCGTTGTTTTGATCAAAAATATCCCCGAATCAAAGTCCTGTAATGGAATGGTTCTCTGATCTGTTTTATTCACCAATGTCTTGCCGGCTAAATCAATGATCTCAGTCTGCAGAAAAGGATCTTCGCTTTCTATGGATAAAAAAGAAGTGGCTGGATTGGGAAAAATCTTGACGGAGAGGATATCCTGAAGATTTTCATTATCTGTCGCACAAGCATTCTTTTCTCTTGGAGTGGCTCTGTCCAAGATAAAAAATCGGCCTGTCCCATCTGGACATCGACCCAAAGACTTGTTCGAAGGAATAGATCCGTAGGTATTGGCGTAAATAATTTTACCGGAATGACTCATAGAAAGAAATGCATCATTGTTTCCAAGCTTAAAGTTGGTATGGGGATCCAGATAATTCGCATTTTCATCGTCTGCCCAGACCAGCTTGTATTCATTGGGAAGAATATATTGTCCTGCCCCAAAGTTCCACTTCTTATTTTTAGAAGGATCGTCTGACAAAGAAATTTCCTCCAGGGATAGAATATCACTTGACTTATTGTAAATTTCGATCCAATCCGCAAAATTTGCTTTTTCATTGTAAATGATGTCATTGTTAGAACTTTGGTATTCATTGATGGCCAAATCTTCAGCAGTTGCACTGCGTGTTATGGCATCAATCGAATAAAATTCGTGGGCAGCTCTTTCCGGCATGAATTGGCCGGTATTGGTATTTTCTGCATATACATAATATTGTGCCGTCGCGGAATTTAAAAGAAAACTTTCTGCATAAATCTGGTCATTTGCCATTCCATCACCGTGCATTCCATCATCTTTCATTTCAAGTTTGATAAATGAATCAGATAATTTGTTTCTGTAAAAAAGAAATACTTTGGTTGCATTGGTGACACGAGCAGAAATTGTAACAGTGCTCATAAAACTGCGCGCAGAATTTACAAGGGGCGTCTCAATTGCCGGAGGGGTTGACGACAAAACATTGCGCAAATAATTGGCTCTGCCATCCATTAAAGGAAATAAGCCGGGTGAGGCAGGAGCACCATTGTAGCCCGGAGTATTTTCGGTCAGTGCACGTGAGAACTGATCGTGAGCGACCAAAGAATTTGGATCATTTTTAACTTCCTGATCAATCATTTGGTGCAGTTGATTGGCCAGATCTTTGAACTGTCCCTGTACAAAATTCTCATTCAAAATGGTTCTCATATGAGCAAGGTACATTTTGTAATAATATGGCTCATTGAGCAATTTAAAAATTAATGGCCAGCCGGATTCATTGCGGTGTAAATTAAACGGCATGGTTTGCATGGTAGCAGGGGTTAAAACCGAGGTGATTCCACCCGGTGTGGCAAATCCTCCAAAGCACATGTTGAGATCCCATATCGTAGGTATCCAGATGCCATGATGATTTTGGTAAAGAAAATAATTTTGTCTGAAAGAACCGGAGTAACTGTCCAGATTGACCAGAACATTGTTGAATGCCAACATCCAAATCACCTTATCGATATCCACAATCTGCTCAAAACGCTCAAAATCCTGATTGATCGAATGCAATAAATCCATGAATGCTGACCAACCTGTATCAGACTCCACATCATACTTACTGGTATAGCTTGCTTTATTGAATCCCAAAAACTCCAGGTTTGAACCATTGCCAATACTTCCACCGATTGATTCAGGATTGCATTTTACAAAAGTATTATAGGAGCTCAGGTAATTTTTAATGACAAACCTTTTATCGATGTCTTCAGTGTTCTGCATCAGGCCATAGTAGGCATTGTTGATATATACTTTCGCAAAATTGCTTTTTGGAGCATTCATATATTGTCTTAGAATGAAATAGGCAAGGGGCTCCCTGATCATCGAATTATCACTCCATCCATTGCTCAGCTTAATGTCATCGTAGCCCTGATAATCCGCAGAATTTACAAAATCCAATTTAATGTGCAAAGGATTCTTATTCCTGTTCACGGAGTAAGTGCTGTTCCCCTTAAATTTTACACCACAATTTAAAAACCTCTTCTGATTAAGTATAACTGAATCTGCCAAAGTATAGCCTTCCTCTCCCGCTTTGGCCGTATCCATTTGCTGTTTCCAATTGCTTGATGAAAAATAGATGCGGATGGTCTGAATTTCATCCAGATCATAAAATTCCTGAGCCTTTGCGGTCGGCAAAAAAACCAATAGAATGAAACCAAAAAAAAGGCTTGCATAATTCATATTACAACTTTCAAAACATTAATGGTTGATGATGATTCTCCTGTATTCCACCGCTTTTTGAGCAGACACAAGTCCTACGAGATAAGTGCCGGACGGCCAATCTAAGGTATGCACAATGCCAGATGCATTGCCTTTGAAATAGACTCTTCCCGTTAAATCGATGATGTTTATTTGTTTATCCAAGAGCAATTGAGAGGAAACGATCCTGAAACTTTCCATTACCGGATTGGGTACAATGGACCAATCGAATCCTGCTGTAATATTTCTGTTCCCATTGGGAAAATATTCATAAGGTTCGGATAAGAAAGATGCACAACCATTGCTGTCCACTACCTGCACCTGATATGATCCATGTTCCGTTGGGTGATAGCTGGAATCCATGGCACCTTCTATAATATTGCCATAAAAAAACCAGCGGTTGCCCATCGAGGCTGAAGAAATCAACAAACTGTCTTCCTTGCGAATGCTCGGTTGATCGGGCAAGGGCAATACTTCAATCCATATGCTGTCGGTCGCTGTTTCGGTTCCGTCATTTACTGAAACATAAAACCAGGTATTTTCTTCAGGATTTATATACGGATCCGCTTGATTGGAGTTAAATCCTGCGGGATTTGATGACCATTCGTAGGTGTAATTACCCGAGCCTCCGTTTGCCTCTGCAAACAATTGGGTAATTTGACCCAGACAAATCTGATCATCTTCTGCACTGAGTTCCAAATCGATCGCTCCCATGACATTCACCCGAATGGTCACTTCACTACTTGCGGTGCAACCTTCTGCTGAGCTGATGGTCAATTGATATTTGGTGGTCTTTTGCGGAGTAGCGATAGGGTTGGCTATATTCGGATCGCTTAAACCTTCCGCAGGACTCCAGGAATAAATGATGCCAGTACTGCCTGTAGAACCAACCGTACTGCTTAATTGAACAGATTCTCCGGGCTCTATGAGTTGAGAAGATGCTGTAATTTGCACTGTCGGGTTCTCAATAAAGCATTTTGAATACCGGAAAGCCTGTGGAATGGGCATCATCCCCTGGTAATTCCAGAGTTGTTTGCCGGTAGAATCAACTTCATAGACCCGTGCGGCAATGGCGAGGCAAACCAAAATATTACCATTTGGAAGCTCCTGGGCACTGCCCATGTTGCTGGTATAACCCAAAGCAGCATGTCTGAAAGAATATGTAGATGGAGGATAAGCGTTGTTACCGTTTTTAGTATACTTCTCACCATCCCAGCTGGGTTGAAAATAATCTATGGCTGTCTGGTTGTTGCTCACTCCCTGATTATTGACACCGGCCAGCATACCTGCCCTGGGTCTGCCCTTAGGGACCCAATGGGCATCGTGCATCACTTTAAAAATTGTATTTCCAGATGCACCATAGGCCGCCGGATTTCCCCAGCGGTAGATAAATCCTCCTCCTACACCATACTTGCCTCCTGAATTATTGCGCGTTTCTTCTTTGCTCAGAGAATGATCAATCACCCACATTTCATTTAAAAAATGAGAGGACAAAACAATCTGATCCAGCTCCTCATTGTAATCTACTCCATTCATGTGGACCCAATCCGTCCTTGTGTTTAAATAATTAATATTGAGGAGATGAGGGTTACTGAGCGCTGAACTCACATAATTGCTCAGGGAAGGGTTGGTGGTCTGACATAAATGATCCCAAAGATTCCATTCCCAAACAATTTCTGCAGTATTCAGACCCGTTGGTTTCAGTTCAAGCAACTTTTCGTTGTATCGGATTGAATTTGGCCCTCCTTTGGCCATGGTTTCTGTCGCGGTTTTTAATTCATAGACAATGACAAGTACATTGCCATTGGGCATAGGGCAAATATCGTGATGAGCACACTGTTGGCCATTGGATATGGTGTAATCAAACAATAACTTGCCATTGTAATCTATTTTCTGGATTCGTCCGTGAATTCCACCTCCCCGAAAAGTGGAGTTATTTGTTCCCACAGTACGCCAGATAGAGCCGCCCGGAACCATGTGTGAAGAATATCCGGTGACTCCACTAAGGCCGGTGATTGTCTTTACCACCCTGCTGTTCGTATCCAGTAAGGTGATTGCCGTAGATCCGGAAGGCGCAATCATGGTCACATAACCCCATTTCTGTGCATGGGTAATTTTAAATAACAGCAAGATGCAAATCAGAGAGACATAGAATTTTTGTAGAAGCATAAATTGTAAGTATGAAGGGTAAAATTAATACTTAATTAATAATGAGGTAAAGTATGGCCGTACAGGTATGTACTGTATGCATTTAAAAAATTGAAATGTTGGATACTTTGCCTATTTAAATATTCGAATTTACTTTATCTATGTGATTGATTATAAAACCATAAGCTGATAATAAAAGGTGTCGAGTCTGGAAATCAGGATTTTTGTGTCTTTTTCGAAGATGATGCCTTTAATTCCCCGTTTTAAGCATTGACAAGCTCAATTTATAAGAATTTGCCAAATGCTTGAAGCATCCTTAAATTGATACAAGTGCATGGGGCGGCTCGTGAATTTATTTTGGATCATAAATGAGTCTTTGGTTTTGGTCCGATTTTTGTACTTTTGTAGCCGAAATTCAGCAGACCTAAAAATGATTTTATTACTCTCAGAAAATAAAAAAGATGATCCGTTACTTTGGCATCAAAGAAGGTCAGTTCTTCCAACAGGAGTTTCTGAGAGAGGCTCACTGGATCCACATCAGCCCTCCCTGGCAAGAAAATGAAATATCGCAATTGGCTGGAAGCCTGGACATCGCGTCTGACTATCTGACCGACCCACTTGATATTGAAGAGCGTGTCAGATACGAAAAATACGAAGAAGCCCGATCTATCATCCTTCATACCCCTGTTTACAATGAGACGGAAAAAGAGAACGACCCCATTTATATTACAATTCCGCTTGGCATCATATTTACGCAAGGTAAAATGATAACGGTCTGTTCGCAGGAGAGCCCTATTCTTGAAAAGTTTGTGGACATGAAGGTAAGGGGCTTTGATCCGCGAAATGAAAGACTATTCGCCCTCCAAATTTTTGAACAAAATGTGTTGATGTTTCTGGAATGTCTGAAAAAATTAAACCTCAGACGCAGTCTGATCGAAGAGGAACTCTATAATTCCAGCCGTAGCGAAGAATTGAAAAATCTTCTGCGCATCGAAAAAAGTTTGGTCTATTTTGTCAATTCCCTCAACGCCAATGAACTACTTAAAATAAAGGTAAGGCGAACCGACTTGCTGGGAATTAAGGACAATGAAGATCTGAGTCTGTTTTTTGAGGACATCATTGTTGACAATAACCAGGCCCGTGAGGTGGCACAATTGTACACCAATATTCTCAACGGCACCATGGAGGCATACACTTCGATCATATCCAACAACCTGAATAAATTTGTAAATCGATTGACGGTCATCACCATTACATTATTGTTTCCTGCATTGATCGCTGGTTTTTTCGGTATGAATGTTCCAATTCCATTCGGGTTGGGTCATAACAAATATGCCTTTTTTCTGATCGTATTCGTTTCAATCTTGTTCAGCCTTGGCATCACTTGGTTCTTTCGGAAAAAGGACATGATCTGAGCAAGCGGACCGCACTCACATTTGTAAAAATACATATATCTAAGTGATTATTTGATATATTTTTAAGTATTATAAACAGCTTTTATTTGTATTCCACCCGATTGCCCCATGTTAATGCTCTAAAGATCTTCCACTTATTAAAGTTTTCCACAATATGTGGAAAAGTATTGCTTGCAAAATTTGCATTCGCGTCTATCTTTGTTGAATAAATATGACATTTTAATTTAATATGTTATATTTGAAAAACGGAGCCATAATTTTCATTTAACTTTATCAAACAGAATATTTTACAAATTCATAAAAAAAATATATATATATTATTATCATATATCTCAAAGTTCCTGATACCTTTGAGCCCCCTAGAAAAAAACAATGCTAAACCAACCATCAAACTCTGTAAAAATGAATCAAAAACCAGAACCAATCCTTCAGGAAAATCCACATCGATTTGTCCTTTTTCCAATACAACACGACGATATTTGGAAATTTTACAAAAATTCGGAGGCAAGTTTCTGGACTGCAGAGGAAATTGATCTACAAGCAGATCTGGTAGATTGGCAAAACAAACTCACCAAAGACGAGCAGCATTTTATAAAACATGTTCTGGCATTTTTTGCTGCCAGCGATGGAATTGTCAACGAAAACCTGGCTGAAAACATGGTTCGTTCGGTGCAATACACCGAGGCCAAATTTTTCTATGGTTTTCAAATCATGATGGAGAATATTCACTCTGAGACCTACTCCTTGTTGATCGATACTTACATAAAGGATGCAGAAGAAAAAAATTTTCTATTCAACGCCATCGACAACCTCCCTTGCGTGCGCAAGAAGGCGGACTGGGCACTTCGCTGGATTAGCCAGGGAAGTTTTGTAGAACAATTGATCGCATTTGCAGCAGTGGAAGGGATATTCTTCAGCGGATCATTTTGTTCCATCTTCTGGTTGAAAAAAAGAGGACTTATGCCCGGATTGAGTTTTTCCAATGAGCTCATCAGCCGCGATGAAGGAATGCATTGTGATTTTGCCTGCTTGTTGTACAACCAGCATATTGTAAACAAACTTCCCAAAGAAACCATTCAGGATATCATTGTTCAGGCCGTAGAAATCGAAAAAGAATTCGTCACCGATGCCATACCAGTGGCACTTATTGGAATGAATGCGGATATGATGTGCCAGTACATTGAATTCGTAGCAGACCGCTTGCTGGTGTCTCTCGGCAATGAGAAATATTATCAAACGGAGAATCCATTTCCCTGGATGGATTTGATTTCGATACAGGGCAAAACCAATTTCTTTGAAAAACGCGTAGCAGAGTACCAAAAAGCCGGGGTGACCGCCGGGCATGAAAAAAAGGTATTCACCATTGACGAAGAATTCTAATCAAATTCGAATCACTAAACCGTTTTTTCTAACATTTAACTTTAATTATCATGCAAGTTATCAAGCGTAACAGCAAACGTGAAAACGTCAGTTTTGACAAAATCACCGCAAGAATTAAAAAATTGTGTTACGGTCTGGATCCAATGTTTGTGGACTCCATTGAGATCTCAAAAAAAGTCATCCAAGGCCTGTACGATGGTGTCAAGACAACAGACCTTGACAACCTCGCGGCAGAGACTGCTGCATCTCTTGCTGCCGTCCACCCTGATTATGCCATTTTAGCAGCCCGGATTGCCGTATCCAATTTGCACAAGAATACCAACAAGTCCTTCAGTGAAACCATGGAGGCGCTTTACAACTATATCGATCCAAATACAGATCAAAAAGCAGGACTCATCAGCGACGAAACCATAGAGGTCATCCGTCAAAATACCGATAAGCTGGATTCTGCCATTATCTATGATCGCGATTATAGTTTTGACTATTTTGGTTTCAAGACCCTGGAAAAATCCTACCTGCTTCGCATGGACAAAAAAGTGGTCGAACGTCCTCAACATTTGCTCATGCGTGCAGCAGTTGGTATCCACGGTTGCGACATTGAAGCCGCCATTGAGACCTATCATCTCATGTCCGAAAAATGGTTTGTCCACGCTACCCCTACCCTTTTTAATGCGGGCACCCCTAAACCGCAATTGTCCTCCTGCTTTCTGTTGAGCATGACCGATGATTCGATTTCAGGCATCTTTGAAACTTTGAGCCGTTGTGCCAAAATCTCTCAATCCGCCGGTGGTATTGGATTGAGCCTGCACAACATTCGCGCCAAAGGATCTTACATCAAGGGTACTGGAGGCACTTCCAACGGCATCATCCCAATGCTCAAGGTTTTCAATGACACGGCCAGGTATGTGGACCAGGGTGGCGGAAAAAGAAAAGGAGCATTTGCCGTGTATCTCGAACCCTGGCATTCGGACATTGAAGATTTCCTTGAACTGAAGAAAAATCACGGAAAGGAAGAAATGAGGGCAAGAGATTTATTTTATGCGCTTTGGATTCCCGATTTGTTCATGCAAAGGGTGAAAGATGACGCCTCATGGTCTTTATTTTGTCCAAACGAAGCTCCGGGACTTTACGATAGCTACGGTGGAGAATTTGAAGCCCTTTACCATCGCTATGAAGCCGAAGGCAAAGCGCGTAAAACTGTCAGAGCGCAAGAACTTTGGTTTAATATCCTGGAAAGCCAGATAGAAACAGGTACCCCTTACATTCTCTACAAGGATGCAGCCAACAAAAAATCCAATCAAAAAAATCTGGGCACGATAAGGTCCTCTAATCTTTGTACTGAAATCATCGAGTACACCGCTCCGGATGAAGTGGCTGTTTGTAACTTGGCCAGTATTTCTCTACCAAAATTCGTTGAAAACAGAAGTTTCAACTTCAAAACCCTGGAAGATGTCACCCGAGTCATCACCAGAAACCTCAATAAAATTATAGACATCAACTATTACCCGATCCCTGAAGCCAGAAATTCAAACTTCAGACACCGCCCCATCGGCATCGGTGTCCAGGGTCTTGCTGATGCGTTTATCCTGATGAGATTTCCTTTCGATTCTGCAGGTGCCAAAAAGCTCAACAAAGAAATTTTTGAGACCATCTATTATGCGGCGGTCAGCGAATCATGCGAACAGGCAAAAAAATACGGTCCATACGAATCTTTTGAAGGAAGTCCGATCAGCAAAGGTGAATTCCAGTTTGATTTGTGGGGCGTAGAACCCACACCAGACCGCTACGATTGGGAAGGTCTTCGAAAAGATGTCATGAAATACGGTGTGCGCAATAGTTTGCTGTTGGCACCCATGCCAACTGCTTCAACCTCTCAGATACTGGGCAACAACGAGTGTTTTGAACCCTACACCTCCAATTTTTATTCGCGCAGAACCTTGTCGGGAGATCACATGGTGGTCAATAAACACCTATTGGAAGATTTGATCCGTCTCGGTTTGTGGAACAGAGAAATGAAAGAGACTTTGATGGCCCACAATGGCTCTGTGCAACGCATTCCTTCCATCCCTCAGGAGTTAAAGGAACTTTACAAGACTGCCTGGGAAATTAGCCAACGTGCGATCATCGACATGAGTGCTGACCGGGGAGCATTTATTTGTCAAAGCCAGAGCCTCAACCTGTTTTTAGAAAATGCCACTTTTGGCAAACTATCTTCCATGCATTTTCATGCCTGGCAGGAAGGTCTTAAGACCGGCATGTATTATTTGCGCACCAAATCCGCCGTAGATCCCATTAAGTTTACCCTTGGTGAAAAACACCACAAAAGATTTGTCACCGAAGAAAACAGCGAGGTGGACATCATCCAGACCACGCATGGCGCTGAGATGAGCAATAAATACAGCAGCGAGACCGTAGGTGCTCTTCTGGATTCCATATCAGTCAGTGCGGTGGTCACTGACAGTATGAAAGAAGGAGAGGTCTGTGAAATGAAAGACGGCTGCCTCCATTGCGGAAGTTAATTAGGTTAGATAAAAGATTGTTCTGAAAGGCGATCCATACGGGTCGCCTTTTGTTTTGTTGAATGTGATTATTTGCTACACGGTTTTGATAATTCTGTTGCCTGACTTATCTTTGCCGGCCGTTTGGAGGAATGGCAGAGCGGTCGAATGCGGCGGTCTTGAAAACCGTTGACTGTAACAGGTCCGGGGGTTCGAATCCCTCTTCCTCCGCCATCAAATCCAAGGATTGATGATTATCTGGTGGTTGTAGCTCAGCTGGTTAGAGCATCGGATTGTGGTTCCGAGGGTCGCCGGTTCGATCCCGGTCATCCACCCTTTGGGTCGTCCCCAAGCCAACTTGGGGATCATCCACCCAACATAAAGCCTTTCTGTTGTACAGAAGGGCTTTATTATTTTAACAATAAGTATCTTACGTTCCGAAGGAAGTCCCCACCCAACATAAAGCCTTTCTGTTGTACAGAAGGGCTTTATTATTTTAGGAACATTCAACTTTTTAGAGTCTTTCTGTCCTTAGGAAGGGCTTTCTGAATTCATGTAGTCGCTACTCAGATAGTTCCTTCATTAATACAAAAATACCCTAGCAACTTACAATGCACCATCTAGCGAATCACCAAATATGATATACTCTCAAATTAAATCAAAGAGATTTTGTAATGTTGCTTCAAAATGAAGTTAAATCTGTCGAATGAGGAAACACTTAAATGGATAAAATAACAAAGGTTTATGTCAATATTAAATTTCGGAAGAAAGAAAGATCTGAGCCTTTCCCATTGCTATGAATCACTTATACACCAGACAATAAATTACCATGAAAATTCAAATAAAATATGGTTGTAGATTAAAATTGCATTCATATTTTTACTCAATAAACAAAATCAATGCACTGTTATTTTATAGGATGAAATACTTCCTTTATCCCCCGTCACAGTTAAAATATAGATTCCAGTCCCAAGAATCGCACTTAAGTTGAAACCGTGTTTCCCTGGATGAAACTCATAAATAACTCGACCCAACAGGTCACTTAGTCTGTAGTTGATTTTACGATTGGCACAATTCTCCCATGCGATCATGCCGTCTGCTAGCCACCAGCGACAACCCCCAAGGTCCGTATTGTCGTCCAAAGAAGAAGGCTCTATCTGGACGATCACCTCTTGCCAATCGCTATAACATTGATGTGGTTTCGGGCGAACGGTCCACTCGTAAAATGCATAAAAATAATTCTCGCCATGTTGAGATCGGACAATCCTCAACTTGTCCTCCAGATGAATCGGATACCGGACATTGAGATCACTGCGCTGCAATCTCGGTGACATTGAATTCAGGTAAACCATGTTGGTATCTGTGGAGGTCGTTAAAAAATAAGTCGTGTTGGGACCGGATAATTCAAAACCCACAAAAACTCGATTCTTACCCGGTGTCAACCAAACATCCTGTTGTTGTACCACCCACCAATCCGCATCTAAAAGTTGAATGGTCCTCTTGGCTTCCCGATCTGTATATAAAGTCAAACTATCCAAAATCAAATCTTGAAAAACTTTAAATTCCATCCTTGGATTCAAATGCTGAGCGTGGTAAGCGGCTGTATGGAATTCAGGCACCAGAGGACCTCCTGTAACCGGGTCAAAATCTCCCACCGAAAATGTCCTAGCAAAAAAACGGGTCGTGTTTTGTAAAACCGGAGTAATAAATTGATCTCCTACAAATATGGCTTCTTTGTCTTCCCTGGACTTAAACCATTCGGTGTTCATCTGATCGGAAATCAGTGTAGCAGATCCTGGACCTGTCAAAGTAACATTTTCTATGATTGGATCTACTGGCAAATCCACGATGGTCAGTTTGAGACTGTCGGTAGACCAATCCGAACAGAGTCCTTTCACCATTGCATGATAAATTCCATCCTGAGAAAGTATTCTATTGGCATCGTAACTTCCATTTTCCCAAATCAAATTACTGTATCCCGGTACGGACAATTGAATTTCTTCGCCCGCACAAATCAATTGCTGATATCGATGGGACAATCTGGGGTGCTCCTCAGGATTGAGCAGTATACTGACCGTCTTTGAAATTTTCTGACAACCGTCACTTGCTGCAATTCTAAAAAAATACAGCCCTGAAGAATCAGCTTCTATGGTTTGTCCAAAAATGCCGATATTCCATATCATGGAATCTTCCAACTGCTCTGCCCTCAGCTCAATCCTTTGCTCCAGACATACAATGGTATCTATAGCCGGGCTTAAGTTCTGCCTTTCAACCGCGCAATGCCCTTCGGTAATCAGATAAAATTGATTTGCCGATAACTGCTCGTACCGATCAACACGCCCGGAAGGCCATTTGATAATTACACTGTCTATTTCTTCATGATCAGCAAGCCCGAAGTGGAGATTGAGGCTATTCTGAATTCCATACGATTCTCCACTCAGCATTTCCTGATATTGCATGGTGCCTCCCGTCCAGATGTATATCAATGCTCCAATGCCATTCGTATTGGACAGATTGCCTTTTAAGCCAAGTTTTATCCAGTGATTTTCATTCCCATTGTTGATCCACAACTTGTCGGGAATGTTTGAAATATTATTGATCAGATAAGCATAAGATCCGTATAAATCCAGAAAGCCGTCTTCATTAAAATCACCAACTACCATGGAGCTGAAGGGAGTCAATCCTGTTTGAACTTGCTCAAAATAGCCACGACCATTGTTGAGCCAGATTTCAGTGCCATTGCCGCAAAGGATTAAATCTTGATCCATGTCGTTGTCAAGATCCCTCAAAAGCATCTGAAAAATGGCCAATTTAGAATCCAGCCCGGAAGCAATGGTCGCGTCATCATAGGTCCCGAAGTGATTTTGCAAATAGACCTTGCTCGGCGCATAGTGATTGGCCACCATCAAATCAGTTCTACCGTCTCCGTTAATGTCTCCAAAAACAGAGACCCAGCTTTGGTCACCACAATCTATCCCCATCAGATCGCTGATCTCTAAAAAACGCTGATCGTCATTTTTGTAAAACAAATTGACCCTCCGCGGATCTCTGGGATCCTTTGCATGTGGGTGGCATTTTGAAATATACAAATCACCATCTCCGTCCTGATCAAAATCAGACCACTGACATCCGTAATTCCCGGCTTCATTGCTTGCGGGGTCCATGCTGAGATCGATCCATGCGGTGTTGTTTTTTAGCGTACCGGACAGATTTTCAAAAACTTTGGTTTTGGCATTGTCATCGCAAATGGTCAGATCGATCCAACCATCCTTGTTGATATCATAAAAGCAAGCCGCTTGAGAAAAAAAATAGGGGAAGTTTAATCGCGTAGCTTCAAACCTGCCTTGGCTTCTCTGATAAAGAACTTGAAAATTGGGCTCATCTCCACCCAAGACTATATCTGCCAATCCATTTCGGTCGATGTCTGCCACCGAAATGGACCAAAGTGGCACTGCCGTTGTTACCGGAATTCTCACCCAGATAAAATGTGCTTTTCCTGTACCGTATCCAGCCCACAAATACCTTCCCTGATCCAGAACCAATAAATCATCCTGATAATCTCCATTGATGTCGGCAGCGGACATGACCATTCCAGAAAATAATTCCTGACTCAGACCCGATTGAGAAAAACGGACCTGCCCAATTCCCATCTGCAAAACGAAACAGATCAAACTAAATCCAATTGCGACCTTTGTCATATATTCTCCATTGAAAACACAAATATAAATAAATTATATATATTGATGTAAGATATGATGAAACTTATTGACAGAATTCACATTTACCTGGATTACTGGATTCGGTCCAAGACCATCTACCAACTGCACTCTCCCAGACTATTTCAACTGGTTCAGAAATCCTTTGATCATGACCAATATTATTATGCTTTTGATTTGATCTGGCAAATGAGATACCAGATCGTTTCCCGTGGAGAACTCATTCCTGAAGACGAATTTTCAATTTCCAGGTCACAGGCCGGTCAAATTTTGGGGAGGTTTGCCCACCGCTCTGTGATGCCTTTAGAGCATTTGCACAGCCTGTTCCGAGTGTGCCGGTTTCTAAATCCCCAATCCATTCTGGAATTGGGCACTTGTCTCGGTATCAGCAGCCTGGCCCTTGGTCTGGCCGCTCCCAATGCACGGGTAACCGGAATTGAGGGAAACCCATTTTTCTGTAAGGAAGCTGAAACCCTTTTGGCTAATTTGAGGATGACTCATGTTAAAATTGAAAACAAAAATTTTGACCAATTCCTGGACGAATATACGGGGCCTTCATTTGATCTGGTTTTTCTGGATGGGGATCATCAAAGCGAAGCGACCAAGAGGTATTTGACCAAATTACTACCCTTCCTGACAAAGAAAACTTGTATTATTCTGGACGACATTCATTGGTCAGCTGACATGTCTCGTTGTTGGAAGGAAATTTGCAAGTGGCCGCAATTCCATTGCAGCCTGGAGACCCTGCGATGGGGTCTGTTGTTTACAGATCCAGGACTCAGTTCTGGAAACTATGTTTTTTGCAAACCATCTATGAAACCCTGGCAGAAATACTTCTGAGCAAGCCAATCAGATCTTGGATTATATTTAATTTAACTACCTTCGCGCTTTACCAAATGATCAAAACCAATGCCTGTAGATGTAATATTGGGGCTGCAATGGGGGGATGAAGGAAAAGGCAAGATCGTCGATTACCTGGCCGATCAATACAGCGTTGTTTGCAGATTTCAAGGAGGACCAAATGCCGGGCATACCCTGTATATTGATGGTATAAAACATGTGTTGCACACCATTCCTTCGGGAATATTTCGGGACAAAGTTTACAATGTGATAGGCAATGGGGTGGTTTTGGATCCGATTACACTGGAGAAAGAAATCCAATCTGTTTTGCCTAAAAAACAAGATGCTCTGGACCGATTGTTGTTATCCAGAAAAGCACATTTGATCCTTCCCGGACACCGTTGGATTGATCTCGCCTCAGAGAACTTTAAAGGCAAGGACAAAATTGGATCTACGCTGAGAGGAATTGGCCCTTGTTACATGGACAAAACCGGTCGAAATGGTCTGAGGGTGGGCGACATTGACAAAGCTGACTTCGAACAATTGTACAGAAAATTAAAGCAAAAACACTTGCAGTTTATTCGTCAATTTCCCGAAGTTGAATTTGATATTGATGTTGAAGAAACCCGATGGTTTGACAGTCTAGATTCCCTTCGCGGGATTCAAAAAATTGACGCAGAATATTGGTTGCACGCCCGCCTGAACGAAGGAGAAAATTTACTGGCTGAAGGTGCTCAGGGAACCATGCTCGATGTTGATTTTGGGACCTATCCTTATGTCACGAGTTCCAATACCATCACCGCCGGAGTCTGCACCGGATTGGGAATTTCTCCGGGCAATATTCGCCGTGTTATTGGCATTGCCAAAGCCTATTGCACACGGGTTGGATCTGGACCGTTTCCCTCAGAATTGGAAGATGAGACCGGGGAAAGCTTGAGAAAATCCGGAAACGAATTTGGTTCTACCACTGGAAGACCAAGGAGATGTGGTTGGCTTGACCTTGTTCAGCTTCGTTATGCTTGCATCATCAATGGCGTCACAGACCTTTGTATCACCAAAGCAGACGTACTCAATGATTTTGATACAATCTGTTTGGCAGAAGCTTATCAATTAAATGGCCAATGGAACCATGAGTTGCCTTATGATATGAATGACATTGAATCAGTCAAGTTGTATGAAATGAAAGGTTGGAAACAGGCCATTCCAAATGTCCCATTTCATCAATTGCCCAAGGAACTGATTGATTTTACAAAAAGAATCGAAGAGCTTGCGAAAGTAAGTGTTAAATATTTGAGTACCGGGCCTGGTAGAGAACAATTGCTGATACGCTAACATCGGGTCTGGGCATTCTTGACTGCAATTCCTTTTATTTGGATTACTTCCTTAATTCTTTGAAAAAGAATAGGTTGGTCATCAGGAAATTTTTAATCTTTAGGTCTGATGTATTCTCATTATTTTGTTGCCGTTTCAATGAACCGTCCCATATGGTAAAATCAGCTTTCTTATTCCTTGTCATTTTATTTTTTCACTCTGATTCCTTGTCCGCACAGGATTGTGCAGATGCTGGCGAGGACAGATTGGTATGTGGTTATGATGCGGATCTGATTGGCAGTCCGCCAGGTGGATTCTGGACTTTTAATTGCAATGATTCCAGACAGCTGATCTCATTGGACAGCATGTTTCCCGGAGGCATCCGAGTACGGGTCACAGCATGTGGCGAATATTCATTTGTCTATCACATTGATCAAGGCAATTGTATCAGTACAGACACCATTCAAATTCAATTTGAAAACCGGAATTTTAGGTTACAGGAGACAGAGCACACAATTTCTTTGAATTATCAATCCACCCCCTGTCATGTCTCTCCGACCGATTCCTGCGGGCCCATCAGGGTTTTGAATGGATTTATTCCGTTGACACCTCTTTGGAGATTTTCAATCAGAGGCGAATGTGAAACATACCAGGTCAAACAAGAACTATTTGGCATTGATTCTAACAGTTGCATGGTGGACAGTATTTCACAAAACATTCTTGTTCAAAGAGATACTGCCAGACTTAACTGGACCACCAGCCAACCTCCATTTATAGAACTCGACGAAAACAACCAAATCGTAAGGAATGACATTCAGAGATTTATCAGTATTATCACTGGTGGATTGTTGGAAGAGTTAAATCAAAAATGTCCTCTGGAAAAATGTTTTTCGGATCCCAATGATTGTCTTGATACCTTGCTGATCGATACGATTCGGGTTGCTATTCCGGTTCACCTTGGAGGAAACTGGTATTATATTGATGGCAACAATCACCATAAGTTGGATTTTGTTTCTTTGATTGAAATCGGAGGCGAAGCGTTTATTTTAAGTCTTCCCAACGGCCCCACTCACTACGGACCTGAGCCTATCATTTTTGAATTGTACGGAACGGATGGCAACCAAAACCCTGTCCCACTGAATTCTATTCAAAGAATTAATTTACAATGGCGAGAGGAATGGGTGTATGATACCATTGACTATTACAATTATCGTGAAATCTCAGATGTAAATTGTCACTGCCAGGGCACCACCCTACTAGGCAATGAAATTATTTTTCCCCCGGCTCCGGTTTTTGCCTGTCCCCCTGTAAGATTGATATTCGCACCCAATGTAGATGGCGAAATACGGGGTCAGCTAAGTTACTGTCAGGGAGAATTTACAGAATTGAGTGGCCCAGATGGAATGCAGAAATACCAGTGGAGTGACGGAACTTCCGAACAAATTACCCTGGTTTCAACTCCAGGATCTGTGATTTTATTGGTAGAGGATCAAAGAGCTTGCTTTGGAAGTGATACTGTGGAAATCGTTGAATTGGCACAGCCAAATCTTGCTGTAACAGTGGATAAATCCTTGCTGTGCAGAGGAGAATGCACTTTGGTTTATTTGAATTCGGATTCCGTAAATTTGACCATTTGGGAAAACAGGGACACCCTCTCACAAATTGAAATCTGCCCCAATGTCACCACTTTGTATAGGGCAAGATCCCTCAGTCCTGAAGGTTGCACGCATGACACTTTGATCCGGATTCAGGTGTTTGCATCTCCTGATCCCGGTTTGGGTTCAGATCAAACCTTAAACTGTCTTGTTACTGCCATTAAAATGGATGTAACACGACCTGACACCTTTGGAAATCGGGGATTTTATTGGGAGGGACCCGGGATTGATTTTTCCAACAAATTTGAATTAAACCCAAGCCTGTCAACTCCAGGACTCTATATATTCACGGTGATCGATTCACTGAGTGGCTGCATGGGTTCTGACAGTATTTTGATTTCCATAGATACCATCAGACCCCTGGCCTATGCGGGAGAAGACAGACTGATCAATTGTGTGGACAGTACAGTAATGTTAATTCCTGACAGCTCGGATTTAATTCAGGGTTACTATTGGGAATGGTCAGGTTTGGGCATCTCATTGGGCAACAAAAATGAAATCATTCAATCTGTTGATCGTCCCGGGCTGTATGTCCTGAGGGTTCAGAATTTACAAAACAACTGCGAAACATCAGACACTGTTGAGGTTTTTATCAACCGCACACCCGCATTGGCTGACGTCGGCAGAGAAAGAACCTTGCCCTGTGATTCGACATCTATCACCATTGGTGGAAATTTTAGCTCAATGGGGGCAGACTACAAAATTAGCTGGTCGGGGCCCGGCATTGACAGTACAAACAGGGACAGCATTGCTCCCAAAATTTCAGAACCCGGAACCTATGTCCTACACATCAAGCATTTGATTTCTCTCTGCGAGGCAACTGATACGGTAATTGTCAGAGAACCTGATAGCCTTCCAAAAATTAATTTGTTTAAAACTTCAGATCTAAATTGCAGATCTGATACTGTAATATTGGATGCAAGCCAATCCACCGGAAGAAACCTAAAATTTTTCTGGGCAGGTCCGAATGTATCGGATGCGGATAGAAATCTCAACAGAATTATCGTCCGCCAGGCAGGAAAATATTACATTCTGATAAGGGATACTGTGCTCAATTGTGAAATCCTGGACTCGATTCTGATTACAAAAGAAGATGGTCAGCCCATTATCAGCGCAGGTCTGGACAAAGCAATCACCTGTGATTTTGTATCGGTGGTATTGGATGGATCTTACAATATTGCGGACGCCAATGCCAATTTGAGCTGGACAGGGCCGGGAATTCATCCCAACAATGCAAACATGCGAAGGCCTGTGGTGGATCAACCCGGTGAATATGTTTTTAAAGTCGAGGATCGTGTCAACGGTTGTGATTCATACGACACCGTTGTAGTTTCCAAGAATCTCAACATTCCACAAGCGCTGCTGGGTCAGGACAGATTGCTTACCTGTCGTCAGGATACCCTAGACATTACAGCTTCTTTGTTGAATTACAAAACAAGTTACAGCTTTGAATTCAAAGGGCCTGGCATTTCATCCAGTCAGGAAAGAAATATCCGCCAAATAATTCGCGTTCCGGGGACGTATGTCACACGCATCAGCACACCCAACCCTGAATGTATTTCTACAGACACGATGGTGGTTACGATCGATACCGTGGTTCACTCCGCCGGAATCCCTAACCCGATCTGGTTTAGTTGCCAAAATCGGACGGTGACTTTTACGGTTCCGGATTTTGGTTTTTTTGATTCCATCTCATGGAGAGATGTTTTCGATCGAAGAATGAGCAGCAATGATTTTGGAAGAACGGTCACTTTTGAATTTGAAGGAAGACATAGTTATCGCGTCTATCAAAAGAACGGTTGTGATTATACAGGTACTCTGGTCGTACAGCCCTACGCCACCATTGTCCTCGATCGCATAGAGCTGAGCCATGTTTGCGGATCAGAACCCAATGGCAGCATCCGTATTTTTATCAAAGAGGGTGTGCCCCCTATCCGTTACAGTGTGGATGGAAGTCCCAAAGACCCCAATAACTTTTACAGTGGCTTGGATGAAGGGCCCCATATTATCAGGATATATGACCAATTTGATTGTCAATTCGACACCACTGTTGTCATTCGAAGATTACTGGGTTTACCCCTGATGTACGATGGGTTGAGAGTGACACATACGATCTGCAAAGACACTTCTCTCAATGTGTATGATTTGTTCAAACAATCTAACTTTCCGTATGATTCTGCCATTTTTGAGTGGAGAAACGAGAACGGGGAGGTCATTGGACGCGATTCACTTCAAAATTTTATGACGAAAGGAAATTACGTCGCCTACATTACCAATAAAAACGGTTGTGACTCGATGAAGATTTTCTTTACTTTGGAACAGGAAGAAAGCGGTGCGGAGAACAAGATTCATTTGCCGAATGTTTTTACACCCAATGGCGATCGAGAAAACGATGAATTTAAAGTAGTTTTTGACCAGGATGCTATTTTTGAACCCAATGGATTCAGTCTGCGAATTTACAATCGTTGGGGCAAGATGGTTTTCGAAAGCAATGATCCGGATGAAGCCTGGGATGGAAGTTATCAAGGCCAGTTGGCTCCGATGGATAGCTACATTGTGCAGTTTATCGGCACACTTGATATTTGCGGTTCAAACAGGTTGGTCGAACTTAAGACAACTTTAAGTTTGATTCGTTAATCCATAAGAGCTCCTATTTGTTTGACAACGAAAGCAATGCCTTTCTCTTAAAAAGAGGCATGGTTTTTGTAATAAATTATTAAATATTTATTTTATACATAAATAGTTTATGACCAAACAATTATGGATTATTGTCGCCTCCACCGCCCTTTTGGCTTCCACGCTCACCTGGGCCTTGCATCATTTTATTTACATTGATTCTTATACAGCGCTCCAGCAATCCGATAAAAGCCATCTTGAAAACCAACAAGTCTTGGAGAGGCTGATAAAATCAGATCGGATCCACAGCAATCTTCACTCCAGCGCCCCTACCCATTTTATTGAAGCAGCAAAAATTTCAACGCCGGCTGTGGTGTTTATTGAATGCATTCAAGATGGTCAGGACCTGATGCCCATGGTCAACAAGGGTGTATCCACTGGTTCAGGTGTCATTATTTCTCCAGATGGCTATATCGTTACCAACAACCACGTGATTGAGAAAGCCAAATCCATTCAGATCATGCTCAATGACAACCACGAATACCAGGCCAAGTTGATTGGTACTGATCCAAATACTGACCTCGCCGTACTCAAAATAGAAGCGACCGGGCTGCCCTACTTGCTTTTTGGAAACTCGGATTCTGCACAGATTGGTGAATGGGTCCTTGCCGTAGGGAATCCTTTCAGATTGCAATCCACGGTTACGGCTGGCATCATTTCTGCAAAAGCGAGAAATATAAATATACTCAACAACCAACAATATCGGATAGAGTCATTTATCCAAACAGATGCTGCTGTTAATCCGGGTAATTCCGGAGGCGCTCTCGTCAATTCTGAAGGCGAACTCATCGGAATCAATACTGCCATTATGACTTTCACGGGTCGCTATGAAGGATATTCTTTTTCCATTCCATCAAATCTTGTGCGCAAAGTGGTGTATGATCTACAGGAATTTGGAAACGTTCAACGCGGATTGTTGGGCGTCACCATTGAAAATGTGGACAACCAACGCGCCAAACAATACGGACTTGAACGGATTGCAGGTGTGTACATCTCCAACATTACCAAAGACGGAGCAGCAGATGAGGCCGGATTGAGGCCGGATGATATCATCTTAGAAGTCAATGATAGAATCGTCCATTCGGTGTCCGAACTGCAGGAAATCATAGGTCGATTTAGACCTGGAACCCCTGTAAGTTTGGCTTATTGGAGAAATGGATCAAAATTTTCAACCAAAGCGATTTTAAAAAATCAAATCAATTCTACAGAGCTCATCAGCACACGACGAGATCCGGTGCTGGTAGAATATGGATTTGAACTCAGAGATCTTAGTGAAAAAGAAATTGCCAATATTAAAACGAAAGGCGTGAGGGTCCTTAGCATTTATAGGGAGAGTAAAATTTGGAATACCAATATGATTCCCAATTACATCATCACCCACGTCAATGGACAGAAGGTCAATAGTGTAGATGAACTCATTAAAGCCATGGAAAAATCCAACGATAAAATTTCCTTCGATGGCTTTTATGAAGAGTATCGCGGAAGATACCCTTACAGTTTTAATAAAAACCAGTAGCAATTCAGAGTTCAAACTTCCTCACAAAATACGGCAAGTGTTAAGAATTCATTCTTAATTCCAACTCGAGTATTTGTGCTACATACAGCATTTGAGTTTTTTGAGCTTAGTATTAAATTTTAAAATGAGGGTTATCCCACAGATCATATCTGCGATTAGCAGGGTCTTTCGCTACAATGCAAACAAATAATATTTTTCGGTTAAATCCATTTTACCAATGGCCAATTGCAATTTCCTGAATTAATTTTCTCAACAAATGCATTGCCAATGCCCAAATACTATCACTGAAAAAATGTGTAAATTCTTTCATAGAGCACTAAAATATTTGCACTCTAAAATGGAATGTTACCTTCATTTGATCCTTTCTCTATCAGGGACAATTCCTTACCCAAACAAATACCCACGACACAATATTCCATTCAATTCTGATATACTATTAGCATCGCTAATTTATTGACTAGTCTCAAATACCAAGTATTAAAAATCCCAATTCATTTACTTGATGAGAACTCATCCAATTTTTCAAATCTGATATTTTAACCAAGGTATCGGCTTTATTCCCAAACGATTAATTTTTTACATTTTTAAAAGTATCTTCCATAAATAAAAAATGATTCCTCTCAATTTTTCCGGAATGGCAGATCCAAATAAATTGGGAAGCTTGACTTGAATAAAAACATACGCTTTTGGCCAAGGACCAATTTGTCATGCTTTTAGCATTTTCACGCTTCATAAATCATATTGAGATAGGTTTTATAAATCCTGCTCAAAACAATTTAACCAAATGAATGGCAGTAAAAGAAGTTAAATACGCGATAAATGAGTGGGATTGTTTCATTGGTTATCCCTTAAAATTCCACGGCTGCGAACAGATGGGGTAAATTTCTGTTACTTTATCTGTCCAATTAAAATCTTAAACCCATGGATTTAGAGAAAAACAAAAACGAAGACGAGCTCTTACTCGCCATCGGCAAATTAACCCGCGAATTGGACAGGATCAAACTGGGTGGAGGGATCAAAAAACAAGAATCACAAAGAACACTTGGCAAATTAACCGCCCGTGAAAGAATTGAATATCTACTCGACAAAGACAGAGAATTCTGGGAGATTGGGGCGTTTGCCGGATATGGTATGTACGAAGAAGATGGAGGATGTCCTTCTGCAGGTGTTGTCGTGGTCATCGGTTATATCCGAGCCAGGATGTGCATGGTCATTGCCAATGATGCGACCGTAAAAGCCGGAGCCTGGTTTCCAATTACCGCTAAAAAAAATCTGCGGGCACAGGAAATTGCCATGGAAAACAGAATTCCCTTGATCTACCTGGTGGACAGTGCGGGAGTATATTTGCCCATGCAGGACGAAATATTTCCTGACAAGGAGCACTTTGGACGAATATTTAGAAACAACGCCATCTTGTCATCCAAAGGAATTCCTCAAATTGCCGCTATCATGGGCAGTTGCGTTGCGGGAGGCGCTTATTTGCCCATTATGTCAGACGAAGCATTGATTGTGGAAGGAACGGGATCTATCTTTTTGGCCGGTCCGTATTTGGTAAAAGCAGCGATAGGTGAAATCACTGACAACGAAACACTGGGTGGTGCTTCTACCCATTGTGAGATTTCCGGTGTCACCGATTATAAAATGAAAAACGACCACCATTGTCTGGACACCATTAAATCCCTGGTGGATAAGTTTGGCGATGGATTAAATGCGGGTTTCAGCAAGACAGCCGCAGTTTCACCCGAAAGAGATGCCCAGCAGCTCCTGAGTATCTTTCCAGCCAATAATCTCAAACCATACAATATGATGGAAGTCCTGGAATGTATTGCAGACAAAGATTCCATCACTTTGTACAAAGAAGCTTATGGCAAAAGCATCATCTGCGCTTACGCAAGGGTAGGTGGCTGGGCGGTAGGCATCGTCGCCAACGACAGACAGGTCATTAAATCGGGAAAAGGAGAAATGCAGATGGGAGGAGTCATTTATTCCGATTCGGCAGACAAAGCTACGCGGTTTATATTGAATTGCAATCAGAAAAAAATCCCATTGGTATTTTTTCAGGATGTCACCGGATTTATGGTAGGTACACGATCAGAACATGGTGGTATCATCAAAGATGGTGCAAAAATGGTCAATGCGGTGGCCAACAGCACAGTCCCCAAATTTACAGTGGTGGTTGGCAACTCTTATGGCGCTGGCAACTACGCCATGTGCGGAAAGGCATACGATCCAAGATTTATCGTTGCATGGCCTACCGCCAAGATTGCTGTGATGGGAGGTAGCCAGGCAGCAAGGGTTTTAACGCAGATCCAGGTATCTTCTTTAAAATCAAAAGGACATGCGCCCAATCCTGAGGAAGAACAAAATTTATTTGAAACAATCAGCAAACGCTATGAAAGTCAGACTTCAGCATATTATGCCGCTTCCAGACTTTGGGTCGATGCCATCATTGATCCAAGAGAAACCCGGAGCTGGCTGATCATGGGATTAGAAGCGTCTTCAAAATCTCCCATTGAAAAATTTAATGTAGGTGTCATTCAAAGTTAATACAAAGGAATGTTTGAAAAATTAAAAAACAAGTGGAAGGTGTCTTTTACACAACTGATCATCATCCTTTGTGTATTTGCCATTGGCGGCAGTCTTACCGGGTATTTGGGTAAAATAATCATGCCCCTTTTTGGAATAGAAATTAAACTTTTATGGCTGGTGGTGTATATTTTATTGGTCACAATGATCTGGCCGATGATGGTGCTGTTGGTCAGCATTCCATTTGGGCAATTTTCATTTTTTAAAAGCTATATTGCAAAACTTGGGCGAAGATTTCATATTGGAAAATGAAAAATTGCAAGTTCATTTCTGTAGCGATTCTGATCATTCTTCGAATATTTTTTTCAGAGAGCATTTATGCCCAAACAAATTTTAAGTTTTATCTCCCGATTCAGGACAGTCTCTCCATGAAATATCGCCTTACCCAATATGTAAAATCATCCCATGAAGTAAAAATCCCTCCCTCTAAATTCAGGGCTTTTTTCTGTAAAATGGAAGACCGGTATTTTCAAACGAAATCAGGAAGATTGGCTTTTAGATTGGGTAGTCTGGAGGAAGCGAATCGATATGAAGATAGGGATTAATGGACAATGGATAATGGAGAATTGACAATTGACAATGGATAATTGATAATGGACAATGGACAATGGACAATTGATAATTGACATTGGATAATGGATAATGGACAATGGAGAATTTTTAGATTAGAAGGAGGATGTCGGCTGGTTTAGAAAAAATAATGATATATCCTTTGAAGTCGGGGCCCGGATATGCTGTAGACGAAACGGTTGTTGTAGAAACTGGATTTGAATATGACAGAAAGTGGATGTTGGTGAATCAACAACATCAATTTATTACCCAACGCGAAAAACCCATCTTAAATACACTTGAAATAAAACTTATTCCTGATGGTTTTTGCTTATACCATCCCAAACACCCGGATGATTTTGCAGTACTCAGCAAAGATTTCAAAAGCGATCATTCTATATTTGTCAAAATATGGGAGTCTGAATTTTATACTGAGATGGGTGATCAAAAAGTTTCTGATTGGTTTTCAGAATTACTAAACGAAAAAGTGATTTTAGCACAGTTGAAACCGAGAGCCAGAATCAAGCAAAGCAATTATTGGCCAGACAGTTTTCCAATCAGTTTTACAGATGGTTATCCAGTTCATTTGATTAATCTGGAATCGGTCAGGGATTTGTCAAAAAGGTGTGGAGAAAAAATCCATCCGTCTCAGTTCAGACCCAATCTGATGGTTGATGGATTGGAAGCCTATCAGGAAGATCAATTAAAAAAAGTTGCGATTGGATTTCAAACATTTAGTGTGATCAAGAAATGTGAGCGTTGCATTATGAGTACTTTACCACCTCAATCTGCTGAGTTTAGAAAAAATCCTTTAAAAACATTGTCTCAATTTCGGCGCCAAGAAAATGCTGTAAGTTTTGGAATCTATCTCATTCCTGATGCAATAAGTGATACAACAAAACAGCGCATCCATATAAAGGATAAAATTAAATTGGAGTTTTAAAAAATTAGTTCCTTTGCGGCTTCAACCAGCACCCAGTTCGGATTGTTGGTTATAAACTTTTTAATAAAGCCATTTTCAATCTAAAACAAATCCATGCAAGAAGCTTATATTGTATCCACTGCCAGAACACCCATTGGCGCTTACGGTTCGTCATTGATCTCATTTTCAGCTACATCACTTGGTGCTCATGCCATCAAAGCAGCTGTTGAAAGAGCAGGGATATCTCCTGAACTTATCGAATCTGTCTTAATGGGAAATGTGCTTTCAGCCAATTTGGGACAGGCCCCAGCCAGACAAGCTGCCCTAGGAGCCGGATTGCCATTTTCCACCAATTGCACCACCATTAACAAGGTATGTGCCTCCGGGATGAAGTCCGTCATGATGGCTGCACAAGCCATACGTCTTGGTGAGGCTGATATTGTGGTCGCAGGTGGTATGGAAAGCCTTAGCAATGTACCTTATTACATCCCAAAGGCCCGATGGGGCTATAAGTACGGTAATGGAGAGATCATAGATGGATTGCACTACGATGGACTTCTGGATGTCTATGACAAGACCGCCATGGGCGTTTGTGGTGATGCTACCGCTAAAAAATTTATGATTAGCCGCGAAGCACAAGATGCCTTTGCCATCCAGTCCTACCAAAGATCCGCAGAAGCAACAACACAAGGAAGATTGGCTTCAGAAATAGCACCGATTTCCATTCCTCAAAAAAAGGGAGAAGCTTTGATCATCAAAGATGACGAAGAATATTTAAAAGTAGATTTTTCAAAAATACCGGGATTGAAGCCATCCTTTACCCCAGATGGAACGGTGACCGCAGCCAATGCTTCCACCTTAAATGACGGTGCAGTCGCTATGGTGATCGTCAGTGAGAGAAAACTCAAGGAATTAAATCTGAATCCACTCGCAAGAATTGTTTCTTATGCCGATGCAGAACAAGAACCAGCCTGGTTTACCACAGCACCCACCAAATCAGCCCCCATTGCATTGCAACGAGCGGGATTAAGCGCTACTCAGATTGATTACTGGGAGGTCAACGAAGCATTCGCAGTAGTCCCATTGGTTTTTGCAGAAATCATGCAAATTGATCAAAATCGTCTCAATGTAAATGGTGGTGCAATATCCTTAGGTCATCCCCTGGGAGCTTCAGGTGCCAGAATCACAGGCGCTTTGAGCAATATCCTTCATCAAAATCAGGCCAAATATGGTCTGGCTGTTATATGTAATGGAGGAGGTGGATCTTCAGCGATTGTGTTGGAGAATGTGTAAGAAGGAAATTAATTAGTCGATTAGAGAAATAGTTGATTTGTTCTTTGGGAAGTATGGAAATTATAAAATTTGGAAATTTTATAAATAAAAATGATTTCTTTAGCTGTAATAACCTAGACTTGATCTGACAGTTGGCGATAAAAAAGAATAATCCAACGCTTCAACAAAAGTAACAATTGTTCCGTAAAAGTCAAGAGCGAGGCAAGTTCCTTCGGAACTCTTGACATTTACTCCACAATTTAGTTTGTTGACGTTTACGCGTTGAATTACTCTATTCATGATCTTCTTTATTCAAAATGAGTTTCTAACATTTTATCAATTGCAATATTTTTTGACTCGATGTGAGTTTGCATAGGAGTTTTGCCAAAGCAATATTTTCCGGAATGAGGTCTGTCCGAATTATAGTAATGTAGCCAATCCTCCAAGTCAGCCTGTAGCTCTTCAATAGATTTGTATAACTTTTTACGGAAGGTAATGGCATAAAATTCATTTTGAATGGTGCGGTGGAATCTTTCACAGATACCATTAGTCTGTGGGTGTCGTGCTTTGATCTTAGTATGTTCAATATCCTCCAAACTCAGATAAAGTTCGTACTCATGATATTCTCTTTTTCCACAGTATTCCGTGCCACGATCGGTCAGTATCCTGAGTAGCCTGATTTGCTCATGTTCATAAAATGGCAGGACTTTATCGTTTAGCAAATCGGCTGCTACAAGAGCATTTTTACGATCATAGATTTTTGCCAGAACTACCTTAGAGTAAGTGTCAATGTAGGTTTGTTGATAGATACGACCAACGCCTTTGATATTGCCAATATAATAAGTATCCTGAGCTCCCAGATAGCCCGGATGATATGTTTCAATTTCACCTTGAGATTCCAATTTTTCTTTCTTACGCTCCAAGGCTACAACTTGGGCTTCTGTAAGAATTATTCCATCCTGGGCCACTTTGGCTTCGAGGGCCTTTAATCTCTTTTGGAAGGTCTCCAGATCGTGCCTCAACCAAACACAACGAACTCCACAAGGGGATACAAATATTCCTCTCTTAACAAGCTCATTTGCAACCCTTACTTGTCCAAAAGCTGGATTGTCAATAGCCATATCAACAACTGCTTTCTCTACTTCGGGAGCCACTCGATTCTTGACCAGTGGTTTGCTCCTGCTGACTTCGATTAAGGCCATTTCGCCTCCTGTGTCATACATCTCTTTAATCCTGTAAAAACTATCCCTGGAATACCCCATTATTTTACAAGCTTGAGATACATTTCCCAATTTTTCTGCTAAATGGACTAATCCCAATTTAGTTTTGATTAATTTTGTTTCTAATTTCATTTTCTGACAGTTTAGTGGTTAATTAATTATTTTTGACAACTTAAAATTAATCACTAACTGTCAGATTAAGTCTAAACTATTACACTTTTTAGCTGGTTTTCCCATTGATTAATTAACCCATTGACCAATTTTCAATTCGCGCCATGCACAACAATTGAGAATTGTCAATTGTCAATTCTCAATTGTCAATTCTCAATTGTCAATTCTCAATTTTCAATTAACCATTCACTGTTACCTACCCCGCCATCTCCATTTGTTTGGAGGCTTTTTTGCGGTCATTTTCGTCCAGTAATACTTTGCGGAGTCTGATGGACTTGGGTGTTAATTCGACGTATTCATCTTCCTGAATATATTCCAATGCTTCTTCCAAAGAGAAATTTCGTTTTGGGGTGATATGTGTTGTACCATCAGATCCGGAGGCACGCATGTTGGTAAGTTTCTTACCTGTGATCACATTCACTACGAGATCTCCCGGACGGATGTGTTCTCCTATGATCTGACCTACATAAATATTGTCTCCCGGATCAATGAAGAAAGATCCACGGTCTTGTAAGTTATTGATAGAATATCCGGTACAAGCACCCATTTCTTTTGAAACAAATACGCCCATGGTACGCGATGGTATATTTCCCTTCCAGGGTTCAAAATCCAAAAAGCGGTGGGCGATGATGGCTTCTCCTGCCGATGCAGTAAGCAACTGATTTCTTAATCCAATCAAACCTCTGGAGGGTATGTTAAATTCAATGTGGGTTAGGTCTCCCTTCTGTTCCATTAAGGTCATTTCTCCCTTGCGCTGGCTGACCAATTCGATGATTTTTCCAGCAGAAATTTCTGGCACATCGATGCTGAGTAATTCGATGGGTTCACACTTGACGCCGTTTATTTCTTTGATGATGACGCGGGGCTGACCTACTTGCAATTCATATCCTTCGCGGCGCATGGTCTCAATTAATATACTCAAATGCAAAATTCCTCTTCCATATACCAATATAGAATCAGGACTTTCTGTATCTTCCATTCTCAGGGCCAGATTTTTCTCCAATTCTTTCTCAAGGCGTTCACGGATGTGGCGCGAAGTGACAAACTTGCCTTCTTTTCCAAAAAAGGGAGAATTGTTGATGGTAAACAGCATGCACATGGTAGGTTCATCTACCTGAATCGGAACCATGCCTTCCGGATTTTCAAAATCAGCAACGGTGTCTCCTATTTCAAAATTATCAATCCCAAAGATTCCACAAATATCACCTGCCTGCACTTCTTCCACTTTTGCCTTTCCGAGACCTTCAAAGGTGTAAAGTTCCTTTATTCTGGATTTCATGACCACTCCATCTCTTTTTACAAGGGATACTGGCTGATTTACCCTTAAGCCACCACGCGAAATCCTACCGATGGCGATCCTTCCAATAAATGAAGAATAATCCAAAGATGAGATCATCATTTGAAGATTTCCTTCCGGACATTTGGGTGCTGGAATATGCTCAATGATCATGTCTAAGAGGTAGGAAATATCTTCAGTAGGTTTCTTATAATCACCAGACATCCAACCGTGTTTGGATGATCCGTAAGCTGTAGGAAAATTCAATTGCTCCTCAGTAGCATCCAGGTTGAAAAACAATTCAAAAACAGCATCATGCACTTCATCAGGCCGGCAATTTAGCTTATCCACTTTATTGATCACAACGATGGCCTTTTTCCCCATGGCCAGAGCTTTTTGAAGCACAAATCGAGTTTGGGGCATAGGCCCTTCAAATGCATCCACCAACAGTAGAACTCCATCGGCCATATTAAGGACACGCTCTACCTCACCACCAAAGTCTGCGTGACCTGGTGTGTCGATGATGTTAATCTTGACATCTTTGTAACGAACTGAAACGTTTTTGGCAAGGATAGTAATACCCCTTTCTCTTTCAAGGTCATTGTTGTCAAGGATCAGTTCACCAGTTTCTTGATTGTCTCTAAACAGTTTGGTCTGGTGTAAAATTTTATCTACAAGGGTTGTTTTCCCATGGTCAACGTGGGCTATAATCGCGATATTTCTAATCTGGCTCATTCACTGAATTCTAATAAGGACGCAAAATTATTCATTCAAAATTGTATAATTGCAAGAAAATCAATGAATAACAAAACATTTGCAATTCTTAGATCGCGATTTGACCGCACTCAAATGGTGTTAAGAGTTAGGGATCGTCTGCCTTTATTCAAACTTGATTATTCCACATATTGGACAAAAACAATTTTGAATTTCTCGAATTCTACCAAATCCCAGTGTTAAAATTAAGCATTTTTGTCTCGCACTATTCAAAAACACCCAATTAATGAGAACACTGGTCTCCCAGCCCTTTATTTTGCTGGCGACATGTACTGCTTTGGTCTTTGGCTATGCTGAGCATTTTGCCGGATGTTGGAGTCTTGTTTGCATTTGTCTAGTTTGTCTTTTTTATTTCTTGTTTTCAAAAATATTTTACCACCAACAGCCGTGGTTTCTGCTCCTTTTCCTCCCTGTGCTAGGATTTATTCAACTGAGATGGCATTCCCATCAATCCATGCACCATTCTTCCAATGCCCCCCATACGATTTACTTAAATTCGGATCAGGCGATTGTTCAAAAAATAAACGGATTTGGTGAATTTGTCTCAATGGATGTGCTTTTGCTCCCTCCATTGCCCGCTTTAAAAGCAAAAATCAGGGTTCACAATGAAAGCTATTTAGCGCGTATCAGGCCCGGAGACAGTATCCTGTTATTTGGCAAGATAACAAAACCAGTCATTAATTCTGAGTTTGATGAATTCAATTATTCTGAATATTTGGAGCGAATACACATCAGATACATCGACAGCTATCCTACCGAGGTCTGTGACAGTCGGTTTAAAAAAAGTATTGACCTACTGGCCATGGCCTACTTGTCAAAAATTCGAATCAAAGAGAAATTCGAAATTTGGATAAAAGATCCAGAGATTTCTGCAGTAATGATCGCCTTGTTGCTTGGAGACAAAAGTCAGGTTGACCAGAAAGTCAAAATGCAGTTTATGAATACCGGCACTGCCCATATTTTGGCAGTCTCCGGTATGCACTTGGGAATCATCTATTCCATCGGAAAATTTATCCTGATGTTTCCTGTCAGGTGGTTTCCAATGTACCGCAATATCTTACCTTTTGCCCATCTTTTTAATATTTGGGCATTTACTGCCATTACAGGATTCAGCGCATCAGTGGTGCGAGCAGCGGTAATGCTATCCATGCTTGAAATCGGAATTAATTTGCGAAAACAAACCGGATCGGTTCACATTTTGAGTTGCAGTGCCTTTCTAATGATGATGTTTGACCCATGCATGGTGTTTGATATTGGCTTTCAGTTATCCATCAGTGCGGTATTGAGTATACTTTTATTTGAAGCTGGCTTGTATAAAATTGTAAAAGGCCGGTATGACTGGTACAACTATTTGATACGTATTATAACAGTCAGTTTGGCTGTTCAAATCCTGGTCACACCAGTGTCCATGTATCATTTCGGCAATTTTCCAGTTTACTTCTTGCTCGCCAACTTATTCTGGATTCCACTTTCCTTTGTGCTGATGTGTGCCGGTATTTTCTTACTTGTAATGATCCCTATTTCTTCTGTTGTTGTGTCATGCACAGCCTTATGCATTGAATGGCTGATTAAATTTGGCCTGTTTGTTTTTGACAGGATTTGTGCACTTCCTTCTGCCCTACTGGATCAACTGACTCTATTTCCAGAGCAAGTCAATTTGTGCTTGGTATCATTTATTGCCTTCTACATCTGGATGCGATCAGGAAAAAAAACCTGGGCCCAACTTGGCTTTGCCTGCTTTGCAGCAATGATCCTGGTGTGGCCACTTAGGTCCTACTGTTATCAAAATGGAAATGAAATATTGTTTTATTCCAATACAAAAAATAGCATATTGGACATCAGGCAAGGATCCGCCGTTGTTGGTCTGAGAAAGGAAAATGGAATGCAACTGTCTGCCAGCAAATTCAGCAGAAAGAGAATGACAAAATTAAACTTCCTCCTGAAGATTCCGGATATGGATTGCTTTCAAATACGTCACCCATTACCATTGCACGGAAGTCTAAATTTTTGCAAAAACCAATGGCATTTCAATTTCAATGACGACAAAGATCTCAATATTGTATGGTTTGAAGGACAGAAGAAATTCGACAGCATTCCTTTTGCAGAATCATTTCCCACGTTTGTGGTGATTGGTAAAAGAAACAGCTGGTGGTTTAAAAATGATGCCCGTGAATTTTTTAAAAACAAATCCACTCAAATGATTGAATTGGAAAACGGGACCCAACTAAAAAATTTTTAACCATGCCCAGAAGTATATCTGAAGAACTGTACCTAAGCAAGAAAGAGAGAACCGGCATGTTCATCTTGGTTGCATTAATGGGGCTCTTTGTATTGGGACCTTACCTTTGGAAACCCAAATTGCTCATCCAAGACTCCACACTGAAAGAATCTACGATCACTCTTCCTAAAACCACTGATCATACATCAAAAATCAATTATTCCACCCATAAAATTAAAAACATGAAAAACACCACTAAAATCACACTAAAAAACTTTGATCCAAACCAACTTGATGAAAAGACTGCAAGAGAAATTGGACTCCCCTCGCAGGTATTTAGAAATTTGGATCGCTATCTCAAGAAAGGGGGCAGGATTAAGAGTAAAGAACAATTGAAAAAAATCTACGGCATGAACGATGATTTGTATCAGCGTCTGGAGGAATTCATTGTCCTGCCTCCAATCACAGCATCATCATCAAATCCTCAGAAGGTAAAGAATGAATCCAATCCGAACGTAGAAATGCTAATTTCCATCAACGCCTCTGATGCCAGCCATTGGGATCAGCTGCCTGCAATCGGTGAGAAGTTATCCAAAAGAATCGTCAAATTCAGAGATGCACTTGGTGGTTTTTATAGCACAGAGCAGGTTTGCGAAGTGTACGGCATCACAGATTCTGTATGTACGGCCATTCTTCCAAAATTGATCTTGGAAAGTGAACCCAAACGCATTTTACTCAACCAATCCGATCAGGATGAATTGGAAACCCACCCCTACATTCATAAAAAGCAAGCAGAATTTATCATTAAGTACCGTCGAAATCATGAAAAAATTAAAGACATGGAGGAACTAAAATCAACCGGCTTTTTCGAAGAGGCTTGGATCGACAAAATGAAACACTACTTTGCCTTTGAATAATCATTCATTTGCAAACCACCAGCTTATCAACTCTGGTCATGAAATAAAAATACAGTCGTAGGAAAAATAAGCTAGACCATTAGACCTTAAAGCGTCTGAATTCTTCGACATTTTGCACTGAGCCCAAAACAATGGTACTCCTTTGGTGCAATGCAGAAACTTCAAGATCCAAAATTCGCTGATGATTTTCATCGATACAGATGCCGCCAGCCTGTTCGATGATCATGGCCATGGGGTTGCATTCATACAATAACCTTAATTTACCTTCTGGATTCTTTGACGTGGAAGGATAAATAAATATACCTCCTTTGCATAAGGTACGATGGACATCTGCCACCATGCTCCCTATGTACCGCAATGCATATTCCTGACCGCACAAGTACTCAAGGTAATTGGTCACAGCAGGGCTAAAGGCAGAAGCATTGCCCTGGTTGATAGAATATATTTTTCCGTGGTTTGGAATTTTCATGTTTGGATGACTCAGACAAAATTCACCGATTCCCCTGTCATACGTAAATCCATTGACTCCATCGCCATACGTATAAACCAACATGGTAGATGTGCCATACAATACATAACCTGCTGCTACCAATTGTGAGCCTTTCTGACAGAAATCCATTTTTTCCACAGGTAGATCCAGGGGACTCAGTCTTTTGTAAATACCAAATATTGTTCCCACAGAAATATTGACGTCTATGTTGGATGATCCGTCCAATGGATCAGTCACCACTACATAATTTCTATTCAGAGAAATGCGGTCTTCAAATTCAATAAAATCATCCAGTTCTTCTGAAGCCACGCCTGCACAAATCCCAGAGTTGGACATATAATCCATCATCAGCTTGTTGGCATAGAGATCAAGCTTTTGAACCGTATCACCGGTGGAATTCATTTGTTCGTCCGATCCGAAAATATCCATTAATCCGGCTTTGTTTACCACCCTGTTGATAATTTTGGCAGCAATTCCCAAATGCCGGAGCAATGCAGAAAATTCTCCGGAGGAGCTAATGTTTCCCTGTTGCGTTTTGACAATAAATTCATCCAAGGTAATGCGTTCTATCATGATGGTGATTTACATTGATCGATTTCGGCCCAAAGATAAGGCCAAATCAATTGATCCATCAGGGATAAAACAATTGCGCTGAACAGGTGCAAAATCTTTAGCTACCTTTGTGACCAATTCCGCTTCACAGTGAAACATCTATTTAGTCTCAATACTTTGATTGTCAAATACAAAGACAAGTTACTCTGGGGTATTTTGTTTATCACTTTGAGCAACCTTTTCAGAATATTCCAACCCCAGATCATCAGAGTAGCACTTGACAAAATTGTCGCCTACATTAAAGCTTCACCAGAATCGAAAGAATCAGCCAACTTGTCATCAGATCTGATGTATTTTGGGCTGATGGTGCTTGGCTGTGCCTTGCTCATGGGGATCTTTATGTATTTTATGCGTCAGACCATTATTGTGATGTCCAGATTAATTGAATACGATCTCAGAAAAAAAATCTTCGATCACTATCTTAAACTGGATCTGGCATTTTATAAGAATAACAAAACCGGCGATATTATGTCGCGTATCAGTGAGGATGTGAACAAGGTCAGGATGTATCTTGGACCAGCCTTTTTATATGGATTCAATTTGATCAGTTTATTTGTCGTTGTTATCATTACGATGTTTCAGGTAAATTTCTGGTTGTCTGTCTATACTTTACTTCCGCTTCCTGTCCTCAGTCTGATCATATACAAAGTCAGCAATCTCATTCACCAAAGATCCGGAAAAATACAAGCCCAATTGGCAGTAATAACCAGTATCGCACAGGAAGCATTCAGCGGCATTAGAATTATTAAGTCTTTTCACAAAGAAAAAGACTGGATAAAGAAATTTGATCAAGAGAGTCAGGGATATTCTGACTTATCCATGAATCTGGCAAAAGTAGATGCCATGTTTTTTCCTTCGATGTTTTTATTGATCGGTATCAGTACTTTAATTACCATCTACGTCGGTGGCCTGGACGTGTACAACGGCACAGTCAGTGCGGGAAACATTGCCGAATTTGTCATATACATCAATATGCTTACCTGGCCGGTCTCCGCAATTGGGTGGTGCGCTTCTATTATTCAGCAGGCTGAGGCCTCACAAAAAAGAATCAACGAATTTCTGAAAACAGAACCTGAAATCAGTTCTGAAAAACAACACCGGGAAATTTTTGATCATTATGATATACGATTGGATCATTTGTTTTTTAGCTACCAGGAACAAGCTGAGCCTTCTCTCAAAAATATAAGCTTAGATATTAAAGAAGGCGCACATGTAGCCATTGTTGGCAGAACAGGTTCCGGTAAAAGTACATTGGCAGAGCTGCTTCTCCGAATGGCAGATCCGCAATCTGGACAAATCAGTATCGGCAACTTACCTTTGAAGGATTGGAATCTAAGCCAATTGCGCAGTTCAATTTCCTATGTGCCACAGGATGTGTTTTTATTCTCTGACAGCATACGCAACAATTTAAAGTTTGGACTCGAGGAAGGTAATGACATTACAGATGAAAACTTAATGTCGATTCTTGAAACTGTGGGAATGGACCAGGAAGTTAGAAAATTTCCAGAAGGTTTAGACACTCTACTTGGAGAGCGAGGAATAACGCTTTCGGGGGGCCAGCGTCAAAGGTTGGGCATTGCACGCACCTATGTGAGAAATACTCCGATCCATATTTTTGATGATTGCTTATCTGCAGTAGATGCTGGCACTGAAGAAAAAATCATCGGCAATTTGCACAGGCGATTTAAAGGAAAGACGATGATCCTTATTACGCATAGAATCAGTCAAACCAGAGACATGGATCAAATCTATGTGTTGGATATGGGCGAACTAAAAGAGCAAGGCAGCTATGATCAGTTGCTTGAACGAAACGGAATTTTTACCAAAATGTATTTACTGGAGACTACCATAAAAAAAGAACAAATGGATGAAGTAATTTGAAGATTGCTGTATAAGCAAGCCAAATGAAGGATGTTTGCCTCCATTATTTTTTTTGCAAGAGGATAGTAGCCTGCTCATCTTTTCTGAGCTGTGTAATCAAAAGGTGTTTTTCTGAATGATCCCTCAGTGTAATCTTCAAAGTATTGGGTGGATGACTCCCTTCAGATAATGCCTTCACGATAAGCTCAATCTTGTCTGCCGAATTCCATGCAAATTGAATAGATTTGGCGTGATTGGTAATGGTCATTTCTTTCACAAGAATCTCTCCATTTTTGTACAAGGCGACCTTGTCACCGTCCTCCAACTTATCATCCCAGATATCAATATATACGGTATCAGATTTCCACTTGAATTTTTGAATCGACTGGCTGGTTATTTCATCGATGCTCTTGACATCTTTTAAGTCGGTTATTCTGGACTGAATCCATTGGCTTGTGCTGTCTTTGACGGAAACCGAATCCAACTTACTGGCAACCCTTGTTGCAATTTCATACAATGTTTTGGTGTTGGTCAAAATCATACTTCCATCTCCACATACCACTTCTGGTGTTTGAGGAAGTGAAGTAAAATTTCCCTGGAAGATCTCCTTCCCAAATTTCTTTTCAATTTTACCATTGACGCGCATCAGGCAGAACTCCTTCCATGGAATATTTGATTTACTGTACAAAATTCTTTCCTCCTTAAATGAAATTGATTTTGACTTTTTGTCATATTTACCTTGAATCAAACATTTTGTCTCCAGGGCACCATTCACATCAGACAAGGAATACCCTAGCATTTCTGCTCCTTTCAATTCATACACAATTTTGTAACTCATGGCTTCTTTCTGCCCGATAACTATTGCACCAGTGTATTCAAAATGCTGAGAATAAATATAATTTATATTAAATATAAATAAAATATGTAGAATTATTAAAAAATATTTGACAATTTCAATGAACTTATATCTTTGCATAAAATTTTATCTGATTATGAAAAACATTTCAACAAAATTAAACCTGATCTTTCTACTTGTTTGTCTTTTTACCATTGGAAGTTCATCTCTGCAAAAATCCTACGCCGCCTTTCCAGGGAAGAAAAAACAAGAACAGAATACTTCTGTTCAAACACAAAAATCAAATTCAGAATTGAAAAGTGTGGAATTGGAGAAGATTTTGGACAATCAACAAAAATCTGACGACGATAAAGTATTACTCATCATTCTTGCATTCATATTGCCACCTTTGGCTGTTTACATGTATTTTGATGAGTGGAATAAAACCTGTACCCTCAATTTGATCCTCACTCTCTTGTGTGGATTGCCAGGCCTTATCCACGCATTGATTGTCATCTTAGGTAAAAAATAAGATTGATCCATCATTAGAAAGATTTTTTTTCAAATTTATCTGGGGTTGCTATTGGTGACCCCTTTTTTATTGTTGGCTCTTCCCGCTGATTTTTTTGACCATACTGGTATTGAACTATGCCTTTCCAAATTGCTTTTTGACAAGTCTTGTTATGCTTGTGGTATGACCAGGGCAATAATGCATTTGATTCACTTTGAATTTGATATTGCATTGCAATACAACAGGCTTTGTTTATTGGTACTTCCCCTCCTGATTTACTTGTGGGTTGGTGAATTATCGAAAACATTCCAATCCCTTGGAATCAAAACCATTTTTACAAAATAGCTAATCTTTTGTAATCAGCATTTAGTCAGAGATCAACTACTTTTTATTGCCTTTTGGTTTGGCTTTGGATTTCTTTTCGAATGCTCCGGGAATTTGGCCCTCGATGATTTTTTTAAATTGCTCCAATCCCATGGTTGCTGCAATTTCAGGTGTTACTTTTTGGTCGTCCACTTTTGGTATATTGATCAACTTTTTGTTGAATTTAATATAAGGCCCCCATCTTCCATTTTCAACACTGATTTTTTCTTCAGGCCAGTTGTGGATAAAGCGGTTGGCTTCCTTCATTTCTTTGGCGTCGATCAATGGAATGGCCTCTTCCAAAGTGATGGTGTCAAGATCAATTCGTTTGGGCACATTTATAAAAAGTCCATTCCATTTAATGAATGGGCCAAATCGACCCCTACCCTTGGTAATGGCTTGTTCTTTATAAAATCCAATCGGTGCATCTTCCTTTCTCTTTTCCAGGACAAGACCCACTGCCTCATCCAGGGTGATGCTTAGTGGATCAAAACTCTTTGGGATGGAAATAAACTGATCGCTAATTTTTACATAGGGACCAAACCTTCCCGCTCCAATTGTAATGGTTTCTCCATTCCATGTGCCTAGTTCGCGGGGCAATTTAAAAAGCTCCAAAGCTTCCTCGTAGCTTATGGTCTCCATGTTCTGGCCAGGTTTTAGATTGGCATAGCGGGGTTTTTCACCTTCTTCTAATTCATCTACATCACCAATTTGGACAACCGGACCAAAGCGAGTCAATTGAACGATGATTTTTCGGCCAGTGGCGGGATCCAAACCGAGGTCTCTACGACCTCTTGCTCTTTCACCTTCCTCCATTACTTTTTCGACATCTTTGTGGAAGGGCCAATAAAATTCATCCAACATCTTTACCCAATCGCGCTTCCCTTCAGCAATTTCATCAAAATCTTGCTCGATTTCAGCAGTAAATCCATAATTCATGATCTGTCCAAAATGCTCATCCAGATAATCACAAACCACCATACCGATCGAAGTGGGATACAAGACGTTTTTTGTCGCACCTGTTATTTCCTTGGCTTCCGAGGATTTGATCAGCCCTTTGGAGAGCAGCAGTTTTTTATAGATCCTCTCTGTGCCTTCTCTTGATTCTTTGACTACATACCCCCGATCCTCTTCTGTGATTTTAGAAATGGTGGGAGCGTATGTAGAAGGTCTGCCTATACCAAGTTCTTCCAGTTTTTTTACAAGACTTGCTTCGGTGTATCTTGAAACTGGTCTTGTAAATCTCTCGGTGGCTGCAATACTGGAATAAGGTAATATTTCACCATTGCGCACCTGAGGCAGCATGCCTTCTGTTTCTTCATCTTCTTCGTCCTTTGATTCCAGGTATAATTTTAGGAAACCATCAAACATTAGAACTTCACCCTCAGCAACAAACTTGTATTTCTTTTCAGTGCTGATGCTGATGTCCACCACCGTTTTTTCCAATTCTGCAGCTGACATTTGTGAAGCCAGCGCGCGCTTCCAGATCAATTCATAAAGCTTTTGCTGATCAGAATTGTCTCCGGCCAAACGCATGTCCATGTAGGTGGGTCGTATCGCTTCATGGGCCTCCTGTGCACCGGAGTTTTTTGTTTTGTATTGTCGTGTGTGCACGTATTTGGCTCCGAATTGCTTTTCAATTTCAGCAGCCATCGCCGCAAGGGCCGATTGGCTCAAATTAGTAGAATCCGTTCTCATATAAGTGATAAACCCCGATTCATACAACTTTTGGGCAGCGCCCATGGTCCTGTTGACGCCAAAACCCAATTTTCTGCTGGCCTCTTGTTGAAGCGTTGAGGTTGTAAAAGGAGCTGAAGGATTTCTCTTAAGAGGTTTTACCTCAATGGCTGACACTTTAAATTCAGCATTTTTGCATTTCTCCAAAAATTCTGCGGCATGTTTGTGATCAGAAAATTTGTGATTAAGGCTGGCTTTTAATTCTTCTTTTTTACTTGAACCCGCCAAGAAAACGCCATCCACCTTAAAGAATGCTTCTGTATTAAAATCCTGAATTTCACGTTCTCTGTCCACCACCAATTTAACAGCAACCGATTGAACCCTGCCAGCGGAAAGTTTATTTTTTACTTTTCTCCATAAAATCTCAGACAATTCAAATCCCACAAGTCGATCCAATACCCTTCTCGCCTGCTGTGCATTCACAAGGTCAAGATCTACATTTCTAGGATTTTTAACCGCTTCCTGTATGGCTGTTTTGGTGATCTCTCTAAAAACGATTCTTTTTACAATTTTAGGATTCAGTCCAAGTACTTCACAGAGATGCCAGGAAATGGCTTCACCTTCGCGATCCTCATCCGTCGCCAACCAAACTTCTTCTACCTTTTTTACCCACTCTTTAAGATCTTTTACTACTTTTTGTTTCTCAGGTGAAACAATGTAACTTGGTTTAAATCCAGCTTTGACATCAATTCCTTTCGGTCCTTTGTCCAAATCCCTTATGTGCCCATAGCTGGACTTCACTTTGAATTCTTTTCCAAGGAATTTCTCAATGGTAGCAGCTTTGGCAGGTGATTCTACAATTAGTAATTTATTGGCCATGTCAATACAAAAGCTTTGTTAAAGAGGGTGCAAAACTAAAGATTTTTGACAAATTGAGGTCATTTAGTCTAAAACCTTGATTTTCACTGAACTCTCCTTGCCCATTGCATCCATGATGGTTAGAACATGGTATCCTGCACTCGGAAAGAACTGAAGCTGATGGACTTCTTTGGTCGTTGCAAGATATTGTTGATCCAAAAACCAATGCAACTCCATATCGGGATTTTTGTGAGTAGCCTTAAATAAAAATTTGTTTTGATCACCATTCAGGTCCAAAGGAGCTACCATGCTGCTATTTTCATTGGGATAGATAAATGCAAGATCGTCGGAAGATTGATTTTGATGTTGAGAACAGTCAGGATGCCAAGGTGGTAAACTGACAAAAGAAGGATTTTGCTGTTTGTAAAAATATTCGATGACTGGTGGAAGCACCAAATAATTTTCTGAAACCAAATTGAATGCACAATTTCTATCCGCACGATAAGTGCCATCCTCGCTAAGCCAAACTTGTTGGTGGTAATTGCATGATCGCAGTGCAGAAGCAGCTTTTGGTAAAAATACGGTATCCACAGTCTCACAATATGCACCAGGTGCATATCCAGAAACCGCACAGATTTGAAATTTCTTCAAATCATCGTAAGGACAGGACCAATCTCCTGAAGGACCCAATACCCGGTACACTTCTTTGACCAAGGGTGTTGCGATTTGCGTTCCAATCAAATCAGGTCTTGCTTGTCCGGAAGAATTTCCAACCCATGCACATACGGTGTAATTTGGAGTCACGCCAATGCACCATGCATCTTTATAACCGAAAGAAGTACCTGTTTTAAAGGCAATTTGGTGTAGTTCTTCTGATTCCAGATCCTTCCTCATAGTAGCATACATCCACCAAATGGCTGCTGCAGAGAAAATTTCTGGCAATTTCAAAGGAATTGCATGGTCCGAAATAGGATTCATCAACAAAGAGGGATTGTATTTTGAAAAAGGGAAATAGGCAGCTGAATTTTCTCTGTAGTATTGCAGTGTGAATGCCAAAAAAGCATAAGCCCTTGCTAATTCGTAGGGTCGAATCTCAGCACCACCCAAAATCAACGAAAGGCCATAATCTTCCCAGGGTCTAAATAAAGTTTGAAAACCCAATTTTTTTAAATCGCGATAAAACAAATTAACTCCATACTCTTTTAGCAAACAAACGCTCGGCACATTCAGAGACTTGTGAATCACTTCGCCAACTGTTACCAATCCGGCATAATTTCTGTTGAAATTCTCAGGACGAAACCCACCCAATAATATGGGAATATCAGGAACCCAACTTTGTGGCGCAATCATTCCCTGATCCAACATCGAAGCCACAAGAAATGGTTTTAATGTAGAACCAGAACTTCTTGATGCCTGAATCATATCAACTTCTGATTGTGGCACCGCCAGGTCCTTTCGGTTTACATTTCCTGAATAGGATATGATTCGGGCATTTTGGTTTTGTATGACCAGAACTGCCATGTTGTGAATGTCCTTTTGTCGAAGTTGATCATGTTGTTGAACAATGATCTCATCTACTTTGGACTGCAAGTCGGATTGGATCGAAGAAAAAAAATTATACTGCCCTGGATGTTTCGCAATTAAGGATTCCAATGCATGAGGAGCTTTCCTTTTAAACTTCATAGTACCTGCAGGAATTTCTTCAAGCAAGGACAGTTCATAGGTCAAACTGTCTATCTTTTTCTTGCTGAGAAGTTTATTTAAAAGTTGATCTCTTTTGAGGATCAGTCGATTTGATTTTTCCTTTTGAAAAATAATATTCGGTTGATTTGGAACCACAGCCAGCAAAGCAGCTTCAGCCCAGGTGATTTCTATTTTTTTCTTTCCAAAATATCTCCATAGAGCAGCTTCCACACCCACAATATTGGAACCAAATGGCTGAAGGTTTGTGTAAAGATTCAAGATTTCATTTTTGGAATAAATCATTTCAAGTCCAACCGCAACAATGCATTCATTTAGTTTGTGGAACAAGCTTCTCCTTTTGTTATTCAAACCAATTTTGGCCAATTGCATGGTAATGGTGCTGCCGCCAGAAACAATGCGACCTGCTTTTAGATTCTGATAGATCGCTCGTAACAATGAAATAGGATTGACTCCAAAATGATAATAAAAATAGGCGTCTTCATAACAAATTAAGGTTTGCACCAATTTTTCCGGTAATGCTGCTTCAGAATATAAACGCCATTGACCATCTGAGGCGACTTTGGCAGAAAGTATTTCTCCTTCATGGGAATACAGAACCGGAGAATAAGGAATGTCTTTAAATAATCGACCCGCACTGAAATATGCCAGTAAACAGAAAACAAAAAAGAAGCTCAAAAAGCCGACCAGCCACTTTTTGCAGCTTCGCTTCATTTGACTGGTTGCACAACAACCCTACCTTTATTGATTCGGGCATAGATGGATGGATCATACATTGCTTCCACAAAAAAATCAGGCGACATAAACTTACCTACTGAAGCTGCAATCAAAGGTATTTTAAAATGAATGGATTCCCGGGCTCCAAGATCAAAATAAAAATAAACCCGATCGTCTCTGTAGTCTGTGTTTTTCACTTTTGGATTGTCCGGATTAAGGTTGCCTATCCTTTGGTTGTTGATTTCAAAACAAGATGGAAAGGCTGCGGTCAGAGCCAGGTTTCTAAGATAACCTGCAGATCCATTGTGGCTAATTTGCAAATGTGCTACCAATCTGTCCGATTGGTTTACTTGCCTTATATCAACTGATTTGCCAAATTCATCCAGATAGTTCACTTTCAATTGCAATACATTGGATTCATCCAGTATTTTTTCTTCTTCAGATTTGCCATATTGTATCATTTGAAAAGACAAAGGAATTTGTGATCGATTCACCAAAGTGTACTTTATCTTTTCTCCATCGGTTAAAGTACAGGAATAGCTACTTAGCTCCGTTTGGATGGATTTCGAAATATCTCCCCATTTATAATCAAATTTAATGTCATTTCCAGAAAGCTGTTTGCCTGCATAAATTTTTCCACAACTCAAAAGAATAAAAGCCATTTCCTGTGTGGATAGGTAATTGCTTGCTTTCACGTTGGCCATCAGTTTTTTCATCAATCTCATGGCTTCTGACTTCAAATCTAAATCATTTAGGATCATAGCGATGACCGCTTCATCTCTTATGTGAGAACCAAAGTGAAAATAGGAATCGTGATAGGGTTGTACCTGCTCTTCCAAATTCTTTAACATTCCTTTGGCCAGATCTTTTTTGCCACTGTGTGCATAAGCTCCGGCCAACATCCATTGGGCCATCATTGGCTTTTCCTTTGACTGGTTCATTTGGTTCATTCCCGTCCAATCCGGAGAGGAGGCCATCGCTAAACTATAAAGACGATAGGCCTGATTGTATCTCAAAAAATCCCCGTAGTCTGAATTTTTAATTTCAAAATTGCGAGAGTTCTTCAACTGATAATCTTTCCAGTTTTCCAATGTATTTGGAGGAATTTGATAACCAAGTCTTTTGGCTTCCAACAAAAAGTGTCCAATAAATGAACTAACATAATCTGAAGGGTTTGCGTCGTGTTGCCAGTAACTAAACCCTCCATTGGACTTTTGAAATCCTGCTAACTTTTGTATGGCTGTGCGTACATTGGAATTAATTTCCAATTTAGTTTTTGCATCAAGTTCAATGATTCTATCGAGATACAATTGTGCAAAAGCAATAGAAGTAGTTTGCTCTGCACAGCCATGGGGATAATGAATAAGTTGGTGCCGCATGTCTTCAAATGATTTACCTGAAAAAACACCAACGGATAGTGTATTTTTCCGAGTACCCGGACTTCCAAATGCTGTTAAATCTTCTGTCACTGATTGACCCGGCTCTATCCAATATTCCTTCAATCGGTGAACCAAGGGATTTGGATTATCCACAAAGAAGTCCACCTTTCCCTGAGAACTGAGAGTACCTGAAACAGCGTTGACCTCCAACTGATCAGGCCCAATGGTACCCTTGCCCGACAACTTAAAAAATACTTTTTTCTCACCGACCTTTTCAAATTTCAAGGTTTGAGAAGGAGTACCGATCAATTTCATTAATTTGGGTGTTTTAATTGTCACAACAACTTCTTTCACTTTTTCATCTGTAGTTGTGATGCTCACAGGAACCGAAATTTCATCCTGAACAGCCACCACCCTTGGAAACAAAATATCGCACATCAATTCTGCCTTTACCGGCACTATTTTTTCAGCAAATCCAAAAGCGCTTTGGTTGTTGGCTACTGCCATAATTCTCACAGAGCCGTTGTAGTTGGGGAGTTCGAATTCGTGTTTGTTTTTTGAATTGGGTTTTAACGAAGCGAGTTGAGTGGTCAATGCAAGTGGTTTAAAACGCTTCATTTTACTCAATTGGGTCGGATCAATTCCCTGATCTCCACCTATGCTGAACACCCCCTGAAAAATTCCGTTGGTGGATCCAATTACTTGATTGTAGTTGTCCCAGGTATACAAATTCATGCTTTCCTTTTGAAAAAACCAGGAATATGGATCTGGGGTTTTAAAGCGGGTCAATCCAAGCAAACCCTCTTCTACCAAATACAATTGATAGGCCATTTCCTTGCCTGACTTTTCGCTGATTTCAATCTGGACTTTTTTGCCGGGCTTAAACACATCAGCAGTTGAAATAAGGGGTTCTATCCTGCGTTTCGCGTTTTCAACAATGACAGGTACAATGCCAAACATCCGAATGGGCAAATCTACATTCTGTCCGGATACTGGCTGGATTAAGCTGATGTCTAAATAAACGTTGGGTTCCATTCCTTCAACAACGGAAAACTTGTAATCGGTTTTTGATTTATTTGCTTTTATGGTTTCTGACTTAATGATTTTATTGTCCTTTACAATGTGGATAAGATATTGACCATTCAAAGCGCCCGGCAAAGAGATGGCAGCGGTTTCACCCGGCAAATATTTCTCTTTTTCTGTCTGCAGTTTTAACACCTGAATGTATTCACTTTGATGATTTCCATCCTCATCGCCGTAATCCCAACCTGAATAAAAATTAAGACCAGATGTGTGGGCAGTCTTCTCAGACCGAACTCTGACATAATACCGTTCGTATTCTGTCGGTGTAAAACTTGTTTTTACATATCCCTTCGAATCTGTTTTCAGATCAGCGGTATGCACCAATTTCTTTTGATGTCCTTCTGAAACAAAAGATCGGTTGTTGCGCACCTCGTACCACCAGTTGCCATCGACCAGAAAGACTTCCAAAATCAATCTCTCATTGGCAAGGCCTTTGCCATTTTCATCTACACATGCAAACTCCATAAAAACCGGTTTCTGAACCGGAAAATACTGACCAAATTCTGTGCTGCTAAATTTCGAACCAATGTATTTCTGATGCATCTTTACCTCATGTTCGAAATAATCAGTACTTACCTCACCTTCTTCGATCACTTTTGATTCAAGTACTACTTTTAAATCATTTGTAAACTGAGATCTATCCAATGGGTATTTGAAATCAACCACACCCTGTTCGTCTAGTTGGGTGTCAGCGACTTGTTCCACTCCAGCTTGGAGTGGTTTTTCAGGATCATAAAACTGAAAAGATTTAAATTCTTTAAACTCTGGAAATTTGGTGGAGTAAATCATGTCTACGGTAAACTTTTTTCCTGCAGCCGGAGCCCCGTGCAAAAAACTGGTTTTGGGTTTTAAGGGTGGCCAATCCTGTGCAAATGGCCAAACCAGATCCGTATTGTACTCCACTTTGTAGCGGTTGGGCTTAACCGTCTCTATTTTAATTGATTTGGTGACGACAACGCTTCCAGCTTTTACTGACAGTTGATAATCTCCTGTGACATAATCAGGTCTTGTTGGAATTTTGCTGGTATAATGGCCAAACAGATTCTGCTGTAATGATTGTTCTTGTACTACTTTGCCACTTGGATTCTTTAATTGTATTTGCAGTGGCATTTGGATCGGAATCGATTGTGTAGGTTGATAAACAATAGAACCGAAAAGAATGGTGTCACCCGGTCTCCAAACTCCTCTTTCTGTATAGTTAAAGATTTTGAGTCCCTGCTGAGAGCTTGAACCATTCACATCAAATTCGCTCATGGGTAGATTGCGTCCCTGGTCCAATCTCAAGTAGGCGTGATGGTCTTTGTGGCGAGCAGTCACAATGTTTGCTTCGCTGTTGGATTGAAAAATCAACTTTCCCAATCCATCGGTGGTACCCGTAAAAATGCATTGCAACTGGGGATCGTAAAATTTAATTTCTGCACCCGACAATGGTTCTCCGGTCATCAAATTGCGGGCAAAAATATAATGCGCATCAAACTCCGGGGACTTCTTGGCAATAAGTGCAATGTTTGAAGCCATGACAAGTCTTCTTGCAAAATTGCGGGAAGAATAATAATAAGGACAACAAGGGTCTTCTGAATTATAACATCTCTCTCCTTGCTCATCTTCGTATTCGTAATAACCCCATTGGTTCCATCGTGAGGAAAATTTTGAGCTGCCACTATAATCTTCGTATTGACTAGATACAAGATTGGACAATTGATTTGCACAATCATAGTCCGAGTATTCTGGTCTAAAAGAAAGCCGCACATCATAGAGAGCTCCGGGCTCGGGTTTGATCATTTTTGAAAGTTCGAGCGCATAGGTTTTCCACAATCTTCGGTTGTCTCCGGATTCTGTTGGATTCAACTCTATGGTTTGCTGATGGACAATTCTTCCCAGTTTTACCAGATTGTAGGGTTCATTGCCAAAGTCCATGTGAAAATTGAAAAGCACGTTGCTGGAAAATATTTTAAAAATCTCAACATCTACTTTCTGTAGATTGATTGCTTCAAATGGTAAAACCAATTGATCGGTAAATGGAAGAATATTTCCACTGGACAAAAGTCTCAGTTTTGGTTTTTGCTTCCTACCCAAAACCTGATGGCTAAATTCAGACACGATCATTTTACCATTGATGCTTTTTAATCCCTTTAGCAAACTGATCGTGCAAGCCTCATCCGGATTGGAATCTTTAATCCTTAGATGAAGTATATCGTTGTCTGAACGGATATCCACCAGGTTAAAATTCTGGTTAAGCTTTACAAATGACTTGAAATCCTGTGTCCTGTCCAAAGGATCTGAAAAATAAATCTGAACAAGGCGTTCATCCAACTGCTCTGTTTCAACTCCAGTTATTACAAATTCTGTTGCCGACGGAATTTCTGAATGATGGCTTACTCTATTTTCACTGTTTCCAAAATCAGTGTCCCAAGAAAAAAGCAATTCCTGAGAAGTTGGTCCCCGATTAATTTGTTGAAATTGATACAACCAGCTGCCATCCGGATTTTGCGAGAGGTTCAATTTGATGTTTGAATTTTTGGGTTTATCAATGCGAATAAATTGAAGTCTCGTTATTGAATCAACGAAGTCTGAAAATTGAACATTGGCTTCCAGTGTCATGTGGTTTTCATTGGATGGATCCGATTTGAGAAATGACCACTTCACCTGAGCCTGGACCAGAATAAAAACAAAGTCAAAACTCAAGATCTTAAGTGAATCCGGCAAATCATTGAACAATTGATGCATCTGCAACTTGACCGTATATTTTTGGTCAGGATTTGGTATAAAGCTCAGTTCAGGAGTAAAGCTCAAAGTATATGCATTCGACCAATTCCAATGGCCTTCCAGTTTTGGGTGAATGTCAATTAGACCCTTGGGTAAATCAATACCCACATTGTCAGAGGTAACAGGGCTTTGGCTAAAAAATATTTTGACTCCTTCCTGAAGTCGAACATGACCTGCCTGAATACCGCTAATATAATTTTCAAATGATTGCACATTGTTATTCAATTCCTGAACAGCTTTTTTCTGACAGGACAATGCGAAAAATAAAACTGAAATTAAAAAATAATAATTTTTCATGGTTGGAATTGCTTTTACTTATGGGAATGGTGGATGGAAATGACCATTTCCATCAACAAATTCTCCTGGCTTGTATTTCCGGAATGAAGGCCTTTGGATTTGAGGTCGTATATCTTCAATTGATGGAATATATTTTCAAGTTCTGCCGTGCTGTACTGATTGGCTGCTTCCCGATATTCTTTGACAAATCCAATGAATGGAATTTTCAAGATAGACATCAATTCCTGATCCGATTTGGCTGCATAAATTTTCGTAGCCCAGATTTTATTAAAATGATTGTAAACCGATCCAATGCTCAAGACCAATGGATTGGATTTAATGTGTAGGGCCAGATTCCTGGCAATTCGAATGGTTTTCAACACATCTCTTTTGGAAAATGCTTTACAAAGTTCAAATACATTGTATTCTTTGCTCACACCGATCAACTCCGAGATGATGTCCTTGGTGATAACAACTCCTTTGTCAAAATTAATTTTAATTTTATCCATCTCATTGCGAATTTGACCGAGATCATTTCCAACAAACTCTGCAAACAAGGCGATTGCTTCGGGATCAAATTTCAAATTTAATTCGGCCGCAAGTTCTGAGATGAATGCCGGCAACTGGTGATCGTACAGGGGTTTGGATTCAAAAAATACGTGCTTTTCCTTCATGGTTTTAACCCATGCTGACCTTCCATCTGGTTTCTTATTCTTAAAAACCAGAATTAAAATGCTGGTAGGCACTGGATTTTTTAAATAATTGTCCAGGATTTCCCAATCCTTAATATCCTGAGCCTCTTTAACGATGACCAATTTTCTGGTACCCATAAATGGATACTGCCGACAAGTTTCAACGATAATTTTGGCAGAAACGTCCTTTCCATAAAGGACCAATTGATTAAAATCTTTTTCTGCTTCGGGTATAAAAACAGACTCAGCAATTTCTGTCAATTGATCCATGAAATAGGGTTCCTCCCCAGCCAATAGAGATGCATGAGCTGGTTTATTGGCTTTCCATTCTTTGTAGAGTTTATTGTAATCCACAATGCGATCTTGAGATGAGTGCGTAAAAGTACAAAACTGGTGCTATCTTTGAGATCTCATTTTACCTACTTTCATGAATCAAAAATTAATTCTGGTGACCAATGACGATGGGATCTTTGCACCGGGACTCAGGGCTTTGGTGGGCATTGCCAAAAAGCACGGAGAAGTAGTCGTTGTTGCTCCTAACACCCCACAATCGGGTATGGGCCATGCGATTACGATGAACCAACCCCTCAGGCTTCACAAACTCAATCATTTCGATGGAATTGAATCTTACGAATGCAGCGGGACGCCTGTAGATTGCGTCAAATTGGCCAAGAATGTATTGCTCAAAGAAAGAAATATTGACCTTTGTCTATCCGGGATCAATCATGGATCCAATGCATCTATCAACATTATCTATTCCGGCACCATGTCCGCAGCCATGGAAGCAAGCCTCGAACAGATCCCGAGCATAGGGTTTTCATTGCTGGATTATTCCTTTGATGCTGATTTTTGGCAATCTGAACCATTTTTAGATGATTTAATCTCTAAGGTGCTGACAAACGGAATTCGCGCATGCAATTTACTCAATGTCAATATTCCAAAATTGAAAAGGGATGAGATCAAGGGTCTAAAAGTATGCAGACAGGCCGAAGGCAGTTGGGTGGAAGAATTTCAGGAAGGAAAAGACCCGCGCAATCAAACTTATTATTGGCTTACCGGCCAGTTTTATTGCGATGATCCTGGTCATGATACCGACTTATGGGCTCTGGAAAATGGGTATATCAGCGTCGTACCATCAGGGCATGATTTGACCGTTCATGCTGCACTCCATCAAAATCATCACTTACAAACCAACCAACATGAACCGATTGGGAATTAGACATACTTACGACAAACTTTGGATAGGAATATTGTTTGGGGCGCTCATACCTTTTGTCATGTATGCCATTCTATTGAGTATTTCAGATGCACTTACCGCCAGCGAAATGAGCTCTGAGAATGGGCTGGTCTATGGATTCAGACCGCGGACACTCGCCTTAATTGCACTGCTGGCCAACATCATCCCCATGCAGATTTTTTATCGCAAACACTGGGATGATGCAATGAGAGGAATGGTATTTCCCACCTTAATTTATGCTGGTATTTGGTTTTATCTTTACGGATTGGAATTGCTTGGAATCTCTTGAAAATTAAATGGTATATCATTGCTGCGGAAGCTTCCGGAGATCTTCACGGCAGTCAACTTATTCGCGCGCTCAAGGATTTACATCCTGATAGTGAAACCAGAGGTTGGGGAGGAGATTTAATGCTAAAAGAAGGTCATCAGTTGGACGTACATTATCGCTCAGCGAGTTTTATGGGTTTTGTTGAAGTGCTCAAAAACTTACCCAAGATTGTTAAGCTCTTTCGGATCACCAAGAAGAACATTGATACCTATAAACCCGATGCCATCATTCTGGTGGATTATCCAGGATTTAATTTGCGCATGGCCAAATGGGCTTCTGAAAAAGGATTTAAGGTGTTTTATTACATTGCACCTCAACTATGGGCTTGGAAGGAAAAGCGGATCGAAATTATAAAAAGATATGTCAGCAAATTGTTTGTCATCCTTCCATTTGAAGAAAAATATTTTAGAGAAAGGGGTGTCAATGCAAGCTACTACGGCCATCCCTTGTCCAAAAGCATTCAAGAATTTAAGACGTCTGCAGAGTTTATACAATATAAAAAAAAGTTGAATCAACCCATCCTAGCCCTCTTACCGGGTAGCCGAATACAAGAGATTAAGACCATGCTGCCCTTTTTCCTGAATGCAGTGAAGGATTTAAAGGGTGTGCAAATCATGGTGGCGGGAATGACACAACATAAAGCGCTCTATACAAGCATACTTGTGGAGCACTCCGCGAATATAGAGCTGTATTATGATTCAACTTATCAAATACTTTCTATTGCAGATTTTGCCTTCGTTACTTCCGGTACTGCCACCTTAGAAACTGGTTTGTTTGGTGTACCCCAAATCGTGTGTTATAAAGGCAATCCTTTGTCCTATATCATTGCCAAACGCCTGATCAAAATAAAATACATTTCCTTGGTCAATTTAATCCTGGATAAGGCTGTCATCACTGAGTTAATCCAGGATCAATTGAATGCCGAAAACTTGCGATTGGAATTACAAAAACTCATGAACCCTGAGCATAAGAACAAAATATTGGAAGGATATCAATCCTTACATAAGCTTCTATACAATGAACATTCCTATCAGTCGACCGCTAAGGAGATGTTAGATTCACTGAATTTAAGAATTCCAATCAGAAGCCATCTGTAAAATGATACTACAAAAAACTGCCAATTCTGCTAACACAAATCAGTCTTCTTCAGGCAATCCCACGGTCTTATGCATCAGGAATGCTTTTAAAAACTCCTGAAGCTGTCCATTGAGGACTGCATCGGTGTTACCTGTCTGATACCCGGTGCGGTGGTCTTTTACGCGTCTGTCGTCCAGAACATAAGATCTGATTTGTGAGCCCCATTCGTTTTTCATTTTGGTGGACTCCAGTTTTTCTTTTTCTTCAAACTGTTTCTGCAGTTCTCTCTCATACAGTCTGGACTTTAGCATTTGCAATGCCTTGTCTCTGTTTTGATGCTGTGATCTCTCTTGCTGACATTCGACGACAAGTCCACTTGGCAGGTGCCGCACCCTTACGGCTGATTCTGTCTTGTTGACATGCTGTCCACCTGCTCCACTTGATCGAAAAGTATCCCATTCCAGATCAGCCGGATTGATTTCTACTTCTATCCGGTCATCCACCAGGGGATGCACAAACACAGAAGAAAACGAAGTCATCCGTTTACCCTGAGCATTGAATGGGCTGACGCGCACCAGACGGTGTACACCATTTTCACCTTTCAAAAGGCCGTAGGCATAGTCACCCTGAATCTCGAGTTCGGCGGTCTTGATACCGGCCACATCTCCTGGCTGCTCGTTCACGACAGACACTTTGAATCCCTCTTTGTCTGCCCACATCTGATACATGCGCATCAGCATAGAGGACCAGTCACAAGCTTCCGTACCACCAGCACCAGAGTTAATTTCTACCAGACAACTGAGTTCGTCCTCCGGCCGATTTAGTGTAGAATAAAATTCAATGTCATCCACCATTTCGATGCACTCCTTGTACTTGGCATCCACCTCCATCTCTGTGGCTTCTCCGGCATTCAGAAATTCCAACAGAACGTCCAGATCATCCATCGCAGACTGCACCTTCATAAAAGAAGAGATCCACCTTTTATGGGATTTAATCTCCTTCATGATTCCTTCTGCTTTATGACCGTTGGACCAAAAGTCCGGGTCCAGGGTCAACTGTTCTTTTTCTTCAAGCTCAATCAGTTTCTTATCGACGTCAAAGAAACCTCCTTAGCTCACCGAGCCGCGCTTTAAGCTCTTTCAACTGATCCAATGTCATTGAATGGTGATTTTATCCGATTAATAAAAATGGTATTAATTTACCTTGTTCACTTCAATATAAAAAACCAAATCCGCTTTTTCAGGAATCACCGGTGGGCGGCCAGCTTCCCCATAGGCCAATGCATAAGGAATAATAAAAGTGGCTTTGGAGCCTTCATTCAAAAGGGCTACTCCTTCGTCCCAACCAGGTATAACCTGGCCGCTGCCAATGACAAAACTAAAATCCTGAGGTCTGGACCAGCTGTCATCAAAATGGGTACCATCCATCAAACAACCATAATAATTCACATTCACTGATTTGCCACTTTCCGCTTTGGGCCCACTTCCTGTAGAATGCACAATGTATTTGATTCCGCTCTCAGTGCTGATTACCTGGTCTTTGTTTTTTTCTGATTTGAATTCTTCCAGTGTCGTTTTGATCAAAGATTCTATTTCCGGCAAGCGCTGTTTGTTCGCCTCAAACTTTTCATCCAGCTTTTTTTGTTCTTCTTTCATGTCTTCCTGATAGGCCGCTTCATCCTTGATGTCAATTAACCTGACATGATATGCCAGTTTTTGAGCATCAGCAATTCCAATCTGCTTTCTAACTTCTTCATCCGTTTCCAGATACACTACCGCAGAATCACCTTTGGACATAAAATAAAGCAATTCGAGCACAGGTTGAGAATTCGTTTTGTCAGCCGGCTTTTCATTTTTGGGCAATTTAAAACGGATAAAGGGAGGATTCTGAGTTACGGAATTAAAAACGACAGAATCTTTGACTTTGACTGTAAATTGAAAATATACATAGTCACCTTCTACGGCATTGGTGCCAGCAACATCTTCAATGTATTCATAGGCATGACCGGATACGGTCTGTCCTCCTTTTTTAGCGCATGCAGTTGCCAATACTGCAATCAAGCTCATCAAGAGAAAATTGTTTAATTTCATTATTATGGTTTTAATTAGTTTTCGACATCGATCGGTTTGAGATAAAACGGAAAAACTTCCTTCATTTTTGCGATCGCCTCTTCGAGGGATTTTTTCCAATACCCACCTGAAGCATTGCGGTGTCCGCCGCCGTTGAAATGTTCTTTGCAAATCTGCTGCACTGAAAAATCTCCTTTGGATCTCATGCTAATCTTTACGATATTCGGTTGATTCATAATCAGGATGCCCACCCGAACGGATTTGAGCATCATGAGGTAATTAATGATGCCCTCAGTATCCCCTCTCCTGATATCAAACAATCTGTAATCTTCTCTGGTCAGATGAATGATCCCGAGTTTCCATTCAGGTATTAATTCCATTCTGTTATACAGACAGTGTCCCAGCAATTTAAGGTATTTGTCCGGAAGACTATTGTGCACTAGCTCCTGGATCAATGTATCGTCTAATCCGTAACTTTTCATTTCTGACATCAACTGAAACAATTCAACGCTGGTAGCATGATGAAAAGAACCGGTGTCGGTCAGAATGCCTGTGTAAAGGCAATCCAGAATTGTTTTCCTTTTAACAGATTCGGAAGAAAAAGCTTTTAAAATATGGTACACTATTTCTGAGGTGGAACTCAGTTCAGTCATTGAAAACTGAATACTGGCGAAGGGTTCCGGATCCAGATGATGATCGATCATTATAATGGGCACACTCGATTCATTGAGCATTTGACCCATTTTGTCGATCCGGTCGAGAGAATTAAAATCCAAACAAAAGATTAATTCAGCTTTTGCGATCAGAATTTCACATTCCTTTGGCTGTAGATCATACACCACAACATCTTTCGCACCAGGCATCCATTCAAAAACTTCAGGATATTCACTCGGCATCAAAACATGGACGCGATGCGACAAACTCATTAAAAAGGAAGACAACGCAAGGGAAGAACCCATGGCGTCTCCATCTGGATTGCGATGCGAAAGAATCACAATATCCTTTGGAAATCCAATATGTTCAAAGAATGCGCTTAACTCGTTCTGATCCAAGATCATGCCACAAAAATGAGAATATTATCCGGAAGGAATATTGAATGGATTGTTAAACTCAGTTGGCGGACTTGAAATGAGCTTAATTTTGCGGCTTTAATGAATGAAAACAATGGCTGGAAACAGAACTTTTACCATGATAAAGCCCGATGCCGTAGAGGACGGACATATCGGATCCATTTTAAAACACATCACGGACGCAGGATTTAAGATTGTTGCGATGAAATACACCAAGCTTTCCAGGGAAAAAGCTGGAATGTTTTATGCCGTCCATTCAGAGAGAGCTTTTTACGGTGAATTGGTGGATTTTATGTCCAGAGGCCCTATTGTTGCTGCGATCCTTGAAAAAGAAAATGCAGTAGAATCCTTTAGAAATCTGATTGGAGCCACCAATCCTGCCAACGCCGCTCCGGGTACGATCAGAGCCTTGTATGCCAGAAATGTGGGTGAGAATGCAGTACATGGATCCGATTCTGATGAAAATGCAGCCATCGAAAGCGCATTTCATTTTGCAAGTGTTGAGATTTTTTAAGGGATTGTATTAAGTATTCCTTGGGTTCAAATCATAAAATCCTGAAAATACCCTTTCAGCGGGTCCTTTTAACATAACCTGTGAAGCCTTTTGTCCGCTTATGGTCATGCTCACTTTTGCCTCACCGCCTTTCGTGTGTATAATGTATTGTGGTGCCCATTGGTTGGGCTCTTTTAATGCACAATAATAGGCTGCTGCTGTCATTCCTGTGCCGCAGGACAAGGTCTCATCTTCCACTCCTCTTTCATAGGTTCTGACCTTAATGCCATCAGGTCCATTTTGAATAAAATTGACGTTGCTACCCTCTTTTGGATATGAATTTCTAATTTGTCTGCCCACCGACTGGACATCCATATTCTCCAAATCTGTGACTTCAATCACCAAATGAGGAGAGCCCGTAAAAACAAAAAATCCCAATTCTGTTTTTTCAAACTGGTCAATGTCCCTCATTTGTACAGATACTTCCTTCCCATGGTAAAAGCCTTTGTGCAAGCCGTCGGCTGCTTCAAATATCAATTCTTGTTTCTCCAATTTGCCCGCCATATAAGAAATGGCACAGCGGCTACCATTGCCGCAAAAACTGGAAGGCTGTCCGTCCGAGTTGTAATACAACATCTTAAAATCAAATTGTTGAGAGGGTGTTAAAGCGATTATTCCATCTGCACCAATACCAAATCGCCTGTCGCATAAATCCCTGCGTAAAATAACATCCTGGTAATCGATCAGGTCTTTTTCCATGCAATCAAAAATGATAAAGTCATTTCCTATGGCTTGATATTTTTCAAAAGGCAAAATTTTTTTCATGCTTGGCAATGGTTCTTTCGTGTAGAAGGGGTTCAAATTTTGGATTTTAGTTTTTCGCGGTATTTCACCAATAAATTTCTGATACTAAGATGGATCGGACTGAGGTTAAGTGCATCTTTGATGCTAAACCATCCAATCCCTTCGATGGATTCTGCCAATTGTGGAACAGGAGCGTCTACTCCAAAATAATCCATTAGATACCACTTGGTTTTTTTAATGCATCTCGTGTAGTTTTTATCACGATACAAGTGATAACTGGTTTTAAATTTTTTAATGATGTTTAATTCCATCAATCCAGTTTCCTCCTGACATTCCCTCAAGGCTGCTTGTTTGACAGTCTCCCCCAGATCGAGCTTTCCCTTGGGCAAATCCCACAATCCTCTTCGGAAAATCATCAATATTTTTCCCTCGTCATTTCGAATGATCCCTCCACCTGCAGGAAGCACAATTACCAATGAAAGCAAATCCTGGAGCAGCTGATCCAGATCGGGAGTAAACAATACAACTGCTTCGAAGCGATTGGATTTTTCCAGAATGTCCATGTATTGAAAAAGGTTCTTTTTGACCCCAAGATACGGAAGGACAAGAAAAGATCTATCTGTTTGATAATCTGACAGAAAGGATTCAGTGATCAGAATGAGCAACCTTTTATTGATATAAATTTCGTACTTTTGGTCCGCTTTAGACATGAGTCAATATGAATTTAGCTGATAATATTGCTAATAGATTACTGCAAATAAACGCAATTAAATTAAATCCAAAAGAGCCATTTATATGGGCTTCCGGATTGAGATCTCCTATCTATTGTGACAACCGGCTCATCTTGTCTTTTCCTGAAGTAAGAAAAATCGTCGTGAAAGGTCTTTGCAGAGAAGCCCACCTGTTTGAAGCTGTGAATTGCATTGCCGGTGTAGCTACGGCAGGAATTCCCTGGGGTGCAATGGTAGCAGACCATCTTGACCTCCCTTTTGTGTATGTGCGGTCGAAGCCAAAAGACCACGGCCTTAAAAATATGATTGAAGGCAGACTGCCGGAAAATCCTGTGGTATTGGTCATTGAAGATTTGGTCTCCACGGGGGGAAGTTCTATGGAAGCGGTAAATGCCATTGTTGGTGCGAAGGCTCGAATTGCCGGAGTTTTGGCACTCTTTCAATACGGCTTTCCCGAAACAAGCCACAAATTTTCCGAAAACAAAGTAAAATTTCACAGTTTAACCAACTTTGAAACACTTTTGGTACGCGCTTTGCATGGAAAGTTTGTTAGTCCCGAAGATTTCGAAAAACTTAAATCCTGGAACCTGAATCCGAAATTATGGTCTGATTCCTTCGTTCACCATAATTAATTATCCCAATTTTATGACCATCATTAACAGCAAGTCAGAAGAATTTTTATTCAAATATCTCAACAATCCATCACCCACGGGAAATGAATCCGAAGGGCAAAAAATTTGGCTTGATTACATTAAACCATATATTGATGAATGGCATTTGGACCACTATGGCACCTTGTACGGCATCATCAATCCCGGCAAGGAGTTTAAAGTAGTTATAGAAGGTCATTCCGATGAAATTTCATGGATGGTCAATTACATAACGGATGATGGTTACATCTATGTGATCCGAAACGGAGGTACAGATCAGTCTATCGCACCTTCAAAACGTGTACTGATCCATACTGCAAAGGGAGTTGTCAATGGTATATTTGGCTGGCCAGCCATTCATTTGCGAAAAGGTAACGATACAAATCTCACGGCAACCATTGAAAATATTTTTATCGATGTCGGCGCCAAAGACAAAGAAGAAGTAGAAAAAATGGGCATACATGTCGGATGCCTGATTACTTACGAAGATGGTCTTACCAAACTAAATGATACTTATTATGTCGGGAGAGCATTGGACAACCGCATGGGCGGATTTTGTATCGCCGAAGTCGCCAGATTAATTCATGAAAATAAAACCAAATTACCCTATTCACTTTACATCGTCAATTCTGTTCAAGAAGAAATTGGCCTCAGGGGAGCAGAAATGATCACCCACACCATCAAACCCAATATTGCCATTGTTACGGATGTTACGCATGATACTCATACACCGATGGTCAAAACCAAGGAGCAAGGAAGTATAAAATGCGGATCAGGTCCAGTTCTTTGTTATGCTCCAGCGGTACACAATATGTTGCAAGATTTAATCATAAAGATTGCTCAGGAAAAGGAAATTCCATTTCAAAGGGCTGCATCTTCGCGAACCACAGGAACTGATACCGATGCATTTGCATACTCAAACGGAGGAGTACCTTCTGCATTGATATCTCTGCCCCTAAAATATATGCACACAACCGTTGAGTCCGCACACAAAGAAGACATCGAAAACGTCATTCGATTGATCCACGAAGTTTTACTCCAAATTGAACCAACGATTCGTTTAAAATATTTTTAAACCAGCTGTTGCTGAAAATTCTAGTCTACTACTTTCAATCGGTTGTTCTTTAACTCGATCATTCTGATGTAGCTGTTTTCAAAATAATCAGGATTCGCGTCTTTCAGTTTCGAATCTTTGTACATGGGTTTTAATTCAAAGTCGGTTTGCAAATATTGAATTTGCAATTTGGTTTGCTGGTTTAAATGAAAATCTGGTCCAAAGGTATCCAGCGATTTAATGCAGTAACTCATCAAATCGTATCCCTCCAGCGCGTCTTGGGTTGGAAATTCTCTGTATCTGTCGAAAAATTTTCTTTTAAAATTCTTCAAGTCCTGGCTGTCTGCATCGGAAAAATTTCCAGCGCTCATTCTGACTTTCAGGGTGTGGAGCATATCGACCACGTCACTTTTCATTTCGAGCCATTTTGACATTCCATAAATCACCACATCCTTGGTCTCTTTCTCTGCTGCAGCCCTTCTCAAAAAATGGTAAACAAAATTTTCATCTCGTGAGAATCCCATGGGCAATATAAATACGTTTGTACCCGTCTCCCTGAGCATGTTTTTTATCAACAATTCATTGGAACTAACCAAGTCAGATTCTTTGAATTTCTTGATTTGGATTTTTTGTGCATACTCACTGGAGTCATTGAAATACAGTTCTTTCCCTTCATCATCATCCCTTAAGACAAGTGTGATGTTAGATGCTGCATAAGACTTTCTGGCGTGTTCATTCATAAACTTATACTGATTGGCCAGAGTCGGTTTAATCTGTATATAAAAAGGATTTTCCTCTACCAAATTGCTACCGCTTACCCACGGACTGATTAAGGTGGTTTGGTACTCCTTGGCCCAGATAGAGGCCTCTTTCAATAATTCCAATTTTTGAGGTCCAACGATCAAATGAGGAGGACTTGTGCGGAAATCATCCAATATTTTTTGCAAATCACCGGACTCTGAAACAGATTGAATTTTAAGGGTCACCGGCTTACTGAGCATACCACTGTATTCCTGTGAAGCCAACTCCATACCGGCATAGAAGTGAATGTATCTCAACAGACTTGGATTGATTCTTCCGGTATTGGTATCTGTTTCTGTCAACTTTAATGGGAGTAGAACCAAAATTTGAAACTCATCCGTTGATTTGCTTACTTTGCCGGTTTTTATTTTTTGTTTACCTGCGGTAGTTGGTTTGGAAGTGATTTTATCTTTTTCAAGAACAACAGGTGGGTCCAATTTCTTTTCCTTCCATACAACAGTGTCTACTTTTTGAGATGGGTCGGGTTTTGAGGATACATCAGTTTTCTTCTCAGGAATTGATTTAGGATTTACTGTCTTTTTTGATGTAGAACAAGACATCCAAAAAAGTCCCAATAGCAAGAAAAAGACCGATGCAAATAAGAAATTATTCCCATTCAATGGTTGCCGGAGGCTTACTGCTGATATCATAGACGACCCTGTTTATACCTTTCACTTTGTTGATTATTTCACTGGAGGTTTTAGCAAGAATTTCATGTGGAATTCTGCTCCACTCGGCAGTCATTCCATCCGATGAACTCACCGCTCTTAACGCCACCACATTTTCATAAGTCCTTTCGTCTCCCATCACGCCAACGGACTTTACCGGTAAAAGAATACATCCTGCCTGCCAAATTTCGTGGTAAAGGTGATTCTCCCTTAAAACATCGATGAAAATTTTATCTGCTTTTTGAAGCAATTCTACTTTGTCCGGTGTGATTTCACCAATGATCCTGATTCCCAAACCAGGACCCGGGAAAGGGTGACGATTGAGTATTAATGATTTAAGACCGAGCAGCTTCCCTACTTTTCGCACTTCGTCTTTGAAGAGCATGCGAAGCGGTTCAATAATTTTAAGTTTTAACTTTTCGGGTAATCCCCCAACATTGTGATGAGACTTGATCGTAACAGAAGGCCCGGTGACAGATACGGACTCAATGACATCAGGATAAATGGTACCCTGACACAACCACTTCACAGAAGGGAAAGAGGAAGCCGCTTCTTCAAATACTTCTATAAAAGTTTTCCCTATGGCCTTTCTTTTCAGTTCCGGATCTTCAAGACCTTTCAATGCGGCATAAAATCTATCCTTTGCATCGATCCCTCGAATGCTTAAGCCCATTTCTTGGTAGTTCTCGAGCACTTGTTCATATTCTCCCTGCCTGAGCAGTCCATTGTCAATAAAAAAGCAATGCAAATTTTGGCCTATCGCGCGGTGCATCAGTAAAGCAGCGACTGTTGAATCCACTCCTCCGGACAATGCCAATAGAACATGTTCTTGCTCCACCCTTGTTCTAATGTCATCAACAGTCATTTGGATAAAAGATTCCTGGGTCCAGTCCGGCTCCAATTTTGCCAGATTTTGTAAAAAATTTTTCAAAAACTGACTGCCAAATTCACTGTGCACCACTTCAGGATGAAACTGGACGAGATAGCAGGGATTTGCGCCATTTGCTTTCCTATAAGCTGCAATAGAAATGCTATCTGAAGAACCAATGAGCTCAAATTCCGGACCTATGGATTGAATGGTATCGCTGTGAGACATCCACACCTGGGAATGGTCGGGAATATCTTTCCAAATGGGGTCATCTTTGATCTGATTCAATCTTGCAAAACCGTATTCCCGGTGGCCTGAATTTTCCACAAATCCTCCTGTTAGCGAAGCTACCAATTGAGCGCCATAACAAATTCCCAATATGGGAAAAAGCTCTATGAGTCTATTGACATCCACAGCTGGATGATTTTCTGATCTGACGGAAGCAGGACTCCCGGATAAGATCACTGCAGAACAATTTTCAGGAGTCAATTCTTCCGCTTTATGAAAAGGGATCACCTCACAAAAATAATTAAGCTCTCTCACCCTTCTTGCGATGAGCTGGGTAAGCTGAGAACCAAAATCCAATATAACAATGCGTTTGAGTTCCATCTCCTGTTTGGTGGAGGGATGTGTATCTGTTATGATTCCAACAGACCTCTCCCTTCTTTTACGATCATACCTTGATCCTGCAATACCTTTAATAACTTATCGAGAACACCGTTGACAAATTCTTTGGATTTATCGGTGCTGTACATTTTTGACAACTCTACATATTCATCGATGGTCACTTTTGTTGGTATGGTCTTCAGATACTTCATTTCTACAACGCCCATCTTTATAAGGATCATGTCTATAATTGCAACCCTTTCAGAATCCCAATTCTCCAGGAGTGGTTCAATCAACTGATCCAACTCTTTGCCTTCGTCATGAATCCTTTGCAGCAAAGTAGTGCCAACTTCTTCTACTGTTTCTTCGTCAGGAAGAAATTCGGTAAAAAATTTACCTTCCACCGGTAATGCCTTGATTGTTTTCTTTACAGATCCTATGACAAGAGATTTGTCATCTGCCCAACTGGCAAATAAATCGTCCATTATTTCATTGAACAATTCATTTCTCCTGCAGGCTCTGTACAATTCTAAAAGTACTTCTACCGTGTCTTCATCGGTGGTCTCCGTATTACTGATATACTGTACATAACTGGCTTCCTTGGCAAATTCCTTGTAGATCTTTCGGAATAAATCATCATCAATTGCTTTGTCGAATCCTTCTTTTTTCAAAGCATCCTGAAATGGTTTATTGGTAGCTAGACTTTGAATTTTGGGGTTTGTATAAAGTTTATCTGTAAAAACCTTGTCTTCCTCGCTTCGAATGTGTTTTTTAGATCTGTGATTGGCGTCTTCTGAGGCAAAAGAACAAACTTTTACAAGGCTATGAAGATTGAGCATATACAATAAAAATGCGTCCTGAATGGATTTCCTGAATGCCGTCATGGCTTCAGAAAAACTAAGTTCGCGGTCTTGGGACAAACTGTACAATTGCTGCATCGCTTTGATGCGCACATTTCTTCTACTTAGCATGAACGGTCTTTACGGTAACGCCGCCCAAAGATAAAATGAATGTCTAATATATGCTTTGTTTTTTAAAAAAATAACAAATTTAATTTTCCAGCCTATCTCAAATAATCCCTTCGAACCAATGAAGCTTCTGGCAATGCGGCATAATGCCATTTGTAGATAATTTTACCATTTCTCCACAGGATCAGTCCAGGATTGGATCTCATGATCGTCTTCAAGAGGATATCATCCGCAGTATATACCGGAATAGTCAAGTTCTGACTATCAATCAAATCTTTAAGCGCCTCTTCACCTGTACCCCCGGCCACCAGGCAGGTAGCCAAACCATCGTTTTTCAACGAATCCGCTAAAGGCAAGATCTTATTTTTCAAAAGATTAAGGAATTTTTGATCCCAGGTATAGACGTTTCTTTTCTCTTCAAGCTGCTTGATTTCTTCAATGGTCCTAGTTACTTGAAACGAATCCTTTATTGATTTATCCCAAATGGTGTCATTTCGATAGACTGTATCAGATCTCATCACGGATTCAGACCTACTTGTAAAGTACATTTTTGGACAATTGATCATCAGTTGGCTTCTCTCTTCATCCAATATTTTGTAGGTAACATCATTTCCTTCAAGGTCGTATATCACAAAATCGGAAATTTTGGTGATAGGAATGCTTGGTTCACTTTTGATTTGATCCAATACTTCCCAATCCGTCTTTGGATAAGACGCAAGATTACCCATATAGTCAGCGTCACTCAGATCTTTAATTTCACCCGAATTTCTGTTTCGCAACTTCCATCCCACAATGCTGACTTTGGCCATGGCCTCCATTTCATTTTCTTTCGCTGTTCGAACATCGGTCCCGATGGCAAATGGCCTGAAATCAATCATGGGTTCCCGCCAGACAAAATTTGTCAAACAAAACAATAGGAAACCCGCTATCGAAAGCGCCATGATGACTTTTCGAATGGATGGCGAAAAGAAGGAATGCCAACTCTTATACCTGAACAAAAATAAAATCGCCGGAATCATCAGGAAAACATCTTTTAAAAAGGATGTACGGGGATCCAGCTTTAAGAAATCTCCGAAACAACCACAGTTTTGGACCCTCATGAGGGTTTTATCCCAATCTCCCCAGCTTGAAAATTCAAAGAAATTAACACCTTGAGGCACGTAACCTGTCAAAAAAGTATATCCGGTTAATTTGGTAAAGAACACCATAATCAGGAAAAATAACCATGCCGTTAACTTCTTATAAGATCCAATGATCAATGCAATGCCAACCACAATTTCCAAAACAATCATCGTTACTGAAAACCCCACTGCATATTGTAGCATAAATGGAAACAGGTCTGCCATAAAGGCAAGAAAACTTCCATTGGCCATTTGCTCAAACTCTTTGAAATACTCTTCCATTTTGTATGCCGTGCCCATAGGATCGACTGCTTTGACAAATCCGGAAAAAATAAACAAAGCACCACAGAAATTCTGTAAAAAACTGTCAAACCAACTTTGAAAAATCTCTGCCTTTTTGCTTGCGACCCAAGTCAAAACGATTGCTACGATGGCAATATAAATATTTAAGCTGATAATGGTCATACAGATGAATTTTAAAATGGAACTACAAATGTAATCCCAAAAAGTTTTGCAAAAGACAATGCAGTATCATATTCATGCCAATAAATGGTTAATGGGAGCCATTCCTTTAAAAACCTTGGTATCAGGATTTTTGGTATCAGGAGCCGATCAAACTCTTTACCTTCGTTTCATTTTGATGATTTATCTCGTTCTATGCATTGGCTGTACTTTGTGCCTTGGGCTGATTTTTAGAATCTTGCCCGCTCACTACAGAATGCCCAATATCATCGCTGTCAATTATTTAATTTGTGCCATCCTGTCATGGTTTGGACAGCCTCAGATATCCAGTCCTCATGGCCTTGGGACTTGGTTCTTTGGCATTTGGATGGGAATTCTTTTTTTTGCTGGATTTAATTTTTACTCCGCTTCTGTGAGGGAAAACGGATTGGGTGTAAGCACAGTTTTTCAAAAAATTTCAATTGTTTTAACAGTCATTGTTGCCTTGTTTGTTGGTGAAAACCCGAGCTCGTTGCAATGGCTTGGAATTATTCTATCTGTACCAGCCATCTATTGGCTTACCAGATCGGACCATAGCAAAGACAAAACAGCAGAAAATAAATCCAGCCGATTCCTTTTGTTGGCGGCGGTGTTTTTGGTTTCTTCCATGATTGAAATCAGCCTTATTCTTGCGCACCACAGCCATCTCTCTCTGACTGAAGGAAGCATGGGATTAACGAAACTAATTTTTACCGGAGCAGCTTTGGTATCTATTGTTGTATTGTTGAGAAATCAAGGATATTCCTCCATTCGTCTTACCGAAATTGGTGCCGGGATTGTGCTGGGTCTTCCTAATTTTTTCTCTATTTACTTCATCAATCTTTCCATGATGGAAGGCATGCAGGGGTCTCAGCTTTTTCCGATCTTAAATTGCGCTGTTTTAAGTTTGAGTGTCCTGATCGGATATGCTGTATTCAAAGAAAAATTGCTCAAAATCCAAATATGGGGTTTAATGGTGGCCATGGTGGCCATTCTTCTTCTAAGTATTTTCAATCCAAGCTAAAGTAAGACTAAAATTTGAGAATGAATATCGAAGCTTCTTTTTACCATAGCATTGGAGAATCCGCTGAAGGCATTTATCAGGAGAAGGGTAGCAAATTTATAGCCTATGCGATCCCCTGTTCTGATGAAAATCAACTCAAGAAATACATAGAACATTTTAGTCAACAACACCCCAAAGCCAGGCATATTTGTCACGCCTGGAAGTCAGGTCCGGATTTAAATCTCAACAGATCATCGGATGACGGAGAGCCATCTGGGAGTGCAGGCAAGCCAATGTTTCAACAAATCGAAAGCCATCAATTGATGGCTGTTGCAATTATTTGCATTCGATATTTTGGTGGTATAAAATTGGGCAGCTCTGGTCTGTCCAAGGCCTATAAAACTGCTGCGAAACTGGCATTGGATCAGGCTCAGCCAATACAAATCCATATCATGGTATGCTACCAGATTGAAAGCAATGAAGAGAATATTTCCATCTTATATGGCATCATTAAAAATCTTGGAATTCAAATGAACGAAACCGGACCCCGCTTTTTGAAAATTTGCATCCCGAAAGCAGATCATGAAAACTTGATTCAAAAAATCAAAATTCGATTTGAAAAAAATCAATACGAACCAAGCCAGGATAGATTTGTTCTCCTACATTGTAAAATCCAAAAACTGTAAAATTGCTCATTGCAGGTTTAACCGGAGGTATTGGAAGTGGAAAATCGATGGTTGCCACTGTCTTTGGCTGGCTTGGTGTACCCATTTACGATTCTGACAAAAGAGCTAAAATACTGATGTCAGAACATCCTGAATTGATACAGGAAATTAAAGATTTATTCGGCAAGAAGGCTTATACCCAAGACCAACAACTGAACCGATCATGGATTGCCGGTAAAGTATTCAACAATGAAAAACTTCTCAGCCAGCTGAATGCCATTGTTCATCCAAGGGTATTTGAAGACTTTGATCAATGGGTTTCTGTTCAACAATCCACTTATGTTATCAAAGAATCCGCCTTGCTTCATATCACTCTGGAAAAACAAGCAGTGGATAAAATAATTCTCGTGTTGGCCTCTGAAAAGCTCAGGTTGAAACGTGTAATGTCAAGAGATGGTCTTAGCTCAGATCAGGTAAAAGCCAGGATGCAACATCAAATCAAAGACCTCGAAAAAGTCCTAAAGGCAGATTATCTCATCGACAACAATGGCGAGATTCCAGTGCTGCCACAAATTTTGAACATCCATCACAAAATATGTAATTTTGCGAACCAAATAAATACATGATGTCAATGGCTGAGATTATAATTTCCTCTGCAGAAAAATTTATCGAACTTGAAGATTCTTATGGCGCACATAATTATCACCCATTGCCTGTGGTCCTGAAAAGAGGACTTGGAGCCGTAGTTTGGGATGTGGATGATAAGGAATATTTGGATTTTCTTTCAGCTTATTCTGCAGTAAACCAAGGGCACTGTCATCCGCGTTTGGTGAAAGCCATGATCCAACAAGCAGAAGTATTGACTCTCACATCCAGGGCTTTTCACAATAATTTGCTGGGTGAATATGAATTTATGATGCACAAGGTATTTGGTTATGACAAACTCTTGCCAATGAACACGGGTGCAGAAGCAGTGGAAACAGCCATAAAATTATGCCGCAAATGGGCTTACCAAATCAAAGGAATCACTGAAAATAAAGCCAACATCATCGTATTTGAAGGAAATTTTCATGGTAGAACCATGGGACCTGTATCGATGTCAACAGACCCTGAAAGTTATTCCGGATTTGGACCTTATTTACCGGGGTTTATCAAAATTCCTTTTAATGATTTGGATGCATTGGCAAAAGCGCTTGAAGAGCCCAATGTAGCGGGATTTTTATTTGAACCTATCCAGGGCGAAGCCGGAGTGAAAATGCTTGCAGAAGGATTCTTGGCCAAAGCTTTCGATTTGTGTCGCGGCAAAGGAGTTTTGTTTATTGCAGATGAAATTCAAACCGGCCTTGCCCGTACTGGCAGAATGCTGGCTTGCGATCACGAGCATATCAGACCAGATATTGTGATTTTGGGCAAGGCTCTTTCCGGAGGACTACTGCCTATATCCGCAGTCCTGGCAGATGATGAGATCATGTTGTGTATTCAACCCGGACAGCACGGTTCTACATTTGGTGGAAACCCTCTTGCTTGTGCCGTGGCCATGCAAGCCATTGGAGTCATTCTGGATGAAGACCTTGCTGGAAGAGCTGACGTTCTGGGCCTTCGCTTACGAAAGGGATTGCAAGCCATTAGCGAAAAACACAAAATAATCAAAGAAGTGAGAGGCAAGGGTTTGCTCAACGCCATTGAAATTAATCAACCTGAAGACTCAAAACTAGCATGGAATCTATGCCTCAAAATGGCTGAGCGGGGACTACTTGCCAAACCAACCCATGGAAATATTATCCGACTTGCGCCACCACTCGTTATATCGGAAGCACAAATCGACCTGGCCTTGGAAATCATTCAGTCGAGCTTGCTGGATTAAACCAATTTCCTTTTAGGCATGTTATCAGAATGAATCCCATTGTATTTATTAAAGCATTCTTGATTGGATCTTTATCCCTGATGCTTTGATCCAATAGACAAGCATGAAAATTACTTTATTTTTTGTTTAGTAATTCGTCAAAATCCGATTAAAAAAATTTAATATCTGGTATATTATAAAATTTTTACCATCTTTGTCATCTCAACAAATTAAAAATACAAGTTATATGAAAAAACACATCTCCCCCCTTGTTTTTATTTTGATCGGGTCATTTCTCCAGGCTCAGACCATTCAATTTCAATTTTGTGGAAAAACCGCCACTGTAACTCCTTCTACAGACCCAGGTGGCAACGATCAAAGAGAAAAAGCCTCTATCCATCTGGATTTTATCAAAATCGGTCAGATTGGTAATTCAAAGACGAATCCGGTTTATGTACTGGGTGAGACTGGCGTAAATTCTGTCAGTTTTGCCACAAAGGTCATAGCCGACAAATGTGAAAATAACACCAATCAAACCAATTGTTCTGGTTGCACAACCTGTACTACTGTAACTTCAAGCACAAACGGGGACCTTGGAAACATCTCTGGTAAAATACTGGGTAACGCAAAAGTTGAAACAAAAAACAACAGCTTTGTAATGATGAGCACCAATGTCAACAATCTGATTTGTTACGAAACCAATAAAATTAATATTTCAACTTTAAGTGGTAAAAAAGCAGAAATTACGGTAAAATATGAAGGCAGAAGTCAGGGATTTGCAGTCCACAACATCAGCTTAAACTACCGTTACAACAACGATAATTATTTCGTAACTCCATTTTTCTTCAACAAAAACAGCAACAATGTTGGTGTATTTGAAGAAACTTATGTCATCATCGCCAATGTGCCGGTAGGAGTTGAAGACCTGAGTAAAAAATTGAGCTTTGAATTAACGCCCAATCCAGTGAGAGAAGAACTTTTGGTGAGTTTGGAAACCTATGAAAAATTTGATGCCACCATCAGTATTTTGGATGAAAATGGCAGGGAACACAAAGCCGTCCAAAAGAATCTGGAACCAGGTGCATCCAATTTGTCCATTGGTGTAGCGGATCTTCCTGCCGGATGGTATCTGCTTAAAATAGCAGATCAGGATGGCAGAATCAGTACTAAAAAATTTACGAGGATTTAAAACAACTTATTAAAATATTTTAGAAGGCCGGAAAGAAGCAATTTTTTTTCGGCTTTTTATTTTTTGGAAACAAATAAGTGTATCCACAAGGATCTTGAAAATTTGTAAATGAAAGCATACAGCCCTATGAGAATAATAGCCAAAACAAACATGGCCCATCTCCAATCCAGTCCAAATCCCAGGATTAAACTTCCTACAACTGCCAGAGAAAAAAATCCAGTCATAATATAGGATAGAAACATTGATCCAAAATAAAATCCTGGCTCCCTCATCAAATTCTCACCGCAATGAGGACATTTTTGATGCATTTCAAAGAAAAATGAGAAAGGATTAGAGCCCCTGACAAATAAATTTCCCTTCCAACAGGCGGGACATTTCAACCAAAAGATAGCAGTTAATTTAGTCATGTTTAAACCTTTGGAGGAACTTTTGACTGACGACCAATTCTTTACCTCCCTTTGAATAATCGTAGAATCCCTCTCCGGATTTAATGCCTAGCTGGCCGGCGTTGACCATGTTGATAAGCAATGGACAAGGAGCGTATTTCTGATTTCCAAATCCGTCGTACAAAACCCTTAGAATGGAAAGACAAACATCTAAACCTATGAAGTCAGCCAATTGCAGTGGGCCCATAGGATGCGCCATTCCCAGCCTCATAATGCTGTCAATTTCATCCACGTTGCCGACCCCTTCAAAAAGCGTATAGATTGCTTCATTGATCATGGTCATTAGGATTCTGTTGGTGACAAATCCCGGATAATCATAGACTTCGACCGGAATTTTATCAATGGCTTTGGTCATTTTGACAATCGTGGCACAGACCTCTGCCCTGGTAGAATATCCCCGGATGATTTCTACCAGTCGCATGACCGGCACCGGGTTCATAAAATGCATACCGATCACTGAAGAAGGTCTGCTGGTTACACCTGCGATCTTCGTTATAGAAATGGAGGAAGTGTTGGTTGCCAAAATGCAATCCGGAGGCGCGCATGCGTCCAGTTCTTTAAATATCTTGAGTTTAAGATCGATGTTTTCTGTTGCAGCTTCAACGACCAGTTCTGCCTCTTTGACGGCTTCCTGCATCGATGTTTGGGTTCGGATATTTTCAATGGCCTTCCGATGAATGTCAGGGGTGATTTTCCCTTTTTCGACCATTCTGCCAAGGTTTTTATCAATGGTGGCCAATGCCTTCTCAAGGGCTTTCTCTGAAATATCGCACAAGGTGACCTGGTATCCATATTGAGCAAATACATGGGCAATCCCATTCCCCATGGTTCCTGCTCCAATAACTGTTATTTTATTCATTTCAAAATTTGCGCGCAAAAATAGGACAATAGCACACATTTCCCAGCTAAAATGAGGACAGAGATCAAAATACTCCATTTCGCAACAGAAAGACCAAGTCCACAATATTCATTTTCTTTGCATCAATGATCCAACTGATCGCAGATGCAGGTTCTACCAAAACCCATTGGGCATTGTCTCAAAATGGTCAAATTCTGCAGGAATGGACTACGGCCGGCTTGAATCCAATGACTCAGAGCAAGCATTCCATTCTTTCCGGTCTTCAATCGGCCTTTTCACAAATCAACCGCGCCTCTCCAGATCAAATCTGGTACTATGGGGCTGGCTGCATTGGGCAAGGAGCCTATCAAATGACTACTTTTTTGAGGGATCAATGGCCGGAATGTAGTCATCTCAATGTTCATTCTGATCTTCTCGGTGCTGCAAGGGCAGTATGCAACAAAAAACCGGGTGTGGTGGCCATTTTGGGCACCGGAAGCAATAGCGCATTGAGTGACGGGAGGGTTTTGATCCATCAATTGCCTGCCCTCGGTTATCTGCTTGGGGACGAAGGCAGCGCCTCTCACATCTGCAAACAACTGCTGGTCAGCCACTATTACCAAACACTTGATCCTGAATTGAGCCAACAATTGACTGAGAGAATGCCGGTGCCTTCCGGAGATTATCTGGCGTATCTATATTCCTCTCCAAGAATTGCTTATGAATTGGCCAGTTTATTTCCCTTTGTTCTGGAAAAGATGCAGCATCCTGACATATCGCGGATGGTAGATTTCAGTCTGGATCTGTTTTTCAAAAACAGGATAGCCCCCTATTCAAAGCATCGGAAGCTGCCCTTGCATTTTGCAGGATCCGTGTCGATAGAACTTAAAGAGAACATTTTGAAAATAGCAGAAACCTATGAATTTCAAGAGCTGAGCTTCAGTCAACAAATATTGCACAAACTTTGTCATTACCACCATGAGACAGATTAACAGGATTGGTGTTTTTACGTCCGGAGGCGATGCACCGGGAATGAACGCAGCAATCAGGGCTATTTACAGAAGGGCAAATCATTACGACCTGCATATTTATGCCATACTGCGAGGCTTTGAAGGCATGATCGATGGCGATATTCGGAGGTTGGAAGACGATGATGTGCGCAACATTATTCACCACGGCGGCACTTTTATCAGAACTGCCAGAAGTAAGAGGTTTTTGGAGAGTGAGGGGCGCAAAACAGCCTATGAAAACCTAAAGGCCTTTGACATTGATGCTCTGGTGGCAATTGGAGGAAATGGCACTTTTACAGGGTGCCAGATATTCTCAGAAGAATACGAGATACCTGCCATTGGAATTCCGGGTACCATTGACAATGATTTGTATGGCTCAGATTTTACCCTGGGATTTGACACAGCTGTTAATACCGCCGTGCAGGCCGTGGATAAAATCCGGGATACTGCAGATTCCCACAACCGACTTTTTATCATCGAAGTGATGGGCAGACATTCTGGTTATATCGCTTTGTATACTGCTTTGGCATCCGGGGCCAGCGCATTTATCATTCCCGAAGATGCGACAGACTTAGAAACACTGGTTCGGCAACTACAACAAGCTCAGAGAAGAAAAAAATTGTTTAGTTTGGTCATCTCTGCAGAAGGAAATAAACTCGGAAATGCTTACAACCTGAGTCAGCAGATTAAAAACCTCATGCCTGAACAAGATATCAGGGTAACGGTCATTGGTCATTTACAGCGAGGAGGTGCGCCAACTGCAGCTGACCGAATACTCGCCGCAAGATTGGGACATGCTTCTGTGGATGCGCTCATGCAAGGTCAGCGAAATGTAATGGCAGGAATTATAAATGATCATATTTGTTTTACTCCTTTTAAAGAAAGTGTGACTTTATCCAAGCAACCATCCGGGGAAATGATTGATCTTACAAGGATGCTGGGAATATAGAATTGCCCCATGTGGTCGATTTCCAAGATTTCCGGAAATCAAATTCAATCTTTGTTGTAAATCGCATTGAAAGATCAGAAAACTGATCCATTGTCTTAATACTCATACATTAAGTTGCATCCTCTGATGCTCGCATTCTGAATTCTACCCATTATTTTAAACTGTTGATTGGCATTGGATATACCCAGGTCTGCGGTTTCCAGAAAACAACAACTGTGCAAATTGCCCAAATCGATGACATTGACCCTACCCTGCCGGTTGATGATAAATTCTCCAAAAGGGTCTTCTGAATTTCTGATGAATACCCTTGCATGGGATGGGAGTGAATACCACATTCCATCGGTGGCATAAGCCTGCGACATCATCTCTGTCATGCCATACTCTGAATAGATCATACTTTTTGGAAAATTGAGTTGCATTTTTTTTAGAATATATTCCTTGGAAAAATCACGTCTGTGGGTTTTCATTCCACCTGTTTCGATGATGGTCAATGGTTCATAACTAAGTGGATGCGCTTCCCCAAAATCCAATAATGCAAAACTCACTCCAAACAATAAAATTTTTGATCCATTTGATTTTTCCTTTTTCAAAGCCTGGCTCAACAAACTAAAATCTGCGAATATTCTTTCTCTATAATCAGCTTTACCTGATTTTTCTATAAAATGCCGAACCATTTCTATCAGGGACGAATGTTGATTTTGAATGTATCCAGGTAACAATCCGTAAATACTGTATTCTCGAATATCTGAAATAAACATTTCCAAACAAATCTCTGTCATTCGATGATAGTCTTGTAGATTTTTTATACAATGTTTCGAACGTTGGGCATCGGTAGTGCCAGAGGACAGAAAATATTTTTCCTCTTTCCAATTTCCCGTTTTAATGTCGTGGTATTTAAAAAAATCCACCGGCAAAAAAGGTATTTTGTTTAAATATTTTACATTTTCCGGTTCTATTCTTAGTTGGTGGAGATAATTTTTATAAACTTCGTTTTTAATGGACTGGATTTTAAAAATTTCCATCGCCAATTCTTCAAAGTCAAAGTCTGCTTTACCAAAAATCCGCGCTATTATTTCTTCGCCAACCATCGGGCTCAAGCTTTGAATATTTTCCAACAGACGATTGCAATGAATACTATTGCAACCAGGATATACCAAAGCCAATACATACTTCGAGTGGAGGGTGAAACAAATTCGGAAGTCGATTTTTTATTTTCCGGTTTATCCTCTTGAATATGATTGAGCATACTGCGGATCATCTCCAACTGATCTTTGACCTTGGGATCTGAGGCAAGCCAAAGCTCTACAAAAACTTGCTCTTCATCCGTGCATTGTTGCAGTGCATATCTATACAAAAGAGATTTGGTGGGACCTGAAGACATGGCGGATCAATATTGAAAAATTCCCTGAGCCGTGTGCAATTCAACCGTGGTATCTTTACTTGATTCAACTCTGCCAATGACAGATGCTTCAATGCCAAAATCTTTTGCAGTTTTCAAAATTTGATTGGCATCCTCCGGAATACAATAGATTTCCAGCCGTTGCCCCATGTTGTACACCTCATACAATTCGTCCGGTGAACATAAAGAATGTCGTGCAATCAGCGAAAAAACCGGAGGTGCCGGGATTAATTGGTCTTTGATAATTTTTAAATTTCTGATAAACTTTTTGACTTTTGTATGGGCCCCACCAGTGAGATGAATAATGCCGTGGGGTCGGATCTGTCTGTGATGAATCAATTCGTGTAAAAAAGGAACATAAGTCCGTGTCGGAGAACAAAGCAAACGACCTATTATGTGTCCGGAATCCGATTGATCTGTTATCCTAAAAGGTCCTGTATAGGCGTGTGCCGGATTGGTTTGTGGCGCTACCGTCTCCGGGAAATGCTCCAAATAGTATTTTGATAGCAAATCGTGTCTTGCGGCTGTCAACCCGTTGGATCCAATCCCACTGTTGTACTCCTTTTCATAGACAGCCTGACCATAAGAAGCCAATCCGATGACCAGATCTCCAGGTTTTATATCGATGGGTAAAATATCCTTGAGCGGAAGGCGGCAAAAAGCGGTTATACCAACATCAATGGTCCGGACGATGTCACCCACATCTGCTGTTTCTCCGCCACCGGACAAAATTTCAATCCCAAAGTCTCGGTACATACGGAGGAGTTCTTCCGTGCCTTGAATGATGGCTTCAATGATTTCCCCGGGAATCAGGTGCTTGTTGCGACCAATGGTCGAGGACACTGTTACGGGAGAACTGGCCCCTGTACAGGCAAGATCGTCTAAATTCATGACAAGGGCATCCTGAGCAATGTTTTTCCAAACCGAGAGGTCAGCGGTTTCCTTCCACCAAAGATAAGCCAGATTGGTTTTTGTACCAGCGGTATCAGCGTGCATCAGATTACAGTATAGAGGATCTCCACCCATGGTATCCGGGAGGACCTTGCAAAAAGCATTTTCGACCAAACCCTTGTCCAGAGACCTGATGGCCTTTTCCACTTCAGACTTGGAGGCTGAAACTCCCAGCGATTCATATCTTTTTGCCATGTTCCTGGTATTCGGTTGGACACAAAGGTAAATGATTCGCGACAGAGAAAAATACTGATTGTCATTTTGGGCATTCTATCCCCAAACAGCTTGTTAGATTTAACAAATTATTTATTACCCATCAAGAAATACCTTCGCTAATTTTGCAAGGTAGAACCCAAAAAAATAAATGATGATACTCAAGGCTATCGAAAAACGAAGCAATGTTTCTAAAAAAGAATTTGAAAATCAATATTTAAAGGCGAACAAACCGGTGGTTTTTAAGGATCTGATCCAGGATTGGCCAGCTTATTCGAAATGGGACTTTGAATATTTCATTCAAAAGTATGGAGAGGTAGAAATTCCAATTTATGACCAAAGTTTCTCAAAAGCCGGTAAGAGCTATATGTCGCCGACAGGCCGAATGTTATTGGGTGATTATCTCAGATTGATCCAAAATGGCTCTTCCAATATTCGGATCTTTCTTCTCAATATTCTAGCCCTGATTCCAGAACTAAAAAATGATTTGGGTAAGCTCAGCATCATGGATGGGTTCATTGATTCACTGCCTTTTATGTTTTTTGGCGGTAAAGGGGCCTATACCAAAATCCATTATGATCTCGACTGCTCCCATGTTTTTTTGACCCATTTCCAGACGAAAAAAAGGGTTTTGTTGTTTGCTCCTGATCAATCGGACCTTCTGGGACCAGTTCCCTTTACCGTAGGTTGTTTGATAAATCCGATCGATCCTGATGAAGGAAAATATCCAGGCCTAAAATACCTCAGGGGTTATGAAACCACCCTGGAGCATGGAGAAACTTTGTTTATGCCTTCGAAGTTTTGGCATCATATCGAATATACCGAATCCGGATTTTCAATTGCTTATAGGGCTTTTGACTCGGTGGCGCAAAGATTAAATGGTATCTTTCACATCACTCAGCACATGATGGTGGACCGGAGCATGAATTTTTTACTGGGCGATAAATGGGCTCAGTGGAAAGTCGATCAGGCCAAAAGCAAACAGCGACTTCCCACCATGGCATGATGTTTGAGATAAAAATTCTGGAAAACTGAACCAATTGCTGTATTTGTTAAAACCAACCGAGGTCCTGCCTTGCCCAAGGCAGGATTTCTTATTTGGGTACTTTTGGAATCTCCAATAAGCTGCTGGCTCTCTCCTATTCAGAATTATCTGATAAAATTCCTTTTATCCGTGCAACATTCAGTAACTTTGATGGGTCAACTGACTATAAAATCAACGGATTATGAAAAAATGGTTTACCCGATTTCTCTTTTTGGTCCTTGCGGTCAATTTTCATATTAACATTTATTCAAATATTTTATCAATTGATAGTAAATTATTTATATATAATGAAGATTGTAAATTGAGTGAATTGCAGTTGGAAAAATCAGCTTGCAATGCCGACAAGCAGTTTTTTGTCAGCCTTAATTTTCAACACGAAAACACCTCTGATTGCTTTACCGTAAAAGGTAATGGAGCCGACTATGGCACTTTTCTTTACGCAGATTTGCCCATTACCATTGGGCCTTTGGCTGGTAATTGTGAGACGCCTTATGAATTTGTGATCCGGGATTGTGAAAAAGAGGACTGTGCAATAGAGAAATCCCTTGGAAAGGTATGTTGTGAAAATCCCAATGCCGATTGCAAGCTAGCCGAGATGGAACTTAAAAAATCCGATTGTTTTGGCGAAAAATACTTTTCTGTCACCCTCAATTTTTTCCATAAAAACACCTCCGATTGCTTTACGGTCAAAGGAAATGGAAAATTGTACGGCACCTATAAGTATGCAGACCTCCCCATCAAAATAGATTCCCTCATCGGCAATTGCGATAGCAATTTTTTCTTTGTGGTGCGCGATTGCCACAATGAGCGCTGTGTCATTGAGAAAGAATTGGGAAAAGTCTGTTGCGAAAATCCCAATCCGGACTGCAAGCTTTCTGAACTTCAGCTCGATAAATCCGCTTGTGACGGGCACAAAATGTTTTTTGTTACGATCAATTTCAAGCATGAGAATACATCGGATTGTTTTGTTGTCAAAGGAAATGGAATCAATTATGGCACTTTCAAATACACCGACCTACCAATTAAAATCGTGCCGTTGAATGGCAATTGTGAAACAGAGTATGAATTTGACATTCGGGACTGTCACAATGAAAGATGCGGCCTGGAAAAGGTCCTTGGAAAAGTGTGTTGTGAAAATCCAAATACGGATTGCAAGCTGGCTGAACTTCAACTACAAAAATCTGACTGTGTCGAAGAAAAGAAATTCTATGTTACCCTTAATTTCCTCTATAAAAATACCTCAGATTGTTTTACCGTCAGCGGAAATGGACGCAACTACGGAACTTTTAAATATTCTGATCTGCCCATTAAATTGGGACCTTTGGAAGGAAATTGTGAAACCAATTACGGATTTGTCGTGCGCGATTGTCACAACGAAAGATGCGCGATCGAAAAATCCCTCGGCAAGGTGTGCTGTGAAACCCAAAACAATGATTGCCAAATCAATGAACTTGAACTCAAAAAATCGGAGTGCACTCCGGAAAAGAAATTTTTCGTGACCCTCAATTTTGGCCATAAAAACACTTCAGATTGTTTTACAGTCAGTGGAAATGGCCATAACTACGGGACTTTTAAATATACTGACCTGCCCCTCAAATTAGGTCCACTGAACGGAAATTGTGAAACAGAATACGAATTTGTCATTCGCGATTGTCACAATGAAAGATGCGGAATCTCCAAAGTCCTTGGCAAGGTATGCTGTGAAACCCAAAACAATGATTGCCAAATCAATGAACTTGAACTCAAAAAATCTGAATGCACTCCGGAAAAGAAATTTTTCGTGACCCTCAATTTTGGCCATAAAAACACTTCAGATTGTTTTACAGTCAGTGGAAATGGCCATAACTACGGGACTTTTAAATATACTGACCTGCCCCTCAAATTAGGTCCACTAAACGGAAATTGTGAAACAGAATACGAATTTGTCATTCGCGATTGTCACAATGAAAGATGCGGAATCTCCAAAGTCCTTGGCAAGGTATGCTGTGAAACCCAAAACAATGATTGCCAAATCAATGAACTTGAACTCAAAAAATCTGAATGCACTCCGGAAAAGAAATTTTTCGTGACCCTCAATTTTGGCCATAAAAACACTTCAGATTGTTTTACAGTCAGTGGAAATGGCCATAATTACGGGACGTTTAAATACGCAGATCTACCCATTAAAATTGGTCCATTGGATGGCAATTGTGAAACCAATTATGGTTTTGTGGTACGCGATTGTCACAATGAAAAATGTGCAGTCGATAAATCTTTGGGTAAAGTATGTTGTGAATCTCAGAACAACGATTGCAAACTCAGTGAGTTGGACCTCAAGAGAACAGAGTGCAATGCAGAAAAGAAATTCTACGTCACGATCAACTTTGGGTATAAAAATGTTTCAGACTGTTTTACTGTGAGTGGAAATGGCCATAATTACGGCACGTTTAAATATACAGATCTGCCCATTAAAATTGGTCCATTGGATGGAAATTGTGAAACCAATTACGGATTTGTGATCAGAGATTGCCACAATGAACGCTGTGCGCTGGAAAAAAATCTGGGAAAAGTGTGTTGCGAAAGTCAATCCAATTGCAAAATCTACGAAGTAGATGCCATACCACAAGAATGCACTGGCAAAGGCTCCTATTCCTTAAAACTTAATTTTCTACATTCGGGTACTGGTTCAAGATTTAATTTGTACGACCGGAACGGTAAAATAAGCGACCACGCTTACTCAGATTTACCGCTTACTTTGCCTCATTTTGCGAAATCAGCTGTTAAACATGATTTTATGAAGATTTGCGATCAGGAAAATCCAAGCTGTTGCAAAGCGGTAGAATTTATTGGATTAGAATGTTTGGGTGCAGGCAAAAGCGGCTTTAAAGTCAACCGACTTAAAGCGTTTTTTGATGGAAGTCATGTGCAGATTCAATCAGAACAGCTTATACCAGATCAGTTGGCTGTATCCTTGTACGATCTTTCTGGCAGCAAACTTTCATTTGTACTAAACCAAAAATCTGCTTTAAGCTGGCAGATGGAATCCGGCATTGAGCAAAGTGGCATTTATATTTTGCGGGTCCAATTGGGTCAGGAATTCTACCATTACAGAATTTTTGTCAGCAAATAACCGATCGACATTCATTTGCATTTTCTGATGCAAATGAATGAGGGTTTTTATATTTCAGCAAGTCTGGGTTTGACATTTTAGCATGCTCCAAATCCATTTTTACAATGGAAATGCAAATGGACGATCAATTGTCATTCCAAATATTAAATTTTGTAAATTTAAAAATTTCAAAATAAAATATTAGCATTAACTACTATTCATCTAGAAGCAGAATATTATTTGGATTTTTTTATTTCTGTTCCATGGTTTCTTTATGCTGTTTTTCTTCTTTTTTGTAAATACAGAAGAATGCGTTAAATTTACGGCATTGTATAACTTTTTAAACAGAATAAAAATGAATAAAAACTTACTTCTATTGCTTTTCTCACTCGGTTTTGGATTTGCTTATTCGCAGGCCAGTTTTTCAGATGATTTTGAATCTTATGGTGTCGGAGACCAATTGGCAAAAGCCTCTGCTGCATGGACTTGCTGGGGCGGTGCTGCTGCTGAAGGAGGACAGGAGGATGCTTATGTCACGGATGAAAATGCGCGTTCGGGCACAAAGAGTGTTAAACTGGAATCCATAAGCCCAACCGGTGGGCCAACTGATATCGTGTTGCCTTTTGGACAGGAGTACAACATTGGAAATTTCAATTTTGAGATGTACATCTATGTTGTGCCAGATCAGGGAGCTTATTTCAATTTTCAGGGGAAGGCTACTATCGGTCAGATATGGTGTTTCCAGGGCTATTTTGACGGAGATTCAAAATTTAGAGCAGACATGGGTGCCGGTGCCGGAGGAGGACAGTTTGTTGAAACTGACTACACTCCCGGGGAATGGATCAAATTCAATTTGAAAGCCGACCTCACCAACAACATTTGGGAAATATTTTTCAATGATGTCAGTGTATCCAAATTTTCCAACATCAATAATTCAATTGCCTCTCTAAATTTATACCCTACTTTCAGAGCTCCTGCCAACGGTTCCACCTACTATGTGGATGATGTCAGTTACTCTTATGTACCCTATACCAGAACCAATCTGGAGGCCACTTTACTGAATTCAACCTTCAAACCAAGATTCCTCGCCAATGAAAGTTCTGGTGGAAGCGTTTTAATCAGAAACATTGGTTTAACTCCAATTACTTCTTTGGAATTGACCACACAGGTAGGTGCTGATCCCCCATCGGTCAATTCATTCAACAATTTGAATATTGCTCCACTGGGTTCGACTACCTTGAATTTAGGAAAAGTGACTTATGCACCAGGATCGAATGATTTAAAAGTAAGCATTGACAAGGTCAACGGACAGTCTGATGACGATGCCTCCAACAATACCAAGATCAGTCCAATAACAGGTGTGGTGCCTGCTGCCAATAAAATGGTGGTGGCTGAGGAAGCGACCGGCACATGGTGTCAATGGTGCCCAAGAGGAGCTGTTTTTATGGATTCTATGGACAGAACTTATCATAAATATTTTGCGGGTATTGCTGTCCACGGAGGTTCTGCCACTGAGCCGATGAGAATACCTATTTATGATGCAGGATTAACTTCAACTCCGGGATTTCCTGGATTTCCAAGTGTACTTTTTGACAGAAGCATCATCATTGACCCATTGTTTCTTGAAACCAGCTTTTATAACAACATTGTGGTTGAAACACCGGTCATACTTACCAACGGAGCCACCTGGAATCCTACTACAGGAGATTTGGTGGTCAGCGTAAAAGCTGATTTTGTAAAAGACTTGGTAGGAGATTATCGCTTCAACATGGTTTTGGTTGAAAACGGTGTGAAAGGCAATACGGCCGCTTATAACCAAGCCAACGCATATTCAGGAGGTGCCAATGGAAGAATGGGTGGATACGAAATTCTACCCAATCCGGTTCCTGCTTCCAGAATGACCTACAACCATGTCGCCAGAATCATCATGGATGGTTATGACGGTCTCGCCGGTTATCTTCCAGCAAGTATTTCTGCCGGAACCACTCATTTTATTACATATACCACCAACCTGCCCATTGCATGGAAAGAAGACAATATTGAAATCATTGGTGTTCTTTATGGACCAGCCGGAGAAATTGTCAATGCCACCAAAACAACCATCGCTGAAGCGGTTGCCAATGGATTGTTCACCTCAACAGAAGATCCTGGAGTGGCCCTGACGCCTGTAAATGTGACACCAAATCCGGCTGCTGAAAATAGCCAGATTAGCGTAGAACTCAGTAGTCCCAGCCAGGTAAGTATGGAAATCATGGACCTCAATGGAAAAATTGTTTTGTCCAGAAATTATGGACAACTGGAAGGATCTTTGGTCCTGCCAATTAATACAATGGCCATGGAAAACGGAATGTACACCATTCGCCTGAGAATGGGTGCTGAACTTCAAACCAAAAAATTGGTGGTGAGCCACTAATTCATTAATAAAAATACATTAACAAAGAAGGAAGTATCCTCCTATTGGGTACTTCCTTTTTTATTTGGATCTTTGCCACGCAATGGCAAACTTCAAGATATCCTCCAGGGTTGCAGAAATGAATGAATCTGCGACGCTAAAAATGGCCCAAATGGCCAGAGAAATCAGCAGCAAAGGTATAGATGTCATCAACCTCAGTCTGGGTGAGCCAGATTTTGAAACTCCCATTCACATTCGGCAAAAAGCCAAGGAAGCCATCGATCAGGGTTTTACCAAATATACTCCGGTGGCCGGTACGCTTGAAATCCGGGAAGTGATCAGTAAAAAATTTGAGCGAGACAATCAATTGCAATATCCACCGGATCAAATTTTGGTCTCCAATGGGGCCAAGCAATGTTTTGCCAATCTGTGTTTTGCCCTTTTGGAACCCGGAGATGAGGTGATGCTATTCGCACCATATTGGGTATCCTATTTTGAAATTATCAAAATGGCCGGAGGAAAGCCGGTGGTGGTACCATCTTCGGTCGAAAATGACTACAAGCCTGCGGCAGAAGACATCGCCGGCAGGTTGGATTCAAAAACCAGGATGCTCATTTTTTCTTCTCCCTGCAATCCTACGGGCACAGTGTTTCTTCAAGAGGATCTGGAAATGATTTCCAAACTGGTCGCCCCGTTTCCCGAATTATTGGTGGTCTCTGATGAAATTTATGAGTATATCATTTTTGACCAAAAACATCTGAGCATTGGTTCTCTTCCGAATATGAACGAAAGAACGGTGACCATCAATGGCTTTTCGAAAGGTTTTTCCATGACAGGCTGGAGACTGGGTTACATGGGAGGGCCAAAAGAGATCATCAAAGCTTGTATTAAAGTGCAGGGCCAGTTTACCAGCGGCGCTGCTTCATTTACTCAAAAAGCGGGTGCGTATGCTTTGAGCACAGATTTAGGTCCTACCTATGCTATGAGCAAAGATTTTCAAAAAAGAAGAGATGTTTTGTTGGAGGAAGTGAAAAAAATTCAAGATTGGAAAGTCAATTTTCCGCAGGGTGCTTTCTACATTTTGCCAAAAGTAGATGCCTGTTTTGGAAAAAAGATAGCAGGTCGAGACATTCAAAATGCCGATGATTTAGCCATGTTATTGCTGGAAGAAGCCCATGTGGCATTGGTTTCCGGAGAAGCATTTGGAGCGCCGGACTGTCTTAGAATTTCCTATTCACTCTCTGAGGCCAAGATCCGGGAAGCCATTCGCAGGATTGTTGAAGTTTTGGGGCGTTCATAAATTCAAATCTGACTTTTATTTTTGCAATCCACTAAGAGCTTCATTTAAGTTCTTAAAATAAGAATCATGTATTTAACTATTTATATTTATTTATATTCTCTGTATTTTGCCCTCATCTCAACGGCTATCAAATGTTTTTTAATATAGGCCGTGTCCGCTGAATAACTTCCTTTGGTTGGAAAAATCACTTCGAGGGTGGGTACCATCCAGCCTTTCAAATCAGGAAAAGCCTGTTTTAAACCCACTTCCAGGTTTCCTTTTAGATCAGATTGATCGGCTGTAAGGTTTACCACTCTTTCGAATAAAAATTGCCAGGAAACAGATCCCCGGGCTGTCATTTTCTCTTTTACGGCTGTACCATTGTCCAAAAATGCCACTCTATAATCCACTTTAACGTGCTCGTCCGAACAAACTTCTTCCACCAGTTCACTCCACTGTAAAACCCTGTTTGTGCCTTCCATGTAGGTGTTTAAAATATCACCGGTGTTGTCCACAACAGATGTACCCAATAAGTACAAATCATAGGTTAGCCTGGGTCCACATGGCGAATCATCTATAAGGTCACAGCCCAAAAAGGAGGAAAGTAAAATGGTTATGGTCAATGCAAATGGTAAAGTTTTCATGGGTATAAATTGATTATTTGTAGCAATAAAACCGCCTAAAAATAATGTTATTTATGAAAAATGCAAATTAAAATTATTCCATACCTGTCCAAAATAAGTTTAAATTTGAAATGTGACCATTGATTTACAAGTGTATACAAATTTTGTAACGATATTTTAAAATTGAACCTCCATAACAGTTATTGCAATTTAAAAAATATCTTTTGTTTATCAAACTTCATGTATGTTACTTTCTTTTGGCCGTCAAAAGAAAGTAACCAAAGAAAACTCGCGGCTGGACTCCTCGCTCACCCAACTGCAGCTCTTTCGCTATGCTAAAAAAACTCGCCTCTACCTTCTCCTACTTGGCTCCACAATCCTCGCTTCGCCAACTCTGTCATTGTTGATAGCTTCTCGGTTGGGCTCAGACAGTTTTTAGCATGACCGCGAAATTCGCTGGTTGGGTACCCGAGCTGCGGAGCCCTAAGCCGCATTGAATTGCATGAAAACCATCATTCTTCCTGATATTTCAATCTAGATAATGTGTAATATTATTAGCCTTTTCGTCAGCGGCTCAGGTAGGACAGATTTTGGAAACAGCGCCTTATATTGTCGCTCCTTATACGGAACTAATATGGTGCACTTATCAAACAAACCTTCATATTGAAGTGACATTATGGGGCGGCAATATACAGCGCCCAAAATCTGTCCCAACAGAGAACCTTGCAAAATGAACCAAATAAAGATCAATATAGCCAAGAAAGATGCCGCCTTAGAAAAGGCTGCGTTTTTTTGGTACCCCGCTTTCGCGGCTCCTTCACTTAGAGTGCTGTCGCACTCTACCAAGCTTTTAGCTTGGATCGTTCAGTCGTGAGCGACAAAAAGTGGAAAAGTTAGTTTCTAAAAATTATTTTAGACAGATGTGAAATTATTCAATAATTAAACCTTGAAAATCTAAAGGTCGATTTGAAATACAGCTTCAATTTAGTCTAAATGGAAACTCGGGCTGAAAAATGAAGAAAATCAAGAAAAACTCAAACAACCCCTCCCTAAAATGGATTCTGCAAGCTTTTGCTTAAAAGTAGGATGAAAAGCCGAATTGGAGGACACCGGAGACTATCGGAGGATTTCCGAGCAAATCTGTTTCCTGAATAAACCGGTAATTCAACCGGAGCACCGTAGTGCCCATTGGTCTGAATGCAAGGCTGGGTACCATTGCCCAGACGTGATCACCAATATTTCCGTTGGTCTCCTTAAATTTACCTTGGTTAAAATCAACATATTCCAGTCGAACCCCAAAATTGATCTTTGCTTTCTCCCAGCCCAACATCGGCTTCTCGACCATGGTGCATACCAAGTCCAGAAAGCCTCCTGCTTGCTGATCTCCAAAGGTCTGATCGTAGGTTTCAGGAATACTGATCAGAACTTTTGAAAATTCTCCTGTGATGTCCAGCTTTTTTCGAAACAGCGAGGTGTTAAAATCAAGTGCAAAAACACTTGCACTTCTTTTTTGATCCAATCGGAGACCATCTTCTTGCCATTTGTTGTAAACACCGCTCATAAAAGATAAACCCAATTCACCCAAACTCCGATTGCGAACGGCCATTTTCGCGGTAAACATAGGCAATCCACTGTTGCTCATGGAAAACCTTTCCGGATTGATTTTACCCTCAGACAAAGAACTGCGATTTAAGGTATTTGAAACGATGCGATCATCAAATCCATTGGTGAGATATGTCTCATAACCCAAAACCCATTTGTTCACATAATATTTTCCGTACACTCCAAAACCCACATTAGAAAGTGTAGTGGGCACAATGTCTGTAGCCACCAAAGGACGCTCAATAAAATCCCAGCGGGGGCCATCGTGGTTTTGATTGTATGCACCGATCGGATTCATCACGATTCCCGATCTTAGGATGAGCAATGGATGAAATTCAAAATCCAATGCGGCAAATTCTATATTAATTTCTTTTGTTCCATTTTCAAATTCCAATTCTGAAAAAAAACGGATCTTATGTGCAATGGACGATGAAAGAAAAAGGGTAAACCGTCTTGCCTGAAATGAAAAACCATTTGTCACGCCGTCCACCACTTCATAATGCGTATTGGCTTCAAGATAACCTCCTATGGCCACCGGAAACTTACCCAAAGTCAAAAAAGGACGATTGTAAACGGCATCCATGTTTAATTTTTTGTCCGTGGTATCTGACCATTTCCGCTGAAAAAAACCGGATGAATCAGATTGTGCATGCACCACCGTGAAAAGACAGATGGCAAGCACGAATATGATCGTTGTTTTAAATTTGTACATAGATGAAATTATCGTCCGCTGAAATTTGAAAAGTTTGTAAATTCTGCTCTGCCGGTGGATTCTGCACCTTACCCAAATTGTCAAATTCACTCCCGTGACAGGGACAAATCAAATAAGTGCCGGCCGGCTGAAGCTCACATCCATTGTGGGTGCATTTCATCAATAGTGCAGAATAGGAACCCTCTGCGATTTCAAATACTACAATGGGGTACCTTAGTTTTTCATTCTTGAGCAAAACATATTTCCTTCGGATGGATTTCCCATTTTTCAATTCCGAAAATTCGGACTTAGGAAGAATGAATTTATTATTAGAGAAAGTAGTCGTGGCAAAATAGGATGAACTTGCACAAGCTTGCAAGAAAGTCATCATCGCTGTCCCGCTAAGACAGGCAAATCCACAATTCTTTAAAAATTCTTTTCTGTTCAACTACAATGATTTTAGAAATCTGATCAGGGCATCCTTATCGCTATTGGAAAGATTTTGATACTGATTTTTACTGTCTTCTGCTTCACCACCGTGCCATAAAATGGCTTCCTCAATGCTCCTTGCTCTGCCATCGTGCAATAAGAAATATTGCCCGCCCTGGGCATTGGGTGATAATCCCAATCCCCACAAAGCTGGCGTTCTCCACTCGGAGGACTTTGCATTTCCCTCTGTGTAACCATCATCCAATCCGGGACCCATATCGTGCAATAGTAAATCAGTATAGGGATTAAAAACTTGATTGGACAATGCCGCAATCGGAGAATACTGGGTTTTTAATGATGGAAGGTGACAAGAACTGCATTTGATCTTTTCAAACAAATTTTTGCCCAGTCTGACATCCGGATCCTCCTGATTTCTTGGAATGGGTGCTTTTAAAGTTTGAAGATAAAACACCAGCTCATGGATTCTTTCGGTGGACACTTCAGGATCTATTTCCAATCCACTAAAGACATCGAAGGGATTAAAAATAGAAGCAATCCCCATGTCTTGATTATATGCATTGACCGTTTGGTGCAATAAATTATAGACAGCCGCTTTTTTTCCAAACCGACCCATGTACTTTCCATCATTTGAAACAGATCCCGGTCCCGGAACGATAAAATCAGGTAAGCTGATCCAATTGGGTACTCCTGATATTCCATCCGAATCAGCATCAAAAGGATCCGCAATGGCAAGTAAATCCTCATCGCTTACCAAACTCAAATAACCCAAACCTGTAACTGCAGGTGGAGTGAATTTTGAAAAACTGGCACCCACTGGTATCATTTCGGGCTGAAATCCAGGCAAAGCCCTGTTTTGCAGCTGAGGGCCTCCCTGCAACAAGTATTTATTTCCTGTGCTGTCCGTTTGACCAAAACGGGTGAGTGTAGTAAACAAATGACCCTTACCGTCTCCGGCATGGCAAGATCCGCAACTATTGGCTACAAAGAGGGGACCCAAACCAGATTCGGAGGTAAATACTTCATTAAAGGCCTTATCCCCTTTCAGAAAGAGCGCATTTTCAAAAGTGCTCAATCTCTGCAACGGGCCCTCTAAAATATCTTCTTCATTGGGCAAAGCAGGAAATATTTTCTCACATGAGAAACTGATTATCAACATACTAAATAATACTAGTAGGTTAAAATTCCGATGGTTTTTCATATTTAAGCCCAATTGAACCGCACAAATTTAGATATTTATTTGAATAACCAAATTAATTTTATTAGACTTATCTAATTTCTTTTTTAATAAAAACCTTATCTTTACAAAAAATAAGCTGATGCGCTCTCTGACGGAAGAAAATTATCTAAAGTCAATTTACAGGCTCTCTCAAATAGAAACTACAAAAATATCACCCACTTCCATTGCTGAAGCGATGGGTGTCAATGCTGCCTCCGTGGTGGATATGATCAAAAAACTAAGCGACAAAAAACTGATTGTCTATCATAAAAAGGAAGGAGCTGTGCTGACAGAAGAAGGAAAAAAAATTGCAGTGGACATCGTGCGCAAGCACAGATTGTGGGAAGTATTTTTACTGGATAAACTGGGGTATTCCTGGGATGTGGTTCATGAAATAGCAGAACAACTCGAACACATCAGGCACAAGGAGCTGGCTGACCGATTGGAACATTTTTTGGGTTATCCGGAGTACGATCCACATGGTGATCCCATTCCCAATGCAAAAGGTGAAATTCCCTCCATTACCAATACCTTGCTCACTGATATTGAAATTGGTCAGTTGTGTCGTCTTGCTGCCATCAAAGATACCTCGACCCCATTTCTTCAGTACCTGGAAAAATTGAACATCAGCATTGGCACCAAAATTAAAGTATTGGAGAAAATACCGTTTGATGAATCACTGGTGATACAAATTGGAAAGGAAGGAAAGGCGAGTGTTTCTAAAAAATTGGCAGATAGTTTGTTGGTACATTAAATATCCTAAATTTTGTTGTTTTCCATTTTTTCCGAATGGACTTTGTGATCATGTGTTTTAAAAGACAAGCACCATGTATGAGAGGATATTATTTGTAATAGTTTAGACTTAATCTGACAGTTAGTGATTAATTTTAAGTTGTCAAAAATAATTAATTAACCACTAAACTGTCAGAAAATGAAATTAGAAACAAAATTAATCAAAACTAAATTGGGATTAGTCCATTTAGCAGAAAAATTGGGAAATGTATCTCAAGCTTGTAAAATAATGGGGTATTCCAGGGATAGTTTTTACAGGATTAAAGAGATGTATGACACAGGAGGCGAAATGGCCTTAATCGAAGTCAGCAGGAGCAAACCACTGGTCAAGAATCGAGTGGCTCCCGAAGTAGAGAAAGCAGTTGTTGATATGGCTATTGACAATCCAGCTTTTGGACAAGTAAGGGTTGCAAATGAGCTTGTTAAGAGAGGAATATTTGTATCCCCTTGTGGAGTTCGTTGTGTTTGGTTGAGGCACGATCTGGAGACCTTCCAAAAGAGATTAAAGGCCCTGGAAGCCAAAGTGGCCCAGGATGGAATAATTCTTACAGAAGCCCAAGTTGTAGCCTTGGAGCGTAAGAAAGAAAAATTGGAATCTCAAGGTGAAATTGAAACATATCATCCGGGCTATCTGGGAGCTCAGGATACTTATTATATTGGCAATATCAAAGGCGTTGGTCGTATCTATCAACAAACCTACATTGACACTTACTCTAAGGTAGTTCTGGCAAAAATCTATGATCGTAAAAATGCTCTTGTAGCAGCCGATTTGCTAAACGATAAAGTCCTGCCATTTTATGAACATGAGCAAATCAGGCTACTCAGGATACTGACCGATCGTGGCACGGAATACTGTGGAAAAAGAGAATATCATGAGTACGAACTTTATCTGAGTTTGGAGGATATTGAACATACTAAGATCAAAGCACGACACCCACAGACTAATGGTATCTGTGAAAGATTCCACCGCACCATTCAAAATGAATTTTATGCCATTACCTTCCGTAAAAAGTTATACAAATCTATTGAAGAGCTACAGGCTGACTTGGAGGATTGGCTACATTACTATAATTCGGACAGACCTCATTCCGGAAAATATTGCTTTGGCAAAACTCCTATGCAAACTCACATCGAGTCAAAAAATATTGCAATTGATAAAATGTTAGAAACTCATTTTGAATAAAGAAGATCATGAATAGAGTAATTCAACGCGTAAACGTCAACAAACTAAATTGTGGAGTAAATGTCAAGAGTTCCGAAGGAACTTGCCTCGCTCTTGACTTTTACGGAACAATTGTTACTTTTGTTGAAGCGTTGGATTATTCTTTTTTATCGCCAACTGTCAGATCAAGTCTAGGTTATTACATATTATTCAAAGTCAAATGATGAATTTATTGTCTCCATTAAAAATGGAATTCGGCAAAGCTGATCTTAATATCTTATTTATCCTCTGCACTGGTCTTCCGAATGATTGCATCTGACAATGCCTTGTAGTAATCTCCCTTCTCATTATTGCCCATTAAATAATGTACTTCGCTCAGATATTGTTGATACTTTATTAAATCTATGTGACCTACACCTCTTTGTAAGACTTTATTACCAAGGGCTTTTTCAATATTTGAGATATACATTTAATCTAATTTCTCTTTTAATGCCGATTCAATTAATTCCTCCAAAATTTTCTCATCGATGTCTTTCAGCTTATTGATGTATAAGCAGCCAACTCCTGTCTTATGCTTACCCAATTTTTCAAGTCTGGCTGATTTTTCCTTCAGATTCAAAACAAGATGCAGAGAGATATTGGCCTTGCGGGGAGAAAAGCCAATTTTAAACCAATCCACCTCACGACCTGTCTTGGGACTTTTGTATCTCAATTTTCCAAATCCAATCATCGAATTTCCCCACATCCTGGGCTCCTCACCACTTGCCTTTCTCATCATTTCAAGAATCGACAAACTGTCCATTCGCTGTGTCTCATCTTTCAATCCATTGATAAAATCTTCGACACTTAAGTCGGTCTGCTTTGTTTTGATCTCTGCTAGTTTTGCCATATTCTAATTTTACTGTATGAATTATTTTTTCATTCCAAAATGCCCGTTGAATAGCATTCAATGGGTGTTTACAACTTTCCCCCTTCTAAAATTCAATTGATCCGAATTTCAACGACCGCTGCCATAATAAATTCTTCAAATTGTCAAAAGCAGCCATGTTTTCATGTGAAGATTCAAATCCTTGACTGAATGAAGCCAATGAAGTGAAAATCCAGCAGTCATATACTGATTAATCCAGGAATATTTCTCCGATCATATACAGGCAAGCCTCGCCACCAATCTCTACCCGCTCATCCAAATATTTACAATGGACAAATCCAGTTCGCATAGAAAGCTGTTTTGCTGTCATTTCAGCCTTTCCAAGTTGATGGTACCAATAAGGAATTAAAGTCGTGTATGCCGAACCCGTCACAGGGTCTTCATTGATACCGGACTGAGGCGCAAAGAATCTGGCAACGAAATCCTGCTCATTTCCTTTGGCTGTGACAATGACTCCCCTTCCTTCCAATTTTGAAATCTTCTCCAGGAAAGGAACAAGATTTGCTATTTTATCCTCGCTGTCAAAAACAAACAAATAATCTGTCTTACCCTTAAAGGCCAAATTGGGTGCTGTGTTGAAACAGGTCTTGATTTCGTCGGTACATTCCACTGGCACAAAATAATCTCTAGGAAAATTGAGAATCAACAAATCGCCCATTCTTCTCACCGACAAATCACCACTCCGCGGTGAAATAAAACGAATGCTGTTTTCAGGATGGTTATCATACTTAAACAAAACAAATGCCGAAGCCAGGGTAGCATGTCCGCATAGATCCACCTCAACCGTTGGCGTAAACCAACGAATTTGAAAATGGCCGTCTTTCTTTACATAAAATGCTGTTTCTGCCAAATTATTCTCCATGGCAATATTCTGTAGGATCTCGTCTGGCAGCCAATGGTCAAGAGGACAAACTGCGGCAGGATTACCCGTAAAAACACGACCTGCAAATGCATCGACCTGGTATATTTTTAATTTCATATTTAGAATAAATGAATCAGAACTGGCACAGCCAAAAATTAACTAGTCTTTCCCAAATCAATTCTGGTATATCCACTAAAACAATGGTCAAAAATCTAATTAAATAATACACTTTGAAGCACAATCTTCCGAATACACATTGCCTTACCATTGTTAAAGAAAATATCGGATCAATGGTTCAATTTTGGCAAAAAATTCATAGTGGAGAAGCTTCCACGGAATAAGCAAGGCATTAATTCCAAGCAATCACAAGCCAATAAAATCAAACTGACTGTCTGCATCTTTTCAAAATCCATCAATGGCCTATTGCCCCTATTCAATGATTAGAAATGGCCAGGTTATAACAATTTCCTGATCAGTGACACCTGACCCAAGTGATAATAGCAATGTTCAATGACTCCTTCAATATTTCTTAAATAGCTACCATATTTTTCGTCAACAAAAGGCTTATCGAGAATATGATCGTCCAACTGCTCTACTGCATTTGCAAATTGTTCCGCATTGGTCAGAAATTCACCCACCAAATTATTCCAATCGGATTCGGACCTGATTTCGGGAAGATCAAAGCTATACTTATCGCGAATATCAAGACTCCCTCCTTGAAATACTTTTAACAGACCGGCCAGATAATAATTAATATGATACGTCAATGCAGCGATAGAATTTAAGCTACCCATTCTCCGGATGGATTGCTCATGGTCCACTTTCAACAATTGCTCCTTAAAGTTGGTATTTGCGATCCAATGTCCATTGAGCAGCACTTCCCTGAGTCGATTTGCCAAAGCTAAATTTCTATTCATTGTAATGGTTTAATTCATGCTTACTTTTAAAGAATAACAGCGATCAGACTATGATTGAATGCAAAGATTTATAAAATTATCTTCCAAAGAAAAATTCCAGGGATTAAAACTTAAATTTGTGATCCTAAAGATGCGGCAGAAAAGTACGAATCAAAGAGCAAGAAATCATCATTTACCGGTTTAGACAGTAAGCTGTCCGCCTTTCGCCAAGGACTTATCTGCCGGATCATTAAAATTTAATATCATTTTCCAAAGGCTTAAATGCTGCGCAAAATTTTTTCCATTTTACGGCCCTTGGCCAATTCATCGACCAGTTTGTCCAAACACCTTACTTTTTGTGTAAGAGGGTTCTTGATTTCTTCGACCCGATAACCACAAATAAGTCCGGTAATCATTGAGGCATTAGGGTTTAGCTTAGCTTGATCGAAAAAGGTTTCGAAGCTTGCATTGGATTTGATGAATTCCTGGAGTTTGCTGGTATTGAAGCCAGTCAACCATTCTATTATTTGGTGCAATTCCTCTTTTGTCCTTCCCTTCCTCTCGATTTTGGTGACATAATGAGGGTACACCGAAGCAAAGCTCATTTGAGCGATTCGCTGATCATGTTTGTTTGAATCATCCATGGTAAAATTTTTAAAAATAGGATTGTTTATTTCAATCTTTCCAACTTCCCCTTTCTCTTTATGATGTTTTTGTAATCCCACTGAATGTCTCTTGCCTTTCGCAGCCATCGGACAAGGTCTGTTGGGTTAATTTGCGTGATTGAAGTAAAAAATATAGAAGCATCTTTAAATTTCTTTCCAATCTGATCCAATTTCTCTTCTCCGAAATCTGCACCACTCCAGAACATGAATCGAATTCCGGGTTTTTGCTTACTGTACCCAACAATTGGGTTTGATTCAATAAACCAAACCGGATGGCCATGCCAAATTTTGCTATCTGCCTCGGTCAACTCCTTGTCCACCCACTCAGCCAGCAACTCACAAATGGCCTTATCTTCCGGCGATTGACTGTTGTTATAATTTCTAATACTGTCGTGCATTGTTCTATATCTCTAAAACCACCAAAAAATCAGTTCAATCCAGTCCAAAGAAAATGAAATGCCAAATGTCTTGTAATTGACCATTTTTTGGAAATGGATCAAATAAATCCATGATAAAGAATTTGGACATACTACAAAACCTAGATAAGTTATAATGGTTCAAGGATCATCCTCGATAAGTATTAAGTCAATCTCAGATGCATGACAATGACTGTTCGTTAGTCAGCCCCAAAACAAAAAGCATGATTCCCGAATGCCTCAAAACCTAACTTTTGGAGAAACAATTGCTCAGGCATTTATGTCAAATCACATCCTTGATTTCAGTTGCCAATGTCTCGATACAGGTTGTAAGGCTTATTTCTTAAAGCGATTCAATGCTTTGACTTCAAACGTTCTCTTTGATCAAAGGTCTTGCTCAATTGGAGACAAACTTGAGTCCAATGATCGAACCAATCAGAGTTGTTATAAAAAGCAGTCGAAGAAAAGTAGATGGCTCTTTAAAAATAAATATTCCAATTAACACCGTACCAGCGGCCCCAATCCCAGTCCAGACCGCATAAGCTGTTCCAATGGGTAAAGTTTGAGTGGACTTTATCAACATGCCCATACTAATGCACAGATTGACGAAAAACCCCAAATACCAGTAGTAGACATCGTTTCCAGTGCTTTGCCTTGCTTTACCCAAACAGAAAGCAAATGCTACTTCAAATAAGCCGGCAATAATTAATACAATCCAATCCATCGCTTATGTTTAATGATTCGTTCGATTTCAATTTTCAATTTCAGAATTAAACTAACTTTCACAATACGGAAATACTTTATGTTTCAATTGAAAGATCTCTCCAATCAATATTGATTTATCCTTTAAAAAAACGATCTCCAATCATCCACTCATTCGTCCGGGCATCATTGCCACTACAAACTCAAATTATGCTGACTATTCCCGAGAAGCAAATTTGTCCAACAGGCTTACTTCTTGTCCTTGGCTTTGGTTGGTTTTGCCTGAGGTTTAAAAGTCGATTCGTATTTGTCGATCCAATCATCCACACTTATTTTACGCATTAGCTCGCCAATCAACTTATAGGGAATCTCATCCAACTTTTTAAAACGGATACAGCTTTTCCCCATGTCGAGTTTCTGTTTGCTGTGTTTGGGGTATTCTTTTACAAACCAATCCAACAATTTTGGATCTGAATAAATTCCCATGTGGTAAAAGTTGATGGATCCCTTTTGAGATGCAATTCCTGCAAATGGGAGCGGCTCGGTTGGTTTACAATGATAACCAGCCGGGTATATTTCATGTGGAACCACATAACCCAGTCCACCGTAACTAATGGCAGGCTCAAAACCCTTGGGTAGATTCTCTACAATCACATCATGCAGTTTGTTGAATGGCTCCAACCTATCCGGAGGCTGGCTTGTTAAAATCTCAACAACTGTTTTTCCTACTGCTTTCATAAAGTGAAGGTTTGGTACAATTTGTAACGATATTTAAAATTTTCAGTTCACCACCAAGGTCTGTTAGATCCAAAAAGTGCATGGCTCCAAAACATAAAGATTTGGCGTTTCATCCCATGCTCAAATGCACTTTCTATCCTGCAAAAGTAATTCATCGAATGAACTTCACAAAACAAACAAATGACAAGCCCCCGCCCTCCCTAACCACAATAGGCAGGGCTTTTTTCATTCTTGCCCTGGAAAGTCGATCCATTATTTAATCCAAAGCAGAAACTGTTAAGTCCTGTGCCCCATTTTTCCATATCCTAGTTCCAATCTCAATCAATTTTTGTTTGTCACTGTCGATTACCTTTGCGAAAATGTTACAGGCATCTAGCCCTTTGCCTTCGCCATAATAAATTCCAAAACAGTTTGCTGTCTTTGCTCTGAAAGGCTTGGCCGGTCCAAATACCACCTCTCCCGGTTCTGTGAATACGGATGCGTTTTCTTGAATAATGTCAAGTGGCGGAACATTGTCAATCCAAATTTCTTGTCCCGAGACCCTTGCGTGATGAAACGTCCTTGTAAATGGCAATATTTCCACAAAAGCTTTTGAAGTAAGCGGTGCATGTTAAAGATAAAATTCAAATTTTATTTCTTGGTTGTCCGATGTTGTTATTTTAAATCCATTCATACTTGTTTATTGTTTATTTGCGGGTATCGTTCAAAATGTCCTTTAACATGATGCAGCTAAATGAAACCGGCGACTTCCAAGTCCCGAAGTTGCGGGATCTATCAAGCAGTAAGGACTATGGATCCACAATCCCGATGCCTATCAGGATGAATAAACCACAGAAGCTCCACCATGGGACAGCTGTATATGACTGCTGTTGATTTATTTTTGTTCAAATTCTTGCCTGATCTTCCATTGTGAAATTTCCGGAGGTCCAGCCAAAAATGCCCTTGAGTCTTGAATAAAACTTTGCAAATGGGGTGTTTTCATATGATCACCGTTATAATAGTTTTCATCGCTCCACGCTTCATAAAGTAAAATATTTGACTCATCCTTCGGATCTTGATGCATCGTGATTTTCACAAACCCAGGTTCATTTTTAACCACATCGATCAGTTTTGTTAAACCTGATATGGCTTCATTACTCTTTGTGGGCAGTGTCTTGTATTTTATAAGTACGATCAGATTCTGATTGCTTTCTTGGTTCATCATTTCTTGCTGCTTGTTTTGGCAAGAAATTAGGGCAATCAAAAATATGGACAAAATTGTCAGTGAAAGTTTTGTTGTTTTCATTTCATCAAATTTAAGGTTTAAATTTTATTTTTAAAATTGTCAGCTTGCGATTATAGGGTGCTGGCTTTAGATCATAACAATGGTTTAAAGTCCTTGTTCGGGGATTTGCCGAAGGCATCTATTTCCGATGACACAAAGTCAGTGCCCGTTGGTGGGAATGTCGAAGGCATTTCTTCGGATGGAAACTGGCATAAGCCAATGGTCAAACATACTTATTTCAGAGGCATGGTGTCAAGTACAATGTCACTGGATGGCGTTCATTCAACCAGTTGTTTTTTCAAAGCAGTTTGCACAAATTGATTGAGACTTATTCCTTCTTTGGTTGCTTTGATGAATGCTAAATCATGAAGTTTGGGATCAATTCTTACATTAAAAGACCCCTTAAATGACTTATTCACATTCTTCCCCGCTTCTTTGCATAAGAACTTATAATCTAATACCGCTTCTTCAAATGACTTTATTAGTTCTTTCACTGAAGGCCCTTTGAAAGTGACCAAATCATTAATTCCTTCAGATTTGCCGAAAAATGTTTCATCAATAGAAGAAAAGTGAACAGATCCAATCACATTCTCAAATTCTAATCTATCATTTATAATAGTTTATTTTGTTCTAATTGAGATAAAATAAGTTTTACTTGATAATTCTTCCGTTCATTTCCAGGGTGAGGCTTGTGTAATCGTATCAGCAATTTTTTAATCTCATTATAAAATGCTATACGAGAGCAACACGATTTACCAGTTTTTATTTCTTAATATCTCAGTTTAGAGAGAACATAGTTCAATTCAGCATAAATTATGATTCCTGAACCTTAGATTATTCACTGTAAAATTTTCTGCAATTTACTCACAAAGTAAATATACAAAAATACAAGATTTGCAACTAATAATTGGTTCCAAATTAAGTGATTTGCCAAAGGACGCTGGCTTTGCATCATCACTGTGACTTAAAGCATCTGGTCGGGGATAATGCAGAAAGCATTTCTTCAAACGCCAAGGTTTTCTGACGTGCTGGTATATCATCTTTTCTGTACTATTTTGTCTGTGGAGTTGATAAAGAACCAATGCGTTTCCGAACTTAAACCTTGACACCAAAGAGATAACCTACAGCAGCAGACAAAACCATTGCAATGGTCCCCCAAATCACAATTCGAACAATGGCTTTCTTGATACTTGAACCGCCGGTACGTGCTGCTATCGCTCCAAGTAGGATCAAAGAAATGATTGTAAATCCGTAAAGAAAATATTCCATATTTTTCACAGGTGCCAGAATGGTCACCAAGAGAGGCAATAGGCCACCTGCTGTGAATGCTGCGCCTGAAGCAAGGGCAGCTTGTATGGGATGGGCCTGACTTATTTCATTGATTCACAGTTCGTCTCTGATATGGGTACCAAGAGCATCAGCAGCTGTCAATTCTTTGGCCACCTGCAAAGCAGTTTCTCTGCTTAATCCTCGTTTTTGATAGATATCCGCCAAAATGTTTAATTCAATTTCCGGCATATTCTTGAGTTCCTGTTTTTCTCTTTCGATGTCCGCTTTCTCTATGTCTGTTTGAGAGCTTACGGAAACATATTCACCCGCCGCCATTGACAATGCCCCGGCCACCAGCCCGGCAATGGTGGCTAGTAAAATTGCATCTCTGCTTGTGCTTGCTGCGGCTACGCCAATTGCAAGACTTGAAATAGAAATAATACCATCATTGGCCCCTAATACTGCCGCTCTCAGCCAATTGCTTCGGTGAATAAAATGGCTTTCTAAGTAATTGTCTATGGTTATCTTTTCATTCATTTTGCATGTTTTAAATATAAGACCAACGGTTCAGCTTATGCGATCTGGCGGGTTATAGAGCACAAAACTGTCAATACACCATACACAAAATTTTGGGATTGATGCGAGGTAGAATGTTCAATTAACCACGTCACCCGCCATTGAGCCAAACGCCTGTTAGCGGTTCGCCCTTCTTTTTTTACTGTCAATTTCAAAGTGTAAAATGTCATTTGTCCTTGTCCTAAAATGGTAAACCGTCATCTTCTATTGCAGGTGCAGGTTTAGGAAACTTTGTCTTGTAATACGAATTTAAAAAAAGTCCAACTGTCGCAACGGTATTTACAACGAAAAATGTGTAAATGGTATCGTTAATTAAATAGTCGTCAGTTGTCGTGCCGTGAAAATTTGTATTCTCACTTCTAAGTTTTTCAATTGCTTGATTTATTGCCAAAAGGGAACTGCCGATTGTTTTTATTTCTTTTGGATGGTTGTCATTTGTTAAGTTGAACTCTTTTAAAATTATTGAAGTCAGTTTATATAGGGTTTCTCCACCAGTTATTTTACTTGCAATTCTATCGTCTTTAAGAATTTCCTTTATTATGCTTTCAAGTGCAGAGTTCGCAAGTCCAACAGCTAAACTTGGGTCGATGTCAATTTGCTTATAAGATTTAACAAATGTGTCATAGGCTGTTTGATAGTCAGCTTTTAGAACATTCTTAAATGTTGGGATTGAAGGTATAAAGTCTGGAGTATCAACACCTAATTCGATTGCGATTTTCAATAAAGTTTCTCCGTCTATAGAATGTAAAGTTGATTTTAAATCAATTGAGCCACCTTCTTTTTGTTTTTTGATTTCAAACTGCGGTCTCCAACCAATATGAAAATTGGTGTCCGTGTATCTATCTTCAAATACCTGCCATTTTTCTAAATACTTCTCTACATTTTAATATTTAGATGTCGCAAACATATTCCAAAGAGCGTTTTCAACGTCTTCAACTAACTTCATTTGGTATTTTGGAGATATTAATCCTTCCATTTTGTTTGTGTCTATATTTTCTTCGTAGTTGTCGTCATAGGGTGACCGCTAACGGAGCACTGGCTTTGGGCCGTTATAATATCTTAAAGCCATTATCAGGGGATTTGCCGAAGGCATCTATCTCCGATGGCACAAAGTCAGTTCCCGTTCGAAGGAATGCCGAAGATATTTCCTCGAACGTTCAAGTACTTGCGATGTGACGCTTTCATCAACAAACCAAAGGCAAAAAGTTATTTTTCACTGTTTGCAGATAATGAAAGTTAAATCTTTTAAGCGGCATTTCCGCAAGTACATTGTTAGAGCCAGTACTTTTTTTATGCATTTACCAGATTTATTGAGGAAAGTTCAACTCCCAATTCATGTATTGCATTTATAATTCTTTCCGTTTGTTGTTGAGATGGCTTTTTCTTTCCTTGTACATACTGAGAAAGCAACGTTGGATTCATACCGATCTTCTCAGCAATTACTTTAGCATTAAGAACACGATAGTATTGAAAGAATTGTTTGAAGTCTACTTGATATTTAATCGTAAATTTGGTTGAATTATTTTTTTTATCTTCAAAATACAATTGAGTGGCTTCATAGGCATTGCCTATTAGTTGTGCCAAAGTTTTTCCTGTTGTAAATATTGGTAAATTTTCAGTGTAGGCGGAGAACCCAGTTTTGGTTTTCTCCACTATTATTTCAATTTTTACTATTCTTTTGGTTTTCATTTTTTTTTAATTCCAGCTAGTTTTAGAATTTTCATTTCAAGACCCTTGCCGATTTCCTGACTCCCATGATTTGGAAAAATTATTATTTTACTTTTTAATAAATGCTTCAGTTTAATATGCGATCCCTTTTGACTGATTGGAAACCACCCAGCCTTAATCAAGATTCTATATAGTTCAGAACACTTCAATAAGGCAAAGGTAAACAATTATTTACCTTCTAAAAAACTTTTAATATATTTGGGTATTGGCTCTCCCGGGCACTGGCTTTGGGCCGTTATAATGGTTTTAAGCCATTGTTCGGGGATTTGCCGAAGGCATCTATCTCCGATGGCACAAAATCAGTGCTCCGTTCGAGGGATTGCCGAAGGTATTTCCTCGAACGTCCAAGTATAAGCGATGCGAGGCGTTAGCCGATTTATCGTCTTATACATTGTTATGCTCTGGCCTTTATTTTATTCATTTAACATTAGTTTTGTTTTATCAATCTCAACACTAAAGTTTACCTTGGCCTTTAGAGCTTTAAAAACTTTTAACATGGTGTCAAATCGTGCGTCAGTTACAGAATTTTCTATTTTTGAAATTTGTGATTTTTGTACTCCCACTAATTTTCCAAGTTGCTCTTGTGTTAGGTTTCTTTCTTTTCTGGCCTTTTTCACAGCCTCACCAAGTAAATCTAATCGAAGTTCATTTTCAAATGCATCTCGTTTTTTAGTTCCAATTTTTCCAATATGTTTATCTATTAAAGTATCTAAACTTGTTGTTTTCATTATTTTAAATTTTTCGTATTTAAATAATGCTTCCTTAAATTTTTTGCGTGATCTATTTCAGATATTGAAGGTTTATCACTTTTCTTTATAATACCATGAGTAGCAATGACCAACGTATCTTTCTTATCTTGTTTATCCCAAAATGCAAATAATCTGATTTTTTGCCGATTGTAAAGTGTTCTAAAATATCAGATTTCATTGTCCAATTGCTTAAATAATTCTGAATCCTGCTTTTTGGATGCTTTTTTAAGGTTGTAAAAGACTTTATCTCTAGTCTTTTGATCAAGTTGCTCAATAAATTCAGTAGCCTCATCAAGCAATTCAACCCTAAAAAGGTCTTTCATTCATAACATTTTGACAAAGATAATAGTTTCTTTAATACGACACTTTATTTTTTACTAACTTTTTATTATGGTCGAGCATAACGTTTCTCAGCCATGCGATTGCGCCTTGCGCTGTCATCCTAGCTGATGTTATGCCCAGTCATATTTTATCTCTTTAATTTTAGCAAATTCCTTTTTTTTTAATTTTTTCTCTTGCTCAATATCAAAATCATTCTGCAGTCCTAACCAAAAATTTGCGGTATTCCCAAAATATATTGACAATCTCATTGCTGTATCAGCAGAAATGCTTCTCTTTCCCTTTATGATTTCAGACATCCTGGTCTGAGGCACTAGAATTTCCTTTGATAATCTGTACATGCTTATCTCCATTGGTTCTAAGAATTCCTTCTTCAGAACTTCCCCTGGGTGAATGTTCTTTAATTTAGACATATTAATGGTAATCTATAATTTTAACATTTGAAGCATTTGGGCTATTCCATTCGAAGATAATTCTCCACTTATCATTTATTCTGATAGAGTACATTCCTTTATATATTTTCCCTTCGAGTTTTTCTAATCTATTCGCTGGTGGAATACGCAAATCATTGATATTGTGTGAATTATTTATCATCCTAAGTTTCCGGCGGGCGATCTGTTGAATTTTTATTGGTAGTTTTTGAGAGATGCTTCCATCCCACACAAGACTTGTTTCCTTGTCTCCAAAACTCAATATCATAATATCATTTCACAATACTAACGCACAAAGTTAGTATTTTATTTTATTTTATTTTATTTTATTATTAACATTTTTATTGAATGTGCATAACTGGCACTGGCTTTGGGCCGTTACAATGGCTTAAAGCCATTGTTCGGGGATTTGCCGAAGGCATCTATCTCCGATGGCACAAAGTCAGTGCCCGTTCGAGGGAATGCCGAAGGCATTTCCTCGAACGCTTTCGGGCTTTGCGTTCGGGCGGGTTTCGGAGCACAAAACTGTCAACCAGCACTGAACTTGAATAGAAGCACAAAGCTCCAAGTTTGCACAGCTTGTCCCGAGAGGCACGAATCGGGATCACCCCGCCTGACGCCAAAGCCCGTGTTAGCTGCTGGCTTTCTATCATCTTATTTGTTCGACAGCGTTGGGGAAACCATACTCTTTGCCAAGTTTTGGTTTGCGTGTTGGCTCGAGCGACTTGGCAATGTGTATGGTTTTTGGCGTTGGATTAAATTCTGAATTTACTTTAAGTTCTCTTTAAAAAATGTTGTCAATTTTTCAAAAGGAATAATTTCTAACCTGTCGTACAAATCAGTATGAACGCCATTCGGAATAATCATTAGCTCCTTTGGTTCGGAAGCATTTTTATAGGCATCTTCGCTAAAATATTTTGAATGTGCGTTTTCACCTGCAATGAGCAACATTGGTCTTGGCGAAATCTCTTTGATATAAGTCAAAATAGGCATATTCATCAATGAAATTGGTGTAGTAACCGTCCACGAACCGTTTGAATTGATAGAGCGTTCGTGAAAACCCCTGTCGGTTTTGTAGTAATCAAAGTAATCTTTTACAAATTGTGGTTCGCCTCCTTTAATTTTGCTTGGTAATCCTTGTGGGGCTAATTCGGGCGTTCCACTTTTCGCATCTTCCCAACGCTGTATGCTCATTTTTTCTAATATTTCTGTACGTTGTTCGGGTGTAGTTGTATCAAAATAACCTTTTGCGTTTAATCTCGACATATTGTACATACTTGCAGTAGCAACGGCTTTTACACGTTTATCAACAGCAGTAGCGTTTAAGGCAAATCCACCAAAACCGCAAATGCCGATGATACCGATTTTGTTTCTGTCAACGTTTTCCTGTAAGCCGAGAAAGTCGATTGCTGCACTGAAATCTTCTGTGTTAATTTCGGGTGATGCAATATGATGTGGTTCGCCACCGCTCTCGCCTGTATAGGACGGGTCGAATGCCAATGCCACAAAACCACACTCTGCCATTTGGTTGGCATACAATCCTGATGATTGTTCTTTTACAGCACCAAAGGGTCCGCTGATTGCCAATGCAGGCAGATTGTTTCCTCCATTTTTCGGAATGTATAAGTCACCTGTAAGTTCAATGCCGTATCGGTTTTTGAAAGTTACTTTTAGTCGGGTTACTTTGCCGCTTAACTCGAAAGTATAATGTTCTGTTTTTTCTATATTGTTCATATTTTCTAAATTTTAGTTATTTAATTACTTTTGTAAGAACGCCTCTTGCATCGTCTGCCTGTTTTTTACCGATATGCTTTTCAATCAAATCGAAAGTTTGAAAGAACTGGTTTTCTGTAAGCCCTGTATTCATTCCAATTCTAATATGCGATTGTAATTGCCCAAGTGTTCCAGACATAGATGATAATGCTGAAATTGTTACTAATTCTCTTTGTTGGTGGTCAAGCACATCATTTGCGAAAATTGCTCCGAAAAGATGTTCTTTTAAATAGCGGTCAATTGCTGGGGCAAATTCCATAACACCACCCGAAACAGGTTGTCCGACTAATTTTGTCTGTACTTCTGTTCCTATTTCAAGCATTGATTTATTCGTAGAAATAGGATTTGCTTCACGCCCAGCAATATCTTTTTTACCAACTTTTTTTCTTTCCTCCACAAGTTGCATTAAGGTAGTTAATCCATTTAGGCTGCGAGGGAAACCACAATAAGCATATAGATGAACCAATGCCTCTTTTATTTCGTTGATGGTTAGCCCCGCATCCAGTCCGTTGTTTAGCTGAACTTTCAGATTTTCCAAATCTCCTGTTGCCGTCAACGCAGAAATGATAACAAAACTTTCTTGCTTTATGGTCAATGCATCTGTTTTATCCTGTGCGTTCATTGTATTTACATTTAGGATTATGGCAAACAACAATATCCATTTTGGAAATATGTTTTTGTACATAATTTTTGAATTTTAGTTTTTACTTTACGGCTTCTGCATATTCTTTATCGGTAACAGGTCCAAACCACTTATTTTCATTATTTTGCGGATTGCAGGTTATGGCAATATGCGAAAACCAACTGTCGGGTGATGCTCCGTGCCAATGTTCTACGTTTGGTGCTATCTCAATTACATCTCCAACTTCCATACGAACGGCAGGTTTACCACGTTCCTGATAATATCCTGTACCGCCAACAGCAATAAGAATTTGTCCGCCACTATGGCTGTGCCAGTTATTGCGACAACCCGGCTCAAAAGTTACGTTGAACATCGGTACGTTTAGGTCTTTGTTACTCGTTAATGGTGCAAGCCAAGACCTGCCCGAAAAATACTGTGCAAAGCCTGTATTCTCATCCCCTACGGGGAAATCGCTAATTTTTGGGATGTTTGTTTCCATTTTATTTTGATTTTTGTTGTTGTTACAAGATGTTAAGGCAATTCCGCTTCCAATTAGAATGGTAACTGCTATTGTTTTAAAGATTGTTTTCATATTCTGTTATGATATTTGTCTGATTTCTACTTTTAGGTTTCGTTACCAAATACACACCCATAATGACCAATGCGGCTGCAAGCGGTTTGTCCCACGAAAAAACATCCTGTCCGATGATAAGAGCAGCAACCGAAGCAATGATGGGTTGTAGGTTCATATAAATACTTACCGTAGATGCTTTCAGTTTGTTCAGAGCAACGGGCATCAGAAAAAATGCCAAAGTGGTTGAAAACAACAGGGCAAATGCAAGTTGTAAGATAGCCGAAATGGTTACTTCCGTGCTGTATATTGCTTCCGTGGGCAATGCCGTGATTCCGAACGGTACAATCATCAGGCACGAGAAGAAAAACATATATTTTACCACCGTAACAGGCTTGTATTTTAAGGCAACTTCCCGGGTGATTATCATATAAATTCCGTAGCCCAAAGCAGCCAGTATAGCCAAAAATATCCCCAACAAATTGTTTGAACCTGTACCGTGATTTCCGCCTTGCAAAATGATTAAAAATGCACCCGCAATACTTAATAATGTACCCAATAATTTTATTCGGGTTGTAGTTTCTTTCAGAAAAAGAACGGACAGCAACAGCACCAATACAGGTGTCAGCGACATCATCAGGGCGAAATAAACAGGTGTTGTAAATTTCAAAGCCCAAGCAAACAACAATTGTGTGGCAACAAAGCCGAAAAAACCACCAAGTGCGATAATCCACAAATCCTTACGGCTTACTTTTTCTTTAGGATAAAAGAAACCAACCGCCCAAAAAAGGACAGCACCAAACAACATTCGGGTCAAAGTGTAGCCCATAGGCGACATCCAGTTTGCTATAAGCGATTTGGTAACTGGAATGTTTAAACCAAAAATGATATTGGCAGCTACTATGGCTATATGTCCTTTATATTTTTCGTTCATCTGAACTCGATTAAATAATTAGGACAAAATTAGTTTGATTCCAATCTTTAGAGTTAAAGATATTCAAACCGATGACTATGAAATTCAAACCTTTTCTAAACGAACGGAAGATGGACTTGTTCCTGTTTGTTTTTTGAAGAAATTATTAAAATAAGTCGGATATTCAAATCCCAATGCGTAAGCAATTTCCGAAATATTCCAATCCGTATGTTGCAAAATGGCTTTAGCTTCATTAACGATACGTTCAGAAATATGTGTCGTTGTGGTTTTTCCTGTAACTTCTTTTACGGCACGGTTCAGGTAGTTGACGTGTACCGAAAGATTTTTTGCGTAGTCCTTGGCGGTTCTCAATTGAAGTGGTCTGTTGGGACTTTCCACTGGAAATTGACGTTCCAAAAGTTCCATAAAAACATTGGTCAACCGTTCCGCTCCGTTTTTATCCTGATTGTAATTTTCAGACGGTTTTAATTTTAACGATTCGTGCAAAATCAAATCTATATAATTACGAATCAGGTCATCTTTATGTTCATAGTCAGCTAGTTGCTCTTCAATCATTTTTTGGAAAATGCTGTTCAAAAACAAGCGTTGTTCGTTCGAAATTTCCAAAATAGGTGTACCACCCGTTTTAAATAAAGGTAATTTTTGCAGGGTTTCTGAATGTTTTCCCGAAGTGTAAAAATCTTTCGTAAAGAGAATGGTATAACCGACATATCGGGTAGAAAGCGTTTCCCAAGAATAAGGAATGTTCGGGTTTCCAAAAAACAGAATAGTGCCTTCGGCATCAAAACTTCTGTCGGAATAATGAATTCGGCTTTTGCCTGTGGTCAGGCATATTTTGTAAAAATCCTTTCGGTTATAGGCAAAGGAAGCATTGGCGTCTTTCTCAATTTGAAAAACGTTGAACCCTTTTAGTTTTAACAGGCTGTTGTATGTTGACGAATTTCTTGGCATAGTGCAAAGTTAAGAAATTCAAACAAATCTACGTTCTGTTCAAACGATTATTCTCTTTGGTGCGTTGGGAAGAAACAGCTCTTTTGGTTTTATGAGCGTTGGCTTGTGGGTCGGCAAAAACCAAATGTGCTGTTTATGCGGTGGGTTTAAGCTTGCAGCTAACGGGCACTGGCTTTGGGCCGTTACAATGGCTTAAAGCCATTGTTCGGGGATAGTGCCGAAGGCATCTATCTCCGATGGCACAAAGTCAGTGCCCGTTCGAGGGAATGCCGAAGGCATTTCCTCGAACGGTTCAGGTATTGCCGCAGTGGGGGATTGGAAGCACTAACGTTCAATACAGCACAAATGTATAAAAAAAGGACTGATGTTGATTATAGCACGTCAGCCCCCATTGCGGCAATAGCATGTTAGCAGTTCGTGCTTCTTGCTTGTGGTAAAGTTACTCGGTGATTTTTGTCTGGTTATTGCTTTATCGCATATCCCATGTAACCTACTTTCAGGTCGTTGCTTTCTTTCAGTTGAAATTTGCTTCCCAATTCGCCATACGTCATTTCACCTTTTGCTCTTTGGCGAAGCAAAGAAATCATTTTTAGCGGATTGATGTTCGGGGACATTCCTTTCATGTTGATTTGTCCCAACCCATTACTTTGCATCAACTTTTTTAGTTCTTCGGGCTTAATAAGCATTTCGTAAACGTGAAGATTAGGCGGCATAAACGCAGTTGATTTCCATTCCTGCCAAATCTTAATCACAATGAGTTTGCTTAAAAAATTCCTATTGAAAGTGTCGTAAAAGAAAACGCCATTCGGTTTTAATACCCTCGCTATTTCCGAAATACATTTAGGCAAATCCCTGACATGCTCCAACACATCGCAACAATAAACTACGTCAAACGAATTGTCTGCAAAATCGAGTTCTTCGCCTGTCCCTTTTCGGTAATCTATGTTCAAACCTGAAAGTTTTGCATGTTCTTTAGACGTATGCAATGAATTTTCTGAAGGGTCAATGCCTGTAACCGAAAAGCCTGCTGCGGCAAATTCCTCTGCTAAAATGCCGCCTCCACAACCTACGTCCAAAGCTGCTTTTTCTTTGGGGTCAAGCTGTAAAACATTTTTGTAAACGTTCAGGTAATACGGAAAACGGCATGGGTTGACCGAAGTTTTTAAGAGGTATAAAACGGTGTTTTCTCTCCACCAGATGTCCCCTTTTTCATTATACAACTCGTTGTCAATGCGGTTGTAGATGTGTTGTGGTAATTTTTTCATGACGATTTACTTTTAAAACTTTTGACAAAGTTATCGTCAGCGAAATCTGGAAAAGATTGACGTATGTTATGTTTTTTTTACCGACCTTTATTTTTTTTCAATCGGCTTAACGATTCGGGCTTTATTCCCAAATAAGAAGCAATGTATTTGCCTGCTATGCGATTGGTAATGCCCGGAAAACGTTGCAACAATTTTTCGTATTTTTCTTCTGCCGTAGCATACTTTTCAAACGTCAGCAGTTCAGCGGTTTTATTGTGATTGCGGATTTCTTTAGCATAACGTTTTTTCCCAAACTCAGGTAGTTCTACTGAAATTCTTTCCCAATCTGAAATGGGCGCTACTTGCAAAATGCAATCTTCAAGAGCCTGAAAGTTATAAGGTGTAGGAACTTTATTGTATAGACTGTTCAGGTCGCCAATCCAATAGTCTTCTATGGCAAAGTCCACCACAATATCTTCACCTTCGTCATTCAAATAGTATTTTCTGAAACAGCCTCTTTCACAGTAAACAGCCAGTTTGCATATTTCCCCCGCTCTGAATATATGTTCTTTCTTTTTAATTGTCTGTTGTCTGAAATGCGACAGAACATAATCATATTCAGCTTCGCTAAGCTGCACAAATCTTTTCATACTTTGTTTTAGTGCTTCCGACATGGACTGAATTATATAGAGTTTTTTAGCAAAGGTAATTGTTTGCACGGTCGCTATAGCATGACTGCTAACGGCCAAGTGTATGCGACGTGGCGGCGTTTAGCCGCCATGTTCGTCATACACATTGTTAGTAGATGTGATCAATAATTGAGTAGTACAACTTTTTTGGAATAGATACTTTTTCGACTATTATTACTTTTAATAACTTTAATAATATAAACACCTCGTGGAAGTTTAAAAGTAATAATTTTATTGTTTAAAGAAGTCTCATTAATTAAAACAATTCCAAGTTCTGACAAAATTTGAATCTCGTTTGATCCACCTAATAATTCATCCCCAATCTCAATTGTAAATTCACCATTCAAAGATGGGTTCGGAAATATCTTAATGCTTTCATTGCTTCCCAATTCAGTTATGCTTGTTGTTATAGAATTCTTTATGCAACGGCACGGAAGATATTGGTCATTTGAACGTGCAATTTCATCAGTGATAAATTTTTCTAATCTTAATATTCCATCTGGTAATGGAGGAAAAAATATTGTTACTCCTTTTATATCATTTGAATCAATCAATTTATAAAATTCGCCGCGTTGAAAATTATAAAATTGACCATTTGCACTTAATCCTGATGGAACAATTTTAAGACCCGAAATATCACTTCCACCATATTGTTTTGATACAATTTTATCAGACACATTATTATAAGCACCTTTCCAAAGCCATGTCGTATCGGCATTTAGTGTTAACATTAATTGATGCCATTCATTTGGACTTGGAATATTGTACCCTGTTGGACAGATTCCATGAATCCTTCGTTTGCTTTCATTTCTGGTAAGGCCAGTATAATTGTAGAGTAATCCAAATGTATCGGTATTATTACAATCCCCATTTACACATTTAAAGTTAGCTAGAGGAACTGGAGTTCCATCTGAATAAAATTTAGATTTAATATTGCTAGTAAGCCAAGTTTGAAATCCTATTTTGACTGTATCATAAATGTTTCCTTCAAAATCCTTTACTTGGGAATGAGCATTTATTTCACACAAAAGCAATAAAGAAAAAATAATAAATGATTTATTCATAACTTAAAATTTTTAATTTGAACAATTATATGTGTTGAAACATAAATACCCGGAACCGTTACTAGTTAGTGTTGTATTTTTATCCAGAATTATGAAGTCTTTTGCCCAAAAGGATACCCCATCACTAGTATTAATGTTCGTACTGCATGAAGTTCCCCCAAAAGTAATTTCTTTTTTTACATTTAATGCATATTGTGACTTGTTAAAAGTACAAATTGATTCTACTTTTGCACAATCAGTTTTTAATTGATAAATCTTAATATAGTCAATTTCGAAATGATTTGGAAATAAAGTTGAGTTGTTTGGTGGCGTCCAAGGATCAATTGCAAAATTTAGTATTAAGGCTTGTGCATGTGATGGCGTATTATTCTGATCATTCATGGAATGCACTGTTTGATCATCGATGTAATAAATCATTCTACCTTGCTGCCATATCAGACTATATTTGTGAGCAAGAGCACAATTATTTATATCTGTGTAAACATTGGTATTGTGCTGCCTTATGCAGGCATCTCTCCAATGATGACTTTGACTAGTTGTTGTGCTTGTTTCTGATAGATCACCACCTCTTTCATGAATATCAATTTCATTATAATAATTGCAAGGATCAGGATCTGCATCCCAAACCCAGTAAGCTGGCCAATATCCACGCCCAATAGGGGTCTTAATAGAAGCTTCGAAGTATCCGTACTTGTATTTAAACTTTGACCAAGTACAACCACCTGAATAATCGTAAGTTCGATTTGTGATTGGATCGTACCATGGAGGAGTAAATTTATTCGATCTAATTTTTAACCAAGAATTGGAGTATATTAAATTTGCTGGATCAATATATTCTGGCGAATAACCATTATATCTACCCCATGGATATTCAGCAAACCAATCATTGGAAATTAGTGAATTAAATTGATCCTCTTTTTTTAATTCCCAAGTTCCATCGTTCGAAGGAAATTGGGCAGCTACTTTAAAAGAAGCAAATAATAAAAATAATAATTCTGAATTAGGCATTTAACTTACTTTTATCATTTTGTAAAATACTGGTTGATGTACTACCATCCGCACCATTAGATTTTCAAAAATATCTCCTTTCATGAAGTGCCTGTTGAATCTGTAAGTGTATTCATTAAAGTACGCCTGAAGATGATTAACTGAATGATGCATTCCTCGCAGCCATGCTTTGAATCCCATGATAAATCGATGGAAGGAGTCAAAATTTTTTCCTTGCTTTGATTTTTTCTGTTTCATTTGTTTGAACTCCTTCTTGAAAGGCTTGTATCCTCGCCATTTATCCGTAGTGATTTGGCTTTGTGGATCTACATGCTCTTTTACAAAAGGCTCCAACTCCTTAAATCCGGCATTCTCGATGACTTTTCCATAAGCCCTTTTGATCCCTTTTCCTGCCTTTTCAATGGCAAATACTACCAGTTTCTTCTTGCCCTTTTCTCGCCCAATAACATTCTTTTCTTTGCCACCAACTAATGTTTCATCTATTTCAACATCTCCCATTAATGGGTATCTGCCACTACTTGACATTGCTTCCATCACTTTGCGTTTAAATAGCCAGCAGGTCTTTTGTCTCAACTGAAGCTTCCTGCTTAGTTCTGTCGAGCTAATTCCCTTTTTGGATGTGCTGATGTAGTAGACCATATAAAAAGCCTTTATAATAGGGAATTTCACCTTGTGGAACAAGGTATTGCTTGTCACAGATTCCTGATGATTACATAGACTGCATTTTCTCCCCAACTTGCCTTGACCTGCATGGTATTTTTTATTCTTGCACTTAATACAATTGTAACCATTCCCCCACTTTAACCCATCAAGGTATTTATAACAAGCTTCATCATCAGGAAATAGCTTTTGAAATTCAAAAATGCTCAAACTCCCAAACTTTTTCTCCATTTTAATTTTTTAAATTCCTCAAAATTAATCAATTATTTAGTATTTTAGCTGCCTAATTCAGTAATAATTTTCTCATAGTAGTTAATTTTTACAGCAATTATCCAATTTGATTTCCAATTCTTCTATTTTAGCATTTAGCTCTTTAATTGCATCTAAAAGATATGGAATTAATTCTACATAATTTACACCTTTGATATTGTTTTGATCTGTATCAACTAAATGTGGTAAAATCCTTTCGACTTCTTGAGCAATTAGTCCTGACCTGATTTTATGATCAACTGCCAATTCATCCTTAAATTGATAAGTATAACCATTTAAGTTACTGAGTATTTCTATTGAGTTCGAAATTCTATTTATATTGGTTTTCAATAATGAATCTGAAGTAAAAACTGTTCCTCCATCTCCTTTAATGTAATACTTAGTTACTCCATTTAATTGGACTTCAAAAGCTTTTGATAAAGGCTTGTTGACATTATTCGTCTGACAGTAAGCATAGTTGTTAGTGTGATTGAGGCAATTAATCCACAAACCAACAGGATCAGTAGGGCCTGCACCAGCTAATATGTAATAACCTAGACTTGATCTGACAGTTGGCGATAAAAAAGAATAATCCAACGCTTCAACAAAAGTAACAATTGTTCCGTAAAAGTCAAGAGCGAGGCAAGTTCCTTCGGAACTCTTGACATTTACTCCACAATTTAGTTTGTTGGCGTTTACGCGTTGAATTACTCTATTCATGATCTTCTTTATTCAAAATGAGTTTCTAACATTTTATCAATTGCAATATTTTTTGACTCGATGTGAGTTTGCATAGGAGTTTTGCCAAAGCAATATTTTCCGGAATGAGGTCTGTCCGAATTATAGTAATGTAGCCAATCCTCCAAGTCAGCCTGTAGCTCTTCAATAGATTTGTATAACTTTTTACGGAAGGTAATGGCATAAAATTCATTTTGAATGGTGCGGTGGAATCTTTCACAGATACCATTAGTCTGTGGGTGTCGTGCTTTGATCTTAGTATGTTCAATATCCTCCAAACTCAGATAAAGTTCGTACTCATGATATTCTCTTTTTCCACAGTATTCCGTGCCACGATCGGTCAGTATCCTGAGTAGCCTGATTTGCTCATGTTCATAAAATGGCAGGACTTTATCGTTTAGCAAATCGGCTGCTACAAGAGCATTTTTACGATCATAGATTTTTGCCAGAACTACCTTAGAGTAAGTGTCAATGTAGGTTTGTTGATAGATACGACCAACGCCTTTGATATTGCCAATATAATAAGTATCCTGAGCTCCCAGATAGCCCGGATGATATGTTTCAATTTCACCTTGAGATTCCAATTTTTCTTTCTTACGCTCCAAGGCTACAACTTGGGCTTCTGTAAGAATTATTCCATCCTGGGCCACTTTGGCTTCGAGGGCCTTTAATCTCTTTTGGAAGGTCTCCAGATCGTGCCTCAACCAAACACAACGAACTCCACAAGGGGATACAAATATTCCTCTCTTAACAAGCTCATTTGCAACCCTTACTTGTCCAAAAGCTGGATTGTCAATAGCCATATCAACAACTGCTTTCTCTACTTCGGGAGCCACTCGATTCTTGACCAGTGGTTTGCTCCTGCTGACTTCGATTAAGGCCATTTCGCCTCCTGTGTCATACATCTCTTTAATCCTGTAAAAACTATCCCTGGAATACCCCATTATTTTACAAGCTTGAGATACATTTCCCAATTTTTCTGCTAAATGGACTAATCCCAATTTAGTTTTGATTAATTTTGTTTCTAATTTCATTTTCTGACAGTTTAGTGGTTAATTAATTATTTTTGACAACTTAAAATTAATCACTAACTGTCAGATTAAGTCTAAACTATTACAGCTAATATTTGTAATTTCGTTTGTGATTGAAATTGAGTTAATGTTCCTACAGTTGTATTGCCGTCTGGAAATATTTTAATTTGGCAAAATGCTTCATTACTAAACCCAAAATTGCATACCCACAGAAATATAAATATCCCTGTAGCTTGAAAATTAAAAAATGGAAATGAATTGATTTTCATAAATTTAAGTTTATAAAGTTAACCTCACTGTCCCTAAAGGTAATGGGCCGTACTCGTTTTATTTAAGGTGTCACTTTCAGGCAATTAACACCGTTAGTTTGAATTTTCTCTCTACGTAACGTGATGAATTGTATGTTGTTACACCATAAAGTGGTTTCTTTTTCATCTTGTTAGGTCTTTGATCATATCTACTAACGGCCAAGTGTATGCGACGTGGCGGCGTTTAGCCGCCATGTTCGTCATACACATTGTTAGTAGATGTGATCAATAATTGAGTAGTACAACTTTTTTGGAATAGATACTTTTTCGACTATTATTACTTTTAATAACTTTAATAATATAAACACCTCGTGGAAGTTTAAAAGTAATAATTTTATTGTTTAAAGAAGTCTCATTAATTAAAACAATTCCAAGTTCTGACAAAATTTGAATCTCGTTTGATCCACCTAATAATTCATCCCCAATCTCAATTGTAAATTCACCATTCAAAGATGGGTTCGGAAATATCTTAATGCTTTCATTGCTTCCCAATTCAGTTATGCTTGTTGTTATAGAATTCTTTATGCAACGGCACGGAAGATATTGGTCATTTGATCTTGCTATAGTCTCTGATATAAAAGTATCAATCCTAATTGTTTCATTTGTTGAACCATCAAAAAAAACAGTGATTCCTCTAATCTTGGTCGAATCAAATAGTTTATAATGTTCGCTTCTCCTAAAATTGAAATAGTTACTTAAACCGAACACCCCAGATGGCACTAAAGTCAGGCCAGAACTATTATTGCCACCATAATGTTTAGAGATTACTTTTCCAGAAACATAATTGTACGCTCCTTTCCAAAGCCATGTCGTATCCGCATTTAGAGTAATCATTAGTTGATGCCAATCATCAGGACTTGGAATATTGTATCCTGTTGGACAGATCCCTTGTATCCTTCGCTTGGTTTCATTTCTGGTAAGGCCAGTATAATTATAGAGTAAGCCAAATGTATCAGTATTATTGCAGTCACCGTTGACACATTTATGGTTACTTGCTAAAACTGGAGTTCCATCTGAATAGTATTTAGACTTAATATTACTAGTCAGCCAAGTTTGAAATCCTATTTTGACTGTATCATAAATATTGCCTTCAAAATCCATTATTTGGGAATGAGCATTTATTTCACACAAAAGCAATAAAGAAAAAAGAAAAATTGATTTATTCATAACTTTAATGTTTTAATTTGAACAATTATATGTGTTGAAACATAAATAACCGGAACCGTTACTTGTTAGTGTTGTATTTTTATCAAGAATTATAAAGTCTTTGGCCCAAAAAGCTACACCATCACTAGTGTTGATGTTTGTATTGCAAGTAGTCCCTCCAAAAGTAATTTCTTTTTTTACATTTAATACATATTGTGATTTATTAAAAGTACAAATTGACTCTACCTTCGAGCAGTCTGTTTTTAGTTGATAAATCTTAATGTAGTCTATTTCGAAATGATTGGGGAATGCTGTTGAGTTGTTTGGGGGAGTCCAAGGATCAATTGCAAAATTTAAAATTAAGGCTTGTGAATGTGATGGCGTATTATTCTGATCATTCATGGAATGCACTGTCTGATCATCGATATAATAAATCATTCTACCTGGCTGCCAAAGCATGCTATATTTATGAGTTATAGCGCAATTGTTTATTCCTGTGTAAACATTTGTATTGTGTTTCCTTATGCATGCGTCTCTCCAATGGTGACTTTGGCTTGTGGTGGTGCTAGTTTCTGATAGATCACCACCTCTTTCATGGATATCAATTTCATCATAGTAATTGCATGGATCTGGATCTGCATCCCAAACCCAGTAAGCTGGCCAATATCCACGCCCGATAGGGGTCTTAATAGAAGCTTCAAAATATCCATACTTGTATTTAAACTTTGACCAAGTACATCCACCTGAATAATCGTATGTACGATTAGTGTTTGGGTCATACCATGGAGGTGTAAATTTATTTGATCTAATTTTTAACCAAGAATTAGAGTATATTAAATTAGCTGGGTCATTGTATTCAGGACTGTATCCATTATAACTTCCCCATGGGTATGTATCATGCCAATCTGTAGAATTATATATTGTAAATTGATCCTCTTTTTTCAATTCCCAAGTTCCATCGTTCGAAGGAAATTGGGCAGCCACTTTAAAAGAAGCAAATAATAAAAAAAATAATTTTCTCATAGTAGTTAATTTTTACAGCAATTATCTAATTTGACTTCCAATTCTTCAATTTTAGCATTTAGCTCTTTAATTGCATCTAAAAGATATGGAATTAATTCTACATAATTTACACCTTTGATATTGTTTTGATCTGTATCAACTAAATGTGGTAAAAACCTTTCGACTTCTTGAGCAATTAGTCCTGACCTGATTTTATGATCAACTGCCAATTCATCCTTAAATTGATAAGTATAACCATTTAAGTTACTGAGTATTTCTATTGAGTTCAAAATTCTATTTATATTGGTTTTCAATAATGAATCTGAAGTAAAAACTGTTCCTCCATCTCCTTTAATATAATACTTGGTTACTCCATTCAATTGGACTTCAAAAGCTTTTGATAAAGGCTTGTTGACATTATTCGTCTGACAGTAAGCATAGTTGTTAGTGTGATTGAGGCAATTAATCCACAAACCAACAGGATCAGTAGGTCCGGCACCAGCTAATATTTGTAATTTCGTTTGTGATTGAAATTGAGTTAATGTTCCTACAGTTGTATTGCCGTCTGGAAATATTTTAATTTGGCAAAATGCTTCATTTCTAAACCCAAAATTGCATACCCACAGAAATATAAATATCCTTGTGACCTAAAATTAAAAAATGGAAATGAATTGATTTTCATAAATTTAAGTTTATATAGTTAACCTCACTGTCCCTAAAGGTAATGGGCCGTACTCGTTTTATTTAAGGTGTCACTTTCAGGTAATTAACACCGTTAGTTTGAATTTTCTCTATACGTAACGTGATGAATTGTATGTTGTTACACCATAAAGTGGTTTCTTTTTCATCTTGTTAGGTCTTTGATCATATCTACTAACGTTTTGGGTATTTGCGAAGGCACGGTATTTGAAAAACGTCAGCTAAATATAAGCACAAAAGTTGATAGATGCACAACTGTTCAATTACTTCCGTCAGCCGTGCTTTTGCAAATACCTTGTTAGCGGTTCGGGCTTTTGCTAATGCCAAAAGGTCAATACCGAAGTATTAACCTTTGTCCTGAAAATATTTCACGTTGACTTATTTCTTTACACTCAGCATTCCTTGTGTTCCAAATTTTGTGTAAAGTCCTGTCATTATTTGCTCGTGGTGTTCATTATATTTTTGGATATGTTCTGCCATACCAATAAAATCAACTGCCTTACGGAATGGTTTTTCGCCTTTGGGTTTTTCAAGAAGTTCGGCATAAGCGTCTGCCACTTTTTGAGGGTCTTGTTGCGGATTGTTCTTTAAAACATTCTCAAAATTTTGAAGTGCTATTTCAGGCACTTTTGCAAAATCGCCATAAGCGGCTTCTCTACTTTTGTCGCTTGGCTTTATTAGATTTTCGTTAAATGAAGTTGGGTATCCTCCCGGCTCTACAATGCAATTTTCAATTCCGAAACCAGAAAGTTCTACCCTGTAATTTTCTGCTAGAGCTTCCAATGCCCATTTTGAAGCCTGATAAGCTCCGTAAAATGGCAAGGCTATTCTGCCAAGCAAGCTTGAAGTATAAACAATCAAACCGTCCTTCTTTTCACGGAAATAGGGAACAACGGCCCTGTTCATTCGTTGTACCCCAAAAACATTAATGTCAAATATTTTTTGAAAATCGGCAGGTGTAAAAAACTCCTGCATTCCAAGAACTCCGGTACCTGCATTGTTTATCAAAACATCTAAGCCATTAAGTTCTGCAATGGCTTTTTGCACTCCATTGTTTACACTTGTATCGTCAGTAACATCAATTTCTATAATTTTTGCTCCTGCTTTACTCAGTTCGTCTGCAATGGATTTGTTTTTCCCATTGATGTCCCGCATAGAAGCGGCAACTGAATGACCTTTTTGTAACAGTGCAAATACGATTAATTTTCCGAAGCCACCACTTGCACCTGTTATTAGAAATTTTCTTTGTCATAATCTATTTGAATTTGTTGGTGCAAATTTCCAAATAGATTATGGGTTGGTTATGGTGAGAAGTTCCGATTATTTGGTGAGAAGTTCAGTTTTTGAATTTAGTTCACGAAATTGTTTTGGGGTTTTGCCTTCATAGCTCTTGAAAAATTTGGTGAAGTTAGACGGGTCAAAGGTTAATGTCTGTGCGATATGTGAGATGGTGTTGTTGGTTGTAAGCAAAAGTTCTTTAGAAATTTCCATAAGCCGCTCTTCATAAATATCGCAGGGCGATTTCCCTAATACTTCCTGAATAGTGTTGCTCAAATGTTTGGGACTTACAAATAGCAATTCAGCCAAATCCTTTATTTCAAAAGTTTTGTCAGCCATTCCGTTTTTAAGGTCGGTCAAATGTTTGTCAAGCTCGTGAAGATACTGGGCAACTATTTCCTTTTGTCTTACAGATGCTTTATCTTTTTCTGTTGTCATTCCGTTATGATTATTGTCGTTTGGGTGTCGTTGTAGCCTGACCGCTAACGGAGGGCTGCACACGCTGTGCCGATTTAGTACTTTTAATTATTCACGGAGACGTTAGTAGGCATAGCGTTGTGCAGCATGTTATAGGCGGCCATTTAATTGCTCATTGTCTCCTAACAATCCATCATTTTAAGTATCTGACATGAAACCTACCTTCAGTAATTCTTATAACTCTACTTCCGTTAGAGACATTCATTTCAAAAGTTCCAATTGCTATTTTTCCATCATTTCGACTAAGAACTACTGTACCGGAACCATCATTATCTAATGAATGGGTGGTATAAGTCACCGTATTTAGGTAAGAATCAAAAAATGAGCCCCTATTATTTTGCTGAGAAGGCCCAAGGTCAAATGTACCAGTTGAGGATTCAGAGACAAATAGTGCAACAGATCTACCAGAGGTAACAGATTCTATAGCGATAACTTTAAAACCATCTCCAAAGGTTGAAGCGGATAATAACATTCCAGAGGAACTGAAAGGAGTTCCGTCAATCTTACAATAAAATGTACCTTCACCTGTGTCCGAACTCTCCTTTGAACAAGAAGTTAAAATCATAGCTAATGCTGTAAGTATGATAATTACAATTTTCATAATTAAAGTTTTATTATAAATTTACGAATGGTCGCCTATAACGGCTGGCTATGCGTAGTGCGACCGTTTCGGGAGCATTATCGCATAGCCGTTGTTGGGCGTATGTGTTTCTCATTCCGGCTTTTCCCCCGGTGCGAATACAATTTGTTTGATATTATTTTCGACAGGTTCGAGAGACTTGAAGAATTTGTACAATGCTTTAAGTTCGACATCATTCATTCTTGAAAAAGCTCCCCATTGCATAGGACTGCCTTTGTGTACTCTTCCATGTTTGAACCGATTTACAAATTGCTCTTCAGTCCAACCTGCCATAATTCCGGTTTCTTGATGGGGAGTTAAATTCGGAGATACATATGAATATCCTTCTGAAAATTCATCAGGTGGAAAATAAGCCTTTCCTGCAAAGTCTTTACCGATGTATTCACCGGTATTCATATCCACTTCAGTATGACATGACCTGCAATTGGCAACATTATACGCAAGGTATTTACCATACTCAGCCGTAGGCTCAATTTTCACAGACTTTGGTGGAGGTTCTTTTGCTCCTTCTGGTTTTATCATTCCTACAGCCAACAGCGCTTTATACATGAACCCATAATCAAATGGCTTCACTTTATTTTGAATAGGAGGCAAAGTCCTCAAATAGGAAATTATTGCGGTTAAGTCTTCATCACTCATTCCCTGAAAGGTCATCATTGGAAAGAGTGCCCTGCCGTCCGTGCCTACCCCATGTCTAAGGCTCCTCGTTATTTCGGCATCTGTGTATTTTCCTATCCCTGTCTCATTATCTGAGGTAATGTTTGGTCCTGTAAATGTCCCAAAGCCCGGGAAAGACAATTCCCAACCACCTTTGAACTCGACCTTTTTCCCTTCGTCAAATAATCGAACTTCATCCATGCTTGTGTGACAAGCACCACAATGAGCAGCACTATTTGCAAGATAAGCACCTCTTGCGATTACAGCAGAATCTCTACTGGCTGTAATTTCAGGATAAGGAGCTTCGTGTTTCTTGTCCCAGGTCAATTGCACAAATGCAACAAAACCAAGAATGAGGACAATTAGTCCTATTCCTGTCCATTTCAGTATCCTGATAACCAGTCTTCGTTTTTTAATGGAGTTTTTTTTGTCCATGTCCGTAATTTTCAGCAAAGTTAGGGCACAGGCATATTTGAGATGTGTAGTTTAAGCTACAAAATCTTGCCATTAAGGATTCGTGACCTCATTTTGCTTAAGGTGACTCTGTTCATGTCAAGGTACTGTGCCAAGTGGGTAACCGATATTCTTTTTATGAGTTCAGGATAGTGTTGAATTAAAAACTTATACCGTTCCTCTGAATTATATTTCAATAATATAGATAAATGCTTCCCATAAGATGCTGCGTTACTTTCCATCATTTTCCTACCTATTTTTTCAAATTCCGGGTAGTCGGTATATAAATGTGCCACCTCCAGAAATTTGAAATAACTGAGTTCACAGTCTTCAAGTGCCTGGATTGAATAATTCACAGGTTTTTGTTCATTGAAGGATTGGCAGTCTTCAATAAAATCTTTCTCCTTGTAGAACCTAAGTATTTTTTCATTTTCACTGCTGTCAATAATAATGTGACGAAGTATTCCAAATTCAACAAATACGACAAAGTCTGGAATTTCGCCTACCTGATAGAGATAAGCGCCTTTTTTTAAGGTAACATGCTTCATGAAAGGCTGAAGTGCTAATAGAGCATCTTGTTGACCAGTTGTCAAGGGTTCTATCCTGGCAAGTGCAGAAATAATTTTTTCCATTGAGTTTAAATTGTTCTACTGAGTTTTATCATTACGCCCAACGGTTTGCAGCTTGGCGAAGTGGCGGATTTAGAAGCACTTACTTTCAATTTAGCACTAATGTTCATTTGAAAACCAAATGTTCAATTTAGCACTGAACCCGCCATTTTGCCAAACTGCTGTTGTACGCAGGCATTTTAGTATTCTATTTTATTTTCTGGTCGTTGTTGCCAAATAGCCAAATATTGTCCTGTCGACATTTTTCGAGCAGAGTTTTTAGCTTTGTCGGCATATTCTCCTTCATAAAGTTCGTCAATAGTCTCAAACCAAATTTGCAACCATCTCCCAAAATGCTTTTGTTCAATGCTATAATTTAAATTTTTGTCAACATTGATATGCTTTTGCGTTGGGTTTCCTTTGAATTTTGCAACTCCAAATAAATTAGTTTCCCAAAAATCAGTCAATTTGTCAAGATGCTCTGGCCACTTATCATCTGAAATGTGAGCATTAAAAATTGGCCCTAATAGTTCGTCTACTCTTACTTTTGAATAAAAACTATTCACTAAAATATTTATGTCGCTTCTGTTATCAATTTGTCTCATTGCGAATCAATTTAGTTTTCAAGAACACTTTTAACTCTTTCTACTTTATCATGTTTTGATAGAGTTAGGCGTATAATTGAATCTTCAACTGCTATTAAATTGTGAGGAATGTTACCATCCAATGCAATAATATCGCCATCTTTCATATCATACATTTCGCTTTGCACACCTAATTTTAAATTTCCCTGTATTATGTGAATTATAATTGGGAAAGGCGTCTTATGCTCTTTCATAACCTGTCCACTTTTTAAAAGAATTCGTATTTCTTTTGAAAATGAAGTTTCAACAATAACCTTTGATATAACATGGTTTTCGTTAAATTCAATTTCGTAGTTAAATGATAATTTGTCCATATGGTCTGTTTTTATGCTTGCGTACAACGTTTGGGTTTGCACAGTTGCCGGTATAGGAAGCCTTGCTAAATGCGAAGCATGGCAAGGCTGACCAGTTGTACAGTGTCCCCCGTGACAAATGTAAATAATGAAACCGAGAGTTAATGAGGACACCGAACCCGGCAATTGTGCAAACCTTTTGTTGTGCACAGTGCCGCATTCGACCGTTACTGAGCAGCACGGATGTCAAAGCTTTGGATGTGTGTTGAAGTTGCGCGGCTTTGGGCATTGGTGCTGCGGGTTCGAAGCATGAATCTTTGTCGATGTCTCTATCGGTAAAGAAGTCCGAAATGTTTTTAGTCGACAGTCGGCTTGTCAATTTTCAACTCTTTTAATCTTTCCCATGTCCAATTTCTTGCTAGCCTCACCGTCTGGACTTATAAGTAATTAATGATTTTTCAATCAATAAGTCAGAAACAATTCTTGAATTCTATTTTTGTCTTTTGTGATGGTTAACGCAAGCATCAAAAGTATTCTTGCTTTTTGAGGATTAAGATTATCTGAAAATATTGTACCAAATTTAGAATCGTCAAATTGTCCTACATATTGAGTGGTAACTTTCCCTGAAAATACTCTTGATGATCTTACTACTATTATGCCTTTTTTAACTGCATCATTTACGGATTCTCGTATAGCTTTATCATAACTGCCATTCCCAGTCCCCGCTATTATTATCCCGTCAACTTTATTATTGATAAAAGCATTTATTGCCGCATCAGAGGCTCCTGCATAAGCATAAACAATTTCTACGTTTGGTAATGAAGCAAGTTTAGTGATGTCAAAAGCGCTAAAACCGTTATGCTTATTAAATGTCTTGGTGTTATAAAATACTTTTCCATCATATACTTGTCCTATGGCACCAGTATTTGGTGACGAGAATGCATTCACACTGGTAGTGCTTGACTTAACTACATTTTTAGCATCATAGACATTCTCATTAAAGCATAACAGCACACCTTTTCCCTTACTGCTAGTATCACTTGCTACAATGATGGCATCATATAAATTTTTAGACCCATCAGCGCTTATGGCTGTTGCTGGACGCATTGATCCAGTTAATACAACTGGTTTATCTGATTGAACAGTAAGATTGAGAAAATAAGCTGTTTCTTCTTGCGTATCTGTACCATGGGTTATTACAATTCCATCAGCTTCATTCTTAACAAATATTTCATTGATACGCAGTGCTATTTTTATCCATATGTCTACAGTCATATCATAACTTCCTATCGATGCTATTTGCTCTCCCTGAATAATGGCCTTTTGAGTGATTGAAGGAATGTTCTTGAGTAATTCCTCAACGGGAATTTTGCCCGGCAAATAACCTGCCTTATCCATATTCGGTTGCTGTCCAGCAATTGTGCCGCCAGTTGATAACACAATTATACGCGGTAAATTTTGTGATGTGGCACAATGAGTCCAACTGGAACAAAGAAGTACTAATAGTATTTTTTTTAGTGTGTTGATTAAAAAGTTCATCTCAGTCTTTTAATATGTAGTTGAAATTAGTAAATTTTTCATCTTGGGAAATCGTTGGCTCTTTTGCTTGCTTTGGTGTCGCGCGGGAATGAGTGGCAAGCAAAAGTGCCAATGTTCGAAGCACAGTCCCGCTGTCCCGCGGCATTGTGCACAACGTTTTGGGTATTTGCGAAGGCACGGTATTTGAAAAACGTCAGCTAAATATAAGCACAAAAGTTGATAGATGCACAACTGTTCAATTACTTCCGTCAGCCGTGCTTTTGCAAATACCTTGTTAGCGGTTCGGGCTTTTGCTAATGCCAAAAGGTCAATACCGAAGTATTAACCTTTGTCCTGAAAATATTTCACGTTGACTTATTTCTTTACACTCAGCATTCCTTGTGTTCCAAATTTTGTGTAAAGTCCTGTCATTATTTGCTCGTGGTGTTCATTATATTTTTGGATATGTTCTGCCATACCAATAAAATCAACTGCCTTACGGAATGGTTTTTCGCCTTTGGGTTTTTCAAGAAGTTCGGCATAAGCGTCTGCCACTTTTTGAGGGTCTTGTTGCGGATTGTTCTTTAAAACATTCTCAAAATTTTGAAGTGCTATTTCAGGCACTTTTGCAAAATCGCCATAAGCGGCTTCTCTACTTTTGTCGCTTGGCTTTATTAGATTTTCGTTAAATGAAGTTGGGTATCCTCCCGGCTCTACAATGCAATTTTCAATTCCGAAACCAGAAAGTTCTACCCTGTAATTTTCTGCTAGAGCTTCCAATGCCCATTTTGAAGCCTGATAAGCTCCGTAAAATGGCAAGGCTATTCTGCCAAGCAAGCTTGAAGTATAAACAATCAAACCGTCCTTCTTTTCACGGAAATAGGGAACAACGGCCCTGTTCATTCGTTGTACCCCAAAAACATTAATGTCAAATATTTTTTGAAAATCGGCAGGTGTAAAAAACTCCTGCATTCCAAGAACTCCGGTACCTGCATTGTTTATCAAAACATCTAAGCCATTAAGTTCTGCAATGGCTTTTTGCACTCCATTGTTTACACTTGTATCGTCAGTAACATCAATTTCTATAATTTTTGCTCCTGCTTTACTCAGTTCGTCTGCAATGGATTTGTTTTTCCCATTGATGTCCCGCATAGAAGCGGCAACTGAATGACCTTTTTGTAACAGTGCAAATACGATTAATTTTCCGAAGCCACCACTTGCACCTGTTATTAGAATTTTCTTTGTCATAATCTATTTGAATTTGTTGGTGCAAATTTCCAAATAGATTATGGGTTGGTTATGGTGAGAAGTTCCGATTATTTGGTGAGAAGTTCAGTTTTTGAATTTAGTTCACGAAATTGTTTTGGGGTTTTGCCTTCATAGCTCTTGAAAAATTTGGTGAAGTTAGACGGGTCAAAGGTTAATGTCTGTGCGATATGTGAGATGGTGTTGTTGGTTGTAAGCAAAAGTTCTTTAGAAATTTCCATAAGCCGCTCTTCATAAATATCGCAGGGCGATTTCCCTAATACTTCCTGAATAGTGTTGCTCAAATGTTTGGGACTTACAAATAGCAATTCAGCCAAATCCTTTATTTCAAAAGTTTTGTCAGCCATTCCGTTTTTAAGGTCGGTCAAATGTTTGTCAAGCTCGTGAAGATACTGGGCAACTATTTCCTTTTGTCTAACAGATGCTTTATCTTTTTCTGTTGTCATTCCGTTATGATTATTGTCGTTTGGGTGTCGTTGTAGCCTGACCGCTAACGGTTTGCAGCTTGGCGAAGTGGCGGATTTAGAAGCACTTACTTTCAATTTAGCACTAATGTTCATTTGAAAACCAAATGTTCAATTTAGCACTGAACCCGCCATTTTGCCAAACTGCTGTTGTACGCAGGCATTTTAGTATTCTATTTTATTTTCTGGTCGTTGTTGCCAAATAGCCAAATATTGTCCTGTCGACATTTTTCGAGCAGAGTTTTTAGCTTTGTCGGCATATTCTCCTTCATAAAGTTCGTCAATAGTCTCAAACCAAATTTGCAACCATCTCCCAAAATGCTTTTGTTCAATGCTATAATTTAAATTTTTGTCAACATTGATATGCTTTTGCGTTGGGTTTCCTTTGAATTTTGCAACTCCAAATAAATTAGTTTCCCAAAAATCAGTCAATTTGTCAAGATGCTCTGGCCACTTATCATCTGAAATGTGAGCATTAAAAATTGGCCCTAATAGTTCGTCTACTCTTACTTTTGAATAAAAACTATTCACTAAAATATTTATGTCGCTTCTGTTATCAATTTGTCTCATTGCGAATCAATTTAGTTTTCAAGAACACTTTTAACTCTTTCTACTTTATCATGTTTTGATAGAGTTAGGCGTATAATTGAATCTTCAACTGCTATTAAATTGTGAGGAATGTTACCATCCAATGCAATAATATCGCCATCTTTCATATCATACATTTCGCTTTGCACACCTAATTTTAAATTTCCCTGTATTATGTGAATTATAATTGGGAAAGGCGTCTTATGCTCTTTCATAACCTGTCCACTTTTTAAAAAGAATTCGTATTTCTTTTGAAAATGAAGTTTCAACAATAACCTTTGATATAACATGGTTTTCGTTAAATTCAATTTCGTAGTTAAATGATAATTTGTCCATATGGTCTGTTTTTATGCTTGCGTACAACAACGGTTTGCGGCTTGGCGATGTGGCGGATTTATAGCACTAATGTTCATACGAAGAACAAGTTTGTTTAACCACAAATGTTTCTACGAAGCACTTCGCCCGCCATATCGCCAAACCGCTGTTAGCTGACGTTTTACTTTTCATTGCTAATGTTTAAAACAGTTTTACTTGTTGTCCAAGCCACAAGTGCAAGAGCAATTAATTCTGCAACTGTCCGCATAATGTGAAGCGACCACCACTTGTCACGAAGCGAAATCCAGTTGTCAGGAAGAGAATCTGTCCTCCAATTAAGCATTTCAGTCTGGATTGGAAGATTTCCAAACCTTGAAATGAAAATACACGAAGCAAAAAAAAATGCAGCAATAAGTAATGTCATAAAAGTACTCTTGTTCCTACGTTGAAGAAATGCCGAAACAACTGTCACTAAAGTTGCAGAAATAACAAGGGAAACCATCAATGCATTTAATGATTGAACCAGATTTTGCTGTTGTTCTATGTAAGCTGAAGGCGAATAGTTGGTAGGATTTAGTCCCATCCAAATTCCGAAGCTTGTCCCGGCAAGTAGAGCCGCTACAATGATGTTCGAAAAACGTATAAGATTTAGTATCATGGTGTGGTTATTGTTAAAGTTCAACTGTTTCAATAATATTCAGAATTTTTGTCTGTGGGCCGAATATGATTTTGCCGTCTATGTTACCAAACATTTTGTTCAATGCAGCCTGTGTCGCTAAGGCTTGTCCGATGTTATCAAAGTCAAGCTCGATGATGATAAAAAAGTCATCGTCTGCAGGTCGATAAACACGATAGCTTTTCACACCTGATTGTTTTCGATTAATTGGGTCACTATCAAATGCTTTTTTCCAAGCTTCATAGTTGGCTATTTTATGTTCAATTCTTAGAGTTATCATATTTCAAATTTAGTAATATCGTCAAAAAATGGCAGCTAACGGAAGTGGGCTTGGCGTAGTGGCGGCATTTTAGCACTACCCTTCAATCGAAGCACCAAAGTTCAAATTTAGCAAAAACTTTCATACGAAGCACTTCGCCCGCCATTACGCCAAACCCTTGTTACCGGCTGGTGTTCTGTCTGCCAGTCTTTGCAAACCATTGTCAGTATTGAGTTTTTTGTGTCATTGTCGGGTCGGTTGTGTGTTACGTTTTTTAATTTTTTTTGAAGGGTCGGGAATTTTTTTAAAACAATTTTGTCTTGAGTCGGCTTTGCAAGCTCTTTGCCAAAGCTTTGGTTTGAGCGTTGGCTTGTGTGGCTTTGGCAATGTGCTTGCAATTGATGGGTTTTAATAATTCAATGATAGTCCAACTCCAAATCCCATATCGCTGTCATAATGTGTTCGTATTCCCATATTTTTATTGATAATGTATTTTAGTTCAGCCATATATTCAAAATCGGTATTGACCATAAAACCTGCTCTTATTCTTTTTGAAATCGGAATGTCTTCACGCATCAAAGACAATCGAACAATTCCATCGTGATATACTTCTGCCTGAAAGTTAACGAGCATTGGCAGGGTGTACATAAAACCTAAACTAACAGCTCTGCGTGTATCTTTTTCATTCTTTTGTCCGAATAAGTTTGTTTCGTGTTCGTCCATTCCCATTTTTCGGTATCGGTAATCAAAACCAATAAACGGCATAAACCATTGCATTTTGCCGATGTATCGTCCCAAATGCGTTTCTACTTCGTAGCCGTGCATATCATTATAGCCCAACCGCCATTCTGTACCCAAACTCCATCTTGCATTTTGAACCATTGCTTCACCATCGTTCCCATTGGTTGCAAAATCATTTTCAATCATAAAGTGCAGCATATTACTTTCTCTTTGCAATTTATTGTAGGCTTGTTTCTTGTTGGGTAAGTGTGGATTTTGATAGTCATCAACTGCAAAAACTCTATTCATTCCGCCCATCATATGGTATAAGATATGGCAGTGAAAAAACCAATCGCCTTCTTCATTTGCCAAAAACTCGATGGTATCGGTTTCCATCGGCATAATATCCAACACATTTTTGAGAGGAGCATTTTCGCCTTTACCATTGATTACCCTAAAATCAAAACCGTGTAAGTGCATCGGGTGGCGCATCATAGAGTTGTTATAAATGGTAATACGCAGTATTTCTCCTTTTTTCACTGGTATTTTATCCACTTCCGAAAGTATCCGGTTATCCATACTCCACACATAACGGTTCATATTTCCGGTAAGTGTAAATTTTAATTCTTTCACCGGAGCATCTTTAGGAAGTTCTGTATTATGGGGCGATTGCAACATTGCATAATTCAGGGTCTTTATTTCTCCTAATTCGTTGGCATTGTAGCGGTTTGGGTCGCTGTCCACATTGTGCTGACTATGGTCTTGCTTTTGTTTTTGCTTCGCTTCTCCTGTTATTTCGGGATACATTACCACGTTCATATCCATTTGGTTCAGACTCATTTTCATTCCCATATCGTCCAGATTGCCGTCCATTTTCATCATATCATTCATCATTTTCATTCCCTCAAAATATTTTAATGTTGGAAGCGGAGAAATTAATTGCTTGATGCCGTTGCCAATAAAATAGCTTGCAGATTGTGTTCTGTCTTCGGTTGTTGCCAAAAATTCGTAAGAAACACCGTCATAAGGAATGGTTACAACAATATCATAAGTTTCAGAAACCGCAATAATCAACCTGTCCACTTCAACAGGCTCAACATCGTTACCGTCATTGGCAACTACAGTAATTTTACCGCCTGCATACCGCAACCAAAAATAGGACGAAGCTCCACCATTGGAAACTCTTAATCTTACTTTATCACCTGCTTTCAAGGTTTTTCCGTCAACCGTTTTTAAATCGGTTGTGTGATTTCCGTTGAGTAGAATTTTATCATAATACACATCACTTACGTCCATCGCCAACATCCGTTTCCATTCGTTCTTGATTTTTGTTTTAAAATGCCCTTCTCGAATAGCTTCTGCGTATGACTGTGTTGCATTTTTTTTAATGGCTGCCCAATCGTTGGCATTGTGCAACATTCGGTTGATATTATTGGGATTATAATTTGTCCATTCACTTATCATCAGGGGAACGGTTGGTAAATCATCGATGCCTTTTCTAAAAGTTGGGTCGTTTTGCTTTTTTAGCATCACAAAACTGCCATACATTCCAATTTGCTCTTGCAAACCCGAGTGGGAATGATACCAATGTGTTCCGTGCTGGATTATGGGAAAACGATATGTGTAAGTTGTACCGGGTTCAATAGGTTTTTGTGTAAGCCAAGGCACACCATCTTCTTTATTGGGCAAAAATACTCCGTGCCAATGTAGTGATGTACTTTCTTTTAGCTGATTGTGTACCACAATTTCAGCAGTATCGCCCTCTGTAAAAGTGAGTGTTGGCATTGGAATTTGACCGTTTACTGCAATTGCTCTTTTTTCTTTTCCTGCATAGTTTACCAATGTGTCTTTTACATATAAATCGTATCGCACAACTTTTTGTGCGAAAAGAGAAGTTGTTGCCAAAAGCATCAGTGTTATCGGCAACAGCTTTTTTTGAAAAATATTTTGTATATCCATTTTAGAATTTTCATTTATTAATTTTTAAAAGGCTCGCATTAATCGCAACCACAATGGTACTTACACTCATCAAAACCGCACCCATAGCAGGACTTAAAACAAAATTGGGGTAAAGCACACCTGCTGCAAGCGGAATGGCAATCACATTGTAGCCAACTGCCCAAAGGAGATTTTGTACCATTTTTTTATAAGTCCGTTTACCGAAGTCAATCATTTTTACAACATCTCTTGGGTCGCTGTTAACCAGAATAATATCGGCAGTTTCAGCAGCTACATCCGTACCTGAACCTACTGCAATACCTACATCTGCCTGTGCCAATGCAGGTGCATCATTCACGCCATCACCTGTCATGGCCACTATTTCAGCTTTGGCTTGATACTCTTTTACTTTCTCTTGCTTTTCGTGAGGCAATACATTGGCGATATAGCCGTCCATTCCTAATTGTTCAGAAACTGCCTTTGCAATTTTTTCATTGTCGCCAGTAAGCAGAATGGATTTGATGTTCATCTTTCTTAACTCTTCAATAGCTTCTTGCGAACCTTCCCGAATACTGTCAGCCAAGGTGATGATGCCGATAACTTCACCGTCAATAAAAACATAATTGACGGTTTCAATATTTTGATTGATTTCTTTGGGAGTTTCCGGTTCGGTAAGATTATTCTGCTTGAAATAATTAGGTCCTGCTGCCACCACTTCCTTTCCGTGTACTACTGCTTTTACACCAACACCAGCCATATAGCTGAAGTTTTCCGACTTCCATAGTTCAAGGTTTCTTTCCTTCAGCGTTTTCAAAATACCTTTTGCAATGTGGTGTTCGGAATATTGCTGAACGGCTGCTGCATACTGTACCATTTCATCGGCAGTATATTTATCGGTTAATGGAATAACCTTTTCAACAGCATGAGAACCTTTGGTTAATGTTCCGGTTTTATCGAAAATAATGGTAGATAATTTTCGTGTTGCCTCAAATGCCGTTCGGTTGCGAATGAGTAAACCATTGGTTGCCGAAAGCGTGGTGGAAATAGCAACCACCAATGGAATAGCCACACCCAAAGCGTGTGGACAAGCCGTAACCATTACGGTAACCATTCTTTCCAAAGCAAACGCAATATCTCCGCTACTGCCAAACCAATAAATAAAAGTGATTACGCCTACTGCAATGGCAATATAAGTAAGCCATTTAGCTACTTTATCGGCAAGGTTTTGCGTATTGGATTTTGCTGCTTGTGCATCCTGAACTAAATTGATAACCTTATTGAGGTAACTGTCTTTGCCTACACCTGTTGCAGTAACTTTTAACGCTCCTTCTCCATTGATAGAACCTGCAATTACTTTTCCGTCTTTTTCCTTCTTCACCGGAACACTTTCGCCTGTGAGCATACTTTCGTTTACATAAGAAACTCCATCGACAATTGTTCCATCCGCAGGAATTTTTTCACCGGGTTTGATGATAATGGTTTCGCCATTTTTCAGTGCTTCAAGTTTTATTTTTATGGCTTCACCATTTCGTTCCACAGTAACATCGTTTGGCAAAAGTGCCACCAATGACTGTAAGGCTTTTGAAGCTGCCATAGTAGAACGCATTTCCATCCAATGCCCCAAAAGCATAATCACGATAAGGGTTGCCAACTCCCAAAAGAAATCCATACCTTTCAATCCCAGTGCCACGGCTACAGAATATACATAAGCGACAGTAATAGCGATGGCTACCAAGGTCATCATACCGATGGCTTTGGCTTTGATTTCGCCCACCATTCCTTTCAGGAAAGGCATTCCACCATAGATGTAAATAATAGTTCCTAATGTCAGCAGTACATATTTATCTCCCGGAAAAGCAATAGTAAAACCGAACCAATGCTGTATCATTTCCGATAAGAGCAAAATGGGAACGGTAATGATTAAACTCACCCAAAAACGTTTGAGGAAATCGTGGGTATGATGCCCTTCGTGTTTGTCGTAACCACTATCGGAATGATGATTATGGTTTTCACTTTGATGCGAATGTTCTTTGTGGTCGTGATGTTGGTGTTCGTGATGGCTGTGTGTTTCTTTTTTACTGCCACCCATAGGAACTAAATCCATTCCGCAAAGCGGACATTTTCCCGGTTCGTCCTTTATCACTTGTAAGTGCATCGGACAAGTATATTTTTTCATATTCTTTCTGCTTTGAAAAGCAATGAAGATGGATTTTACCACTTCATTGCTTTGTTGGTTATTTTATAGTTTCAACTGTACTACCACAAGTAAGCATTTGCGAACCGTAATAAGGGTTTTTAATAGCATTTTCTTTGCTCAACCAATTTGCTCCTTTGCCTTTGTTTGCCATTGGGCAATGCTGATAATAAACAGGCTTTTCCTGTTTTGAAACTTTTATCAGTTCGTACATATTTTTTGATAAGCTCATAAAATGGTCTCGCTGATGTGCTACATCTTTGGTTTCAGCAATGTGTTCTGCATCAAAGGCAAGGTCTTTCATTACTTTCATCCAAACCGTATGTTCCTCGTTTGAAAGTTTATTCATTTGAACAGCGTCAAGAGCGGTTAGCAAGTCTTTTGCTTTTGTGGAAGTTATGTTTCCGTCAGATTTTACCAGTGCATCTTTTAATGAAAAATAGTTGTCAAAAACAGATCTCAGTTGGTTTACTTCCTGCATTTCTGTAGATGTCGCATGACTTGAATGGTCGTGTGTTTCCGTTTTCGGTTCTGCTTTTACAACAGGTTTGTTTACCCGTTCGTACAGGCAACATTCAGGCAGTTTTGCATACACATCATCGGGTGCAAGAAATTTATCGCTGTCGTAACCTGCCAAGGCAATACGTTTCAGGATTTCGTCCTGATTGGTCTTTTTTGCATCGTAGGTAATGGTCGCCATTTTCGTGTCTTTGTTCCAATCTACGATGGCTGTTTTCTTTACATTTCCTGCTTTTTCTATGGTGGTTTCACACATTCCACAATTACCGTAAATTTTTACGGTTTCGGTTCTGGCGTTTTTAATTTGAGCGTTGCTCACTCCGAATGACAACATTACCAATGCTGTCATTACATATTTTAATGATTTCATTTTTTAAAATTTTAGATTACTAAATTACTTAAACTTTGAAAACCTTTAAATCGCTTTCAATAGGACACACCTATGGCTGTCAAGACAAGAAATCAGCTTATTTTAGGCGGTTGCCAAATAGAATGAAAGCCCGAAGAAATATAACTTTGCGTATAGCCAATAGTTAACTTTTCGAGTACGATGATATGATTTTTCATTCCTGCATCAAGAGTTAATGCAAAAGCAAGGGGAGCAGTTGGGCAATGACAAGAAGCGTTTTTGCATTTTCCACCGCAACCGTCATTGTTTTGGTTGTTGTCAGTATGATTTTTGCAACAGTCTTTTTTCTCAGTCTGTGAAGTTTTTTTGTCGCAACAAGATTTTTCAGTTTTAGTATGAGATTTTCCACAAGCATAGGTTAGCGTTGGTGTTAAAAAGAAACCAAGCACCACTATCAGCATTATGGAAATTTGTCTTGTCATATATTTTCTGTCTGCAAAGGTATAAATTTTTTCGTTCGGGTGTGTTGGCAAAAAATGGCTCTTTTGGTTTCGCGAAGGGTCGGTTTGTGTGTCGGGCAAAACCAAATGTGCCATTTGTGCGGTTGGTTAAAAATTGTTTTTAAAAAATGTACATAGGCAAAAAAATAAAAAACATAGGGTCGGTCGGCGTGTCGGGTTGCTCGTTGTCCGTTAGTAATAAGGTCTATATGTTGGTCGCTTTTCAAAATGGTTTGCCCTTGTGTTAATGCTCAAATTTTGGTCGTCCGTTTAATATTTGCACTGTCGTCTGTTACACTTGCCGGTAACGGTTTTGCGCTTGGCGTTCGTGCGGGTTTTCGGAGCACAAAACTGTCAACCCAGCACAAAAGTTGATTTGAAAAACTGCACTTGAATTTAACCATTTCACCCCGCATGACGCCAAACGCATGTTAGCGGGTCGGCCTTCTGTCTGTCCGTATGTTTTATTCTTCTCCAAAATAGTCGCTGTCAATTTTTTTAAGTTCATAAGTCTGCTGTGTCGTGCAACCAAGATTGTAGTCAATCATTAGTTGAGCCAAATGTTCACCGTCTATGAGCACAATTTTCGTTTCATTTCTCGGTGTGTATTCCAATGCTTCCTTAGTGAAATTTGATGTTGTTATAAAAATTCCCTTTTTGGCTCCTTGTCCGGCAAGTGCACCAACAAATTTTTGAAGTTCTGGTCGTCCAACAACATTTCCTGGTCTCCAACGCTTGGCTTGGATGTAAATGATGTCAAGTCCAAGTTTATCTTCTTTAATTGTCCCGTCTATTCCTTCGTCACCGCTTTTACCCATTGCTTTTCCAGCGTCTTTGATTGAACCACCGTAACCCATTTTAACTAAAAGTTCAACTACAAGTCGCTCAAAAAAAGCAGGAGAGAGGTCAACAACTTTGTTAAGCAGTTCAGACGCTAACGATTTTCTTATTCGTTGGTATGCTTTGTCTAAACTCTCTTCGGGTGTTTGCTCGTTGTTCTCGATTATTGTTGTTTCATCTTCTTCGCTTTCGTTATTGTTTCTCGAAGCGTTTTGAAACTCCAAAAATGCGGGAAACTGTCTTAAATACTTTGCATCAACTCGGTCTGGATTTTTCGCTAAAGTCTGTTTTCCAAGGTCAGTGATAACGAATGTCGCACGTTTTGGAGAGTCAAGAAGACCTGCTTTTTTTAGATAAGTCTTAGCCCAACCAACTCTGTTGTCAAAAATAGCTTGGTTGCCACTTGCCAAAAGTTCTTTTCTTTCTTCGTCTGTAACTTCAAATTCAATAGCCAAACTTTCAATCAAGTCTCTGTATTTGTGTTCTTGTCCGTCCGCAACAAGTTTGAGTAGTGGAAGCATTAAGGATTGATAGTCTGGAATCATATTTTCTCTTTAATTGTCAGTTCGTTTTATGTTTAGTTGTCGTCTTTTAGGCTGCCCGCTAACGGCCGAGTGTATGCGACGTGGCGGCGTTTAGCCGCCATGTTCGTCATACACATTGTTATCAGATGTTTTCTTTTATTTATGAAATATTACCCTTCCGCCCGATTTATTCCATGGATAGCTAGTTAAATATAAGCTGTCGTTATAATAACATTCAAAAGACTTGTATGTAAATAAATCACAATTATTACTATTTGTAATCTCAAACTTAAATCTGATTGTATCAATATCTCTTTCAACCCCATTAAAATCTACAAGATGTAAATAGTAAGATTTTTTTATCATTTTATTTATTGAGTCTATTTGTTCTGTTGCTAAGTAAAATTTCATTGCGCCATCTGTATCAATTGTTTGCTCAGTCAAAATTGTATCTCCAAATTCATTTCTCAAAGTTGACAGTTCATTTGAATATGGGCAATTAACGCATCTTCCAACTATGGATTCCTTTGTGTTTTTATCATAAACATAACAAAAAAATGGAGTATAAAATGGGTTATTATCACACGCTTCTTCACCTCCCGGGGTACAACAAGTTGTTAAAAGGATAGATAATATTAGTAATATATGAATAAGACTTCTCATTTCTTGTTATTTATTAATGATTAAAATCGAAGAAAGGCTAAAATTTGGGCCTGTCCAGTTCAAATAATAAATTCCATTATTTAATGCACTTACATCAATTGAGTTTTGATCTAAATCTGTAGTTTGAGTCAATCTAACATTTGATAAACCATCAATAATTGTGATTATGCTCCCATTAATTAAGTCTTCAATACCTTAAACTCGAACATTAATATTTCCATCAGATGGATTCGGATTAATAGTTATTTTCGGACCATCATCACAATTTTCTACCAATACATTTTTTTGTACAGACCTTGGTATTGAGCAACCATCATTATAAGTAGCAGTAATAGTAATCCAACCTAGTTCATCTGGCGTTACGCTTGTATAGTACCCATAATCAGGCGACAGAGTTCCATTCGATACTGTCCAGTCAACCTCAACAGGTGGTTCTGTTTCATAGTATCCTTCATAGTATAAAAACCCATGAATTCTACAAGGTTTTTCATTTTCCTTAATCACAAAATAGGGAGAATTTACTCCAACCAAAGATTTAAATTCTTTAGATATTTGCTCTGAGCAACCATTGCTGTGCGAAATTGTAGCATTGATTAGTATTGGTGGAGTATTTCCATTCAAGTTTTCAATAGTTACTGGATTCCCTTGCCCATTATTTGAAAACGATATATTTTTTGTACTTGACCAACTAACTGTACAGCCACTTGGTAAATTTAAAATGCTCAATACATCACCTGCCGATAAGCAATCCTTATCATTATTATTAATACTTAAGTTATTGCTCTTTAACAACTTTGCTATGTAAATACCTTG